>CAYQYG010000004.1:0-59888 GCA_964421485.1 uncultured Polyangiaceae bacterium | reverse complement strand
GGACGCTCGTCGACATCCGGGGCTTCGCGCGGGCGAGCCGCGCTGCGCCCCGGACGCTCGTCGACATCCGGGGCTTCGCGCGGGCGAGCCGCGCTGCGCCCCGGACCCCACGAGTCGGTGGGCCGCGCGCGTTCCGGATCGCGGCGGGCCTCGGCGGCGAGCGCGAGCTCGGGCGCGGGGCCGAGGGGCAGCTCGGGCGCGAGCGCCGCGGCGAGGCGCGTGGAGAGCAGGCGCGCCATGCCGAGCGGCATCGAGGCGTCGAAGACGCACGCGACGACGAACGCGCGGACCCGGCGCAGGAGGACCGTGCGGCCGCCCTCCTCGAGGGTGGCGGTGGGCTCGGCGATCTCTCCCGCGCCCTCGCGCGGCGGGCGCGATGATCGCCGCGCGCCGGTGGAGAGCAGCGCGACCCTGCGCGCGGCGCCCTGCGCGGTGCGGTAGGCGTCCCGGAGCGCGATCGCGAGGCCCTCCTGCGCGCGGCCGTCCGAAGCGAAGGCGGCGTCGAGCCCCGCGCCGTCGCGCAGGAAGGCGCCGTGCACGTGCGCGTCGCCGAGGTGCACGACGAGCAGCGCGTCGAGCCCGTCGATGCCGTACGCGAGCCCGTCGAGCGGGATCGGATCGGGCCGCTCCGCCCCTCTGCCGCCGGAGCCCGCGCTCACGCGGCGCCCCCGAGCGCGTGGCGGCACGCGGCGCGGATCGCCTGCGTCTGCCGCGGCGAGAGCGGCGCCGCGCGCGAGAGCCCGACGACGTACGCGCCCGCGCTCACCTGGAAGCCGATGAGCTGGAACGACGGGCCCTCGCCGACCCGGACCTCGAAGAGCGGCGAGGGCGCGCCGGGCAGCGCGGCCACGAGCGCGCCGATCGCGGACGCGACCCAGCCCGAGGCCGCGAGCCTCGCCTCGGCGTCGCGGATCGATCCCGCGAGCGGCAGGCCCGCCGCGTCCGCGAGGAAGACGTCCGTCGCGCCGGTCGCGAGGGCGATCCACTCCAGTACGCGCTCGCACCGCAGCACCGGGCTCACGACGCCCTTGAGGTCGGGCGGCCTCGGCATCCGCTCCGCGGCCGCTGCGCCGGCGTCGATCGGCGCCGGCGCCGCGACCTCCGCGGCCGCCGCCGCGGGCGCCGCGGCGGCCTCGCCCGCCGACGCAGGCCCGCGCCCCGTCGAGATCGGCGGCGCGGGGTAGGGCGGCACCTCGATGGACTCACCGGTCACCGAGGGCGGCAGCGCGCTGCGCAGGTCGCGGCCGCCGCCCATGTCCGCGGTCGACGACGGCGGCAGCTCGCTCTGGAGCGCGACGAGCCCGGTCCCCGACGAGGGCGGCGCCGACTGGGGCGTCTCGGCCGCGGCCGGCGGCGAGAACGAGACGAGCGGCGCGCCGCCGACCCCCGGCGCCCCGAACCCCGCCTCGGGCGCGAGCGCGGCCGCCGCGGCGATGGCCCCCGTGATCTCAAACGAGGAGCGGGATCGGCCCATCGTCGTCCTCCGCCGCCCTCGGATCGAGGCGATCGAGCACGTCGTTCGCGAGCTGATCGAACACCCGCGAGAGCGGGGGCGGTCGCTTCTGCATGAGGAGCAGCGGCGCCCCCCGGAGCGACGCCTCGAGGAACGTCTCGTCCCGCGGGATGACCGTGTCGAGGATGATCCCGTCCGGGAACTTGGTCCACAAGGTCTCCGCGACCTCGAGCGACGCCGGCGTCTTCCGATCGAACATCGAGAGCACGATCCCGAGCAGCGAGAGCTTCGGGTTCTTCTCCGCCCGGATCTTGTCGACGAGCGCGAGCATCTGCCCCACCGAGCGCAGCGCGAGCGGCTCGGCCTGGAGCGGCGTGAGCGCGTGCGTCGCGGCCTCGAGCGCCCGCGAGGTCACCTTGCCGAGGCCCGCCGGGCAGTCGAGCAGCACGACGTCGAAGTCCGCCGCGAGCTTCGAGAGCAGCCCCTGGAGCACCGCCCCGCGCGTGAGCGCCTCCTCGAACCCCGAGACCGTCGTCGGATCGACGCGCCCCACCGGCAGCACCTGGAGCTGCGGATCCCGCGTCCTGAGCAGCACGCCCTCGAGCGCCTCCGCGCCCGTGAGCACCTCCGCGATCCCCGCCCGCGCCCGGTCCGAGAGCCCCAGCGAGAGCCCGATGCTGCCCTGCGCGTCGAGCTCCAGGATGAGCGTGCGCTGCCCCGCGCGCGCGAGCGCGAGCCCGAGGTTCAGCGAGATGGTCGTCTTGCCGACCCCGCCCTTCTGGCTGGTGACCGCGACGGCGTGCATGGCTAGAGCAGCGAGATCCGCTTCATCAAGCTGCCGCAGAGATCGCTCTGCGCGTTCCGCTCCCGCTCGAGCGCGAGCCCCGCGCGGTAGATCCGGTCCGCGCTCTCGAGGTTGCCGAGGAGCTCGTGGCAGAGCCCGAGCATCTCGTGATCGCCCGGGTCCCCGTGGACGGAGACGAGCTCGGTGAGCGGCGCGACGGCGCTCCGGTGGGCCCGGAGCATGGCCGGCGTCGGCTGCGGCGGCGCGCCCTTGGCGAGCACCATGAGCCGCAGCGCCTGCCGCTGGTCCTCGGGCCTGCAAGCCGCGAACTCCGGGCTCTCGAAGAGCCGGGCGTACCCCTCGTACGCCTCGTCGAATTTGCCGTCCCGCGCGAGCGCGACGATGACCTTGACCGCCTTGACGAGCGCATCCTTGGACATGATCAGGCCCACCCTACACCCCCGGGCGCCGGGGGGGGAGAGGCAGAGCTGGTGAGCGGGGCAGCTCAGCCGTCGCCCCCGTCCTCGAGCGCCAGCAGCGCGCCGAGCGCGGCCGCGCAGACGGTCTCGGTGCGGAGCGTCAGCCGCCCCAGGCGGGCAGGAGTGAAGCCGGCGGCGGCGCAGGCGCCGAGCTCGTCGGCGGTCAGGCCGCCCTCGGGGCCGATCACCAGCGCGATCTCGGCCTCGGGCGCGAGCGCGCGGAGCCTCGCGCCGAGCGGCGCCTCGGCCCTGGGATCCAGGCTGATGCCGGCCGCCCCCGCGCCGACGCCCGCGATCGCGGCGGCGAGGTCGAGCGGCGCGTCGATCCGGGGCGCGTCGCCGCGGCCGCATTGACGGGCCGCCTCGATCGCGATCCGGCGCCAGCGATCGCGGCGATCCGCCGCCGGGCGCGCGACGGAGCGCTCGGCGAGCACGGGGACGATCCGGGTCGCGGAGAGCTCGGTCGCGTCGCGGACCACCGAATCCATCTTGTCGCCCTTCCCGATGCATTGCAGCAGCGTCACCCGGCGGCGCGGGCGCAGCGACGCGGGCCGGGGTGAGCCAATGCGAACGGTCGCGTCGCGGCGGCCGATCGCGATCACCGCCACGTCGGCCTCGACGGCGCGCTCGGGGTCGAAGGCGATGAAATGGTCGCCCTCGCGGAGGCGGTGGACGCGGACCACGTAATTCGCGGCGTCCGGGGGCAGCGCCCGCTCGCCGGGATCGATCGGCGCGAGCGGGACGCGCAGGCGCGGGGGGCTCATGCGCCGGGCGGCTCCACATGGGGGCGCGACCCGGAGCCCCGAGCGGCATCCGAGAACGCGATGGCGACCCAGCCCTCGCCCGACTCCTCGATCCGCCTCCGGCTCTCCAGGTGCGCGAGGCGGCGGGGCAAGGAGGTATAGATGTGAACCATCTCGTCGTGCTCGCTCGCGAGGATGCCGGAGAGCACGAGGCAGCCCCCCGGGGCGAGCACCCGGACGAGCTCCGGCCCGAGGGGCCGGAGCACGCGGGCCTCGATGTTCGCGAGCACCCAGGGATAAGGCCGCGTGATGGTCTCCACGGTGCCGGCGCTCGCGCTGATCCTGGATTCGAGGCCGTTCCTGGCGGCGTTCTCGATCACGACCTCGATGACGTCGGGATCGATATCGATCGCCGCGGCGCGGGAGGCGCCGAGGAGCAGGGCGGCGAGCGCGAGGATCCCGCTGCCGGTGCCGACGTCGAGGACCTCCCGGCCAGCGAGCTCGGGGGCGCGGGCGTCGAGCAGCTCGGCGACGAGCGAGGTGGTCGCGTGCAGGCCCGTGCCGAACGCGCGGCCGGGCTCCAGGTGGAGCACCCGCTCGCCCTCGCGCGCGGGCGTGTAATCGACCCAGGGGGGGACGACCGTGATCCGCGAGGTGAGCGGGAAGGGCGCGAAATGCTCCTTCCAGGCGTCGCGCCAGGCGTCGCCGACGACCTCCTCCAGGCGCGGGGAGAGGTCCGGGTCGAGCTCGCGGAGCGCCTCGATCGCGGCGTCGGCGTCCTCGCGGGACGAGAAGCTCGCGACCAGGGTGACGCGGCCCTGGCCGGCGCCCCGGATCAGGGTCTGGTCATCGCGCTCCTCGACGCCCGAGGCGCCGAGCTCGAAGAGTCCGGCGGAGAGATCGTCGGCCTGGTGGGAGGGGACGTCGACGGCGACGAACGGGTATCGGGGCTCCACCTTGCGCGCGTTACTCCGTCACCCGGACCGAGACGGTCGAGGTGCTGCTGGTGTTGGCGATGATGAGCGCGGTCGCGATCGCGCCGCCGACCACGACCACGCCGACCGGGACCCAGAACCAGGGGCTCGAGAGCACGCCGCCGCCGCCGCCCGCGGGCGCGGGGACCGCGATGCGGAGCGGCATCGCGGCGTCGCCGCGCCCGGCCACGGGCAGGCCGCCCTGGTCGACGGCGAGCAGGTAATACTCGACGAGCGGCGGCTTCACGGCGGCCGCGGGGATCTGGGCGGTGAACTTGCCCAGCGAATACCTCGCCGAGACGGTCACGAATTTCCCCTTGGCGCCGGTCCGGTAGGCGAGCTGCACGCCCTTCACCTTCGCGCTCGGGTCGTCGATGCCGCCGGTCAGCCTGACGACCTGATCGAGCGTGGCCTGCGCGGGCGAGGTGTGCGTGATGCGGATCGGCTGCTCGACGGGCTTCGGGGCGCTCTCGTCGACCTTTCCGGGTTTGCCCTCCTCCTCCCATTTCTTTCGCGTCTCATCGAAGAAGGTGCGGAAGCGCGGGGATTCGGTGGGCGGGAGCGTGAAGCCCTCGTCGAGCACGAGCACGCCGCGGACAGCGGAGTCCGCCTCGTCGAGGCGCTTCAGGATGATGAAGTTGTAGGCGAGCAGGCGGTAGATCTCGATCTTCTCCTGCTTCGTCGATCCGGGGCGGACGAGCGCGGCGGAGAGGGTCTGGATCGACTCCTCGTATTGCTGATCGTCGAAGAGCTCGCCGCCGCGCTGGACGAGGGCCGCGGTGCTCGCCTGCTTGCCCTGCCCGAGCGCCGGCGCCGGCCCGGCCGTCAGGGCCGCCGCGAGCACGGCGGCCGCGAGGGCGACCGGGGGTCTGGGGCGGAGGGCGCGGGAGCGCGACCCGGAGCCCCAGATGTCGAACGGTGCAAGGAGCCGTCGGAGGCGCGCGGGGCTGAGCATGCGGGGGAGATTAACGGCTCTATCCCGCGTGGCCAAGCCCGCACGGCGCGATCCGCCGCCGGGTCAGCTTCAGCGGCCGACGTAGCGGCGGCGGGCGGGGATGGAGACGAGGACCTCGACGCGCGAGCACGGCGGCGGCACGGGCTCGCCTGCCCGGAGGACCATCGCGGTGAGGCGGCCGCCATAGACCGCGCCCGTGTCGATGCCGGTCGCCCAGCCGTGGATCTGCGGATCGCTGCGCGCGTTGTGACCGAAGACGATGTGCGGCGGGCCGGCGTAGGCCTCGCCCCAGAGGAGCCTGCCGCCGCGGCGCTCCACGGGCTCGCCGTAGCGGCCGAGGAAGCGGACGTACATGAGCGTGTGCGGGTCCTGCCGCTCGATCGGGAGGCCGGGCACGAGGCCGGCGTGCACCACGCGGAGGTTGTGCTCGGGCAGATCGATCCAGTGCGGGAGCGACTCGAGCCAGCTCCAGTCGCGCTTGCGGAGCAGCCGCGCCGTCGCCTTGGAGAGCTCGCCGAGCGGCTCGCCGCGCGGGTCGGTCCGGCCGGCGTGCCAGCGGAGCAGGCGGTCCTCATGGTTGCCGCGCACGGACTCGGCGTTGAGCTCGCGCAGGAGGTCCAGCGTCCCGCACGGATCGGGGCCGCGCACGACCATGTCGCCGACCATGACGAGCCGGTCGCCCTCGCCGAAGCCCACGCGATCGAGGAGCCGCACGAGCTCGTCTCTACAGCCGTGGACGTCACCGACGATGATCGTGCGGGGCATGTCCTTCCTCGACACGGAAGGATAGCCGGTTTGGGGCGTCGGCGCGTGCGCGCGTCAACGTCGAGCGCGTCAGGGGGAGTCGAGCTTTGCCCGCTTCGGGATGACCACGATCCCCCCGTCGCTGACGAACCACTTCTTGCGGTCCTCCTCGAGGTTGAACCCGATCTCGGTGCCCGCGGGGATCTCGACGTCCTTGTCGACGATGCAGCGGCGGAGCTTGACGTGCCGGCCGATCTTGACGTCCTCGAAGAGGACGCACTCCTCGAT
The DNA here is from genome assembly GCA_964421485.1 of uncultured Polyangiaceae bacterium. Taxonomy (GTDB): domain Bacteria; phylum Myxococcota_A; class Polyangia; order Polyangiales; family Polyangiaceae; genus CAYQYG01. The sequence continues at coordinate 53,468 of CAYQYG010000004.1, read as the reverse complement.
GTGGCTGAAGGAGTTCACGCGCACGCGGTTCGAGAGCACGCTGCGGTGGATGCGGCCGCCGGAGATGATGCAGCCGAGGGAGACGAGGCTCTCGGTCGCGATGCCGATGCGCGCGGACGCCTCGTCGCGGAAGACGAACTTGGCCGGCGGATCGTGGGTGATGCCGGTCCGGATAGGCCAGCGCTTGTTGTAGAGGTTGAAGGCGGGCTGGATGGCGACGAGGTCCATCTGGGCCGCCCAGTAGGCGTCGATGGTGCCGATGTCGCGCCAGTAGCCGTTGTCATCCTCTCCGGGGACCCGGTTCGTCTTGTAGTCGTAGACGTAGACCCGCCGCCCGGCCGCGACCATGCGCGGGATGATGTCGCGCCCGAAGTCGTGCGCGCTGGTCTCGGTCGCCGCGTCCTGCTCGAGCACGTCGAGCAGCGCCGCGGTCTTGAAGATGTAGTTGCCCATCGACGCGAGGCACATCTTCGAGTTGCCCGGCATGGTCGGCGGGTCCTCGACCTTCTCGTGGAAGGCGAGGATGCGGCCGCCCTCGTCGACCTCGATCACGCCGAACGCGCGGGCCTCGTCGCGCGTGACGGGGATCGCGGCGACGGTGACCTCGGCGTCGCGCGAAAGGTGCTGCGAGAGCATCTGCCGCACATCCATCTTGTAGACGTGATCGCCGCCGAAGATGCAGAGCTGGTCCGGCGACTCGTCCGTGATGACGTTCTGCGTCTGGTAGACCGCGTCCGCCGAGCCCTTGAACCAGCTCTTGCCCGTCCGCTGCTGCGCCGGGACGGTCTCGATGAAGCTGTCCAGCATCGGTGAAAGCCGCCACGCGCGGGCGATGTGCTCGTCCAGCGACGAGCTCTTGTACTGGGTGAGGATCTTGATCCGGTGGAGCCCGGAGTTGACGAAGTTCGAGAGGACGATGTCGATGATCCGGTACCGGCCGCCGAACGGGACCGCGGGCTTGGCGCGGTCGTAGGTGAGCGGACCGAGCCTTCGCCCCTCGCCGCCGGCGAGGATCATCACCAGCACCTTCGAGGGCTCGAAGTCGGTGCGCAGGGTGGTCTCCGGCATGGCGCCGAGGGTACCCCATCCCCCGCTGGACGGCGAAGGGCTGCCGTTTCTCTTTACGGCCTCGGCGCGACCGTGTTAGCCGTTTCCCGGCAGCGCCGGGCGGGCTGCGCCTCCCTGGCCCGGCGATCGCGGCGTGTGTTTGACACGGTTCTGTACTGGAGCGACTTCGCACGGGCGAGCCGAGCAGCGCCCCCCGAACCCCCCGTTGACCCTGGAGAAGCAATGAACGTCCGATTCGGTGCCACCGTCGCCGTCGTCACCTGCCTCGCCGCGGGCACCGCTGGATGCGGAGCGGAAGAGAAGCCCTACGAGGCCAAGCCCGCCTTCAGCGGCCGGAAGGCGAACCTGCCGGCCGTGCCGACGCTCCCGCAGAAGAACAAGAAAAACGGCGACGCCTACACCGTCTGGGGCGTGACGCACGATCTCCGGAGCCGCGTCCACTTCGAGGACGTCAACGGCAAGCAGCTCTCGATCGTCGGCTACGTCGTGAAGACGAACTACGCCGAGGCCCCCGCCTGCGCGGTGCACAAGACCGGCAAGGCCGACCCGGCCGACTGCAAGGCCCCGGTGCCGACCTTCTACATCGCGGACGACAAGGCCGAGACCAAGGAGATGATCCAGGTCATGGGCTGGGCGTCGAACTACGCGCAGCTCTACAGCATGATCGAGGCGCTCGACAAGGCGCCGAAGGACAAGGAGAGCGAGGTCAAGCTGGCCGACGAGTTCTGGGGCAACGACCTGCCGAACCCGATCCCGAACATCGGCGCGAAGGTGAAGGTGACGGGGACCTACGCGGTCACGTTCACCAAGGCGACGAGCGGCGCCGCGGCCGATCCGAAGCACGGGATCATGACGGCGGAGAAGATCGAGTTCCTGGAGCCGCCGGCCGAGAAGGCCTACCTGCCGGGCATGAAGAAGAAGCCCTAGTACGGCGTCCCCGAAGTTCCTCCCTGGATCGACAGGCCTTGATCTGGCAGGAGGCCCCCGGGGGCCGGCGTGGTCGCCCGGAGCCCCGAGCGTCAATCGCCGGGCTCGGCCGCCGACTCGAGCAGCGCGGCGGCCAGCAGGCCGTGGCCGAGGGGCGCGCGATCCGCGGCGAGGTCGAAGCGGAGCAGGGGCGCGCCGAGGTCGCGCGCGAGCTCGTCGACGGCGCGGGCGGCCTCCCGGTACGCGGCCTCGGCGACCGCGATCGCGAAGGGCCGGTCGGACGCGGCCGTCGCGCGCGCCGTCGCGACGTCGCAGGCGCGCACGTCGATCGATCGGGGGGCGCCCGCCTCGCGGCACGCGATCACGAAATCCAGCGGGCACCCGACGAGCAGCAGCAGAGGCGCAGGTGCGCTGGGCCCTCCCCCCCTGGGTCGCTCGCCGGCGCTCATGGACGGCCTCGGAGACTAGCGTAGGACCCAGGACGACCCGCAAGAAAATCGAGGCTGGACGGGCCTCAAGGCGTGGTTGAGACGGATTGTGTTGACAGCTTGTATGTGCTGGCGGGGGGGCCATAGCCGAGCAGCTCGCGGCCCACGCCGTCGCAGATCGCGGCGGTCTCGTCGACGGCGTGCGTCAGGATCCCGTGGACCGCGCGGGCGTCGAAGGGCTCGCTCGCCTTCTCGGCGATCCAGCGGTCGAGGGCGTGCAGGCGCTCGAGGGGCTCGCCGCCGGGCAGGGTGACGCTCTCGGGCGGGCGGATGTCGCAGAGCCGGGAGTAGCCCGCGTGCACGCAGTGGCGGATCGAGCGCGGGAAGCGCGGCTCGAACAGCAGGAAGCGCGCGACGGCCTCGCCCGTGACGCGGCCCTGGCTGGTCTTCATGAACGGCTCGAACCCCGAGCACGCGCGGAGCAGCGAGAGCCAGACCGCGGTCTCGACGACCTCCACGCCGCCGGGGGAGCTCGGGCGATCGACCATGAACGCGTGGTGGTGCACGTCGAGGGTGCGCGCGGTCTGGCCGACGCGCTCGAGCAGCACGCCGAGCCAGATGAAGTCGAGCGGCGTGTCGTGCAGCATCGTGCTCTGGGTGAGCCCCAGGGCGAGCTGCGTCATCTGGCGGATCCGCCGGTAGAAGCCGTAGCGGTTCGAGGCGTGCTCCTCCTCGGCGGCGGGGCCGCTCATCCAGAGGTGCAGCTCGTTGATGGTCTCCCAGACCTCGAGGCTGACCACCTCGCGGATGGACCGCGCGTTGTCGCGCGCGGCCGAGATCGAGCGCCGGAGGCTCGTGGCGTTGCCCTCGTCGAAGCTGATGAAGCGTTGCACGCGCTCGCCGTCGCCGGCGGCGGCCTCGCCGTGGAGCTCGAAGAACTGCTGCTTGAGGCCGAGGGCGATGACGACCGGCAGCCAGCACTGCGGGGGCGTGAGCTCGGCGTCGAGCGCGAGGTGCTGCGTGACGGCGAGCACGCGCGCGGTGCTCTCCGCGCGCTCGAGGTACCGGCCGAGCCAGAAGCAATGATCCGCGACCCGGGAGATCATGAATTCCCCTTCAGGACCCAGGTGTCCTTGGAGCCCCCTCCCTGGCTCGAGTTCACGACGTACGATCCCGGCCGCAGCGCGACGCGGGTGAGGCCGCCGGGCAGGACCCAGGGGCCGTCCCGGCTGGTGAGCACGTAGGGGCGCAGGTCGAGCCGGCGCGGGACCATGCGGCCGTGGTCGGCGTCCCAGGTCGGGCCGGTCGACAGCTCGACGCGCGGCTGGGCGATGTAGCGGCGCGGGGTCGCCTCGATGCGCTTCCTGAACTCCTCGCGCTGCGCGAGGGTGGACTCGGGGCCCATCAGCATGCCGTAGCCGCCCGCCTCGTCGACGGCCTTCACGACGAGCTCGCCGAGGTGCTCGAGCACGTAGCGGCGGTCGTCGTCGCGCAGGCAGACGTAGGTCGGGACCTGCTCGAGGATGGGCTCCTCGCCGAGGTAGAAGCGGATCATCTCGGGGACGAACGGGTAGACGGCCTTGTCGTCGGCGACGCCGTTGCCGGGCGCGTTGCAGAGCGCGACGTTGCCCGCCGCGTACGCGCGGATCAGGCCCCGCACGCCGAGCAGGCTGTCGGGGCGGAAGACCTCCGGGTCGAGGAACGCCTCGTCGGTGCGGCGGTAGATGACGTGCACGCGGCGCGGGCCGCGCGTGGTGCGCACGAAGACCTGGTCATGGTCGACGAAGAGGTCCGCGGCCTGCACGAGCTCGAGGCCCATGGTGCGCGCGAGGAAGCTGTGCTCGAAGTAGGCCGAGTTGTACGGGCCGGGGGTGAGCACGACCGCGTTCGTGCCGCCCGTGGTCACGGGCGAGACCGAGCGCAGCGTCTCCGCGAGGCGCGCGGGGTAGTGGTCGACGCGGTGCACCCGCGCCTGGTCCAGGATCTGCGGGAGCACGCGCTTGCTGATGAGGCGGTTCTCGAGCACGTACGAGACGCCCGACGGCGTGCGGAGGTTGTCCTCGAGCACGCGGAAGGCGCCGTCGGGGTCGCGGATGAGATCGATGCCGGCGATGTGGACGCGCACGCCGCCGGGAGGGCGCACGCCGCGGAGGCGCGGCAGGTAGTGGCCGGCGCCGAGCACGAGGTCACGCGGGATGCGGTCCTCGGCGAGGATGCGCTGCTCGCCGTACACGTCGTCGAGGAAGAGGCCGAGCGCGCGGACGCGCTGCGCGAGGCCCCGCTCCAGGTGCGCGAACGAGGCCGCGGAGACGAGCCGCGGGACGAGGCAGAACGGGAAGATCTTCTCGGCGCCGCGGCGGTCGTTGTAGACCGAGAAGGTCACGCCCTGGTTGAGCAGCGCGAGCTCCGCGAGGTGCTGCGCGCGCGAGAGCTCGCTCCGGCCCATCGCGGCGAGCTGCTCCGCCGTGCGCCGGAGCTCCGGCCGCGGCGCAAAGCGATCGCCGAACATCTCGTCATAGGCTCCGGGCAGCGGGGTGTAGCCCGCGAACAGGCCGGGATCCGAGGTCTCGCTCTGCACGGTAAATCACGCTACCGCCACGGGTCCGCCGAGGTCCATGGGATCTCGACGGCGATCAGGGTCGTGTCGTCCGCCCCCTCGCCCTCCTTCGCCGCCTCCTCGACGGGCGCGATGAGATCGGCGATGGCCTGCTCGAGCGATCGCTCGGTCGAGCCGAGGATTTGCAGGATCTGCGCCACGCGGGGGGCTCCAGGCGGCGCGCAGGCGCCGCCGATCTCGACCAGCCCGTCGGTGTACGCGAGCAGGCGCGCGCCGGGGGGCAGGCGGGCCTCGACGAGATCGAGGTCGACGCCGGGCATCACGCCGAGGTAGCCGCCCTCGCCGCCGAGCGCGCGCCCCTCGCCTCGCAGCGCGCGGGGCGCGAGCAGGAGGGCCGGGTGGGCGCCGCTCGCGCAGCGGAGGATGGCCCCGCGCCCCTGCCGCGGCCGGAGGACGTCGAAGCAGCACGCGGTGAACGGCAGCTCGATGTTCGGGTACGCGCGGCAGATGCGGTCGTTGAGCTCTTGCAGGAGCTGGGCCGGATCCATGCTCGTCTCCTTGATCCGGTCGTACTCGGTCTTGACGATCATGGTCCGCATCGCGGCCTGCACGCCGTGCCCGGGCGCGTCCGCGATGAGGAAGCGGTAGGCCCACGGGTCGAGCTCGGCGATGTCGTAGATGTCGCCGCCTACCATCTCGACGGGGCGGTAGACCGCGCGGCAGTCGAAGAAGCCCGGGTGCGGATCGCGCGGCAGGATCTGCTGCTGGAAGGCGCGCGCCTGCGCGAGGTCCTCGCGGAGCCGGTGGTCCTTCTCCTCGAGCGCGCGGAGCGCGGCGGTGAGGTCCCGGTTCGTCCGCTCGAGCTCCTCGTTGACGCGCTCGAGCTGCTCGAGCAACTCCTCGACGCGGCGCGGGTCACCCGTGGCCGCGACCGTCACGGGCTCGTGACCGGCAGCGCCGCCGTGACGCGCAGCATGTCGCCCTCGAGCAGCTCCGCCCGCACCTGGCAGCCCCCCTCGTACGCGACACGGACCAGCCCGAGGCGGCTCTGCTCGATCTCCACGTCCTCGGCGAGCTGGCGGATGCGGGAGATATACGCCTCGCGCGGCGAGGGGAAGCTCGCGATCCAGTCGAGCGTGCTCTGGACTGCCAGGAAATCGCCCGCGCCATGGACCGGGTTCGTGACCTCGATCTCGATCACGTCCCCGGTCGGCGTCTCGCGCCGCTGCACCACGACGCCGGCCGCGCGCGAGCGCGACCACGCGCCGTACTTGACCGCGTTCTCGATGAGCTCGCTCGCGACCATGGCGAGCGTCTGCGAGATCCTCGGATCGTCGAGGAGGTCCTCGGTGGAACCGGCGATCGTGCGGTGCAGCGCGTCGATGTTCTGCCATCGCTGGCTGATGGGCAGCTCGAGGCGGAAGCTCGGCCCCTTGTGCTCCCGGTCGTTCATCGGCGCGCGGGCCTCTAGGTCGGGCGGAGGGTGAACAGGCCGTCGCGCCGGTCGAAGATGCGCAGCGCTCCTGCGAAGATCCGCTGCCATTCCTGGCCGGGGTTGAACGACAGCTCGACGGCGACGCGCTGGTCGAGCGCGACCTTGATGAAGCGGATGACCGCCGCCATCGTCGCGGAGTTGAAGAACGACGCCGACTCGATGTGCATCTCGATCGACGCGCCCTCCGCCGCGGCGTCGTCGGCGATCTTGCGCAGGAAGGGGGCGAGGCTCAGCTCCGTGTTCTCCAGGCGGCTCGTGCCGAGCCAGCCGAGCCGGATCCTGCCCTCTGTCCGGACGAGCTGGATGCTCAGCTGCTCGATCACGAGGCCGTCCATGCCTTCGCTCCTCCGCGGCTCCGGACGATACACCGCGCCGGCGCGTCACCGCAAGCGCGCGGAGATGCTCGCTCAGGCGTCGCGCGTCAGGGGTCGCTCGCGCGATCTGAGGCCCGCGCCGCCGTGGCCTCGTGGTAGGCGCGGGCCACGTCGGCCTCGCGGAGGAAGCCGACGATGCGGCCGCCCTCGCCGAGCACGACGAGCGCGCGCGCGTCGTGCTCGAGCAGCCGCTGGAGCGCGTGGTGGAGATCGTCCGCCTCCTCGACCGAGGCGGGGTGGGTCATCATGTCGTGCGCGATCGCGAACTCGCCGAGCTCCGGGCTCACCGCGGCGGCGCGGAGGATGTCGGCGTCGATGGTCCCGATCACCTTGCCCTCGTCCGAGAGGACCGGGAAGGTGTCCTGCTCCTCCGCGTTCGCGATCCGATCGACGATCTGCGCTGCGGACGCGCGGGCGTCGAAGGTGACGAAGGGCCGATCGCGCTCCACGACGTCGGCCACGCGGACGCTGCGGAGGACGTCGACGATGAGGTCGTCGCGGTGCGCGGGCGAATCCCGCTTCGTCGGCACCTGCGCGGAGTAGAGCGAGCGGTGCCTGAGCGCGACGAACGCGATGCCCTCGCTGAGCATCAGCGGGACGAGCAGGTCGTAGCTGCCCGCGAGCTCGCACACCATGACCAGCGCGGCGATCGGCACGTGCGCGAGGCCGCCGTAGAGCGTGCCCATGCCGACCAGCGCGAACGCGCCGGGATCGATGCGCGGATCACCGAGCAGGATCGCCGCGGCGCGCCCGAAGGCGCCGCCGGCGAGCGCGCCGATCACGAGCGACGGGCCGAAGTCGCCCGCGCTGCCGCCCGAGCCGACCGTGAACGAGGTCGCGGCGATCTTCATCGCCATGAGCACGAGCAGGAGCTCGACCCCGGTCCAGCCGCCCGGCAGCCAGGTCGCGCCCGTGATCGCGACCTGCGCGGCGCCGTAGCCGGCGCCCAGCAGGCCGAAGCCCTGGCCCGCGCGGTCGAAGCGCGGGCCGAGCAGCACGAGCAGCGGCGCGACGAGCAGGCCGAGCGCGAGGCCGCCGAGCGCCGGCTTGAGCCACGCGGGCGCGGTGAGCCGCCGCGCGGCCCGCTCGACGGCGTGCAGCGCGCTCGCGAACGCGGCCCCGATCAGCGAGATCACGATCGCGAGCAGCGCGTAGAGCGGCAGGTGCGCCGGCACGAACGGGTAGCGCGGCGCGTGCGCGAAGAGCGTCGACTCGCCGAACGAGTAGATGAACACCGAGTACGAGACGACGCTCGCGAGGATGGAGGGGACGAGCGCGTCGGCCTCGAAGTCGTCGCGGTGCAGCACCTCGACGACGAGCAGCGCCGCGCCGAGCGGCGTGCGGAACACCGCCGACATGCCCGCGGCCGCGCCCGCGACGAGGAGGATGCGGCGCTCGCGCGGCGTGACGCGGAGGTAGCGCGCGACGATCGATCCGATCGCGCCGCCGATCTGCATCGTGGGCCCCTCGCGCCCGCCCGAGCCGCCCGAGCCGAGCGTGACGATCGACGCGAGCGCCTTGATGAGCGGGACCCGCCGGCGGATCACCCCCCCGTTGTGGTGGAAGGCCTCGATCATGGCGTTCGCGCCGCCGCCGCGCGCCTCGGGCGCGAGCTTCGCCGTGAGCAGCCCGCCCGCCAGCGCGCCGAGCGCGGGCACGACGCAGATCAGCCACGGCCGGAAGCGCCCCGCGTGTCCCTCCGAGAGCACCGCCTCGCCGTGCGCGCGCAGCGGCTCGTAGCCGGTGGTCGCCTCGAGCAGCCAGCGCTCGGCGAGCTCGAGCCCCGCGAAGAAGAGCGAGCCGACGACGCCGGCGGCGACCCCCACGAGGATCGCGTGCAGGAGCACGCGGCCGAGGAGCTGGAGCTCGAGCAGCCCGGCCGGGCGCGGGAAGGGGGAGCTCGCCCCGCCGGCGCGCCCGGCCCGGCGTGAGAATGGTTCTTCCTGTCTCCTGTCCATGCTGCCCAGGCCCCCGGCCTCTAGATACCCTGGAGCCCGCCGGGCATCGAGGCTTTCTCCGGCGCGCCCCTTGCGGCGCGCGGGCGGCGGCACCAGGGCGCGCCGATGAGCGAGCAGATCGAGGGCGTCGAGCTCGGGGACGAGGCGATCCAGCAGGCCGGTGAGATCGAGCCCCCGGGCGAGGTGGTGCGCATGGCGGACGAGACGGTCGAGTCGCCCGTGATCACGCTCGACCGCGCGGCCGAGGCGCTGCTCGCCGAGCTCGGAGGGCTCATCGACGCCGACTACGTGACCGGCAAGACGCGGCTCCGCGACGCCCTCTGCGCGCGCTTCGACCTCTCGCAGATCGAGGCCGAGGAGATCGTCGACGACCTCGAGGCCTCGGACCGGATCCGCTTCATCGACTCGGAGGAGGGCGAGGGCTTCCGGATCGCGCACCGCGAAGAGCAGCTCGCGCCGTGACGCGGCGCCGTCATATTCGACGATGGCGCGCTGGATGGCGTGGACTTGCTCGTGAGAGGGCCGTGACCTGGGCTCGATCCGGATCCTTCGCACCGGGCGCGCAACTGCCGGCGCGCTCGCGTCGACGCGCCCTCAATGCCCGCTGGAAGCGCTGGGAGAGCCTCTGGGCGGCCGACCGCGGCGCGCCGCGGGATGGCCCGGGGCCGCGGTCCGAGGATCTCGGCGGCGATTGCGAGCTGGTGGTGTGTGTTGAAATGGTCGCCGTATCCACGTCAATTCAATCGGGTCGTGGACGCGGCGGTCTTCGTACGAGGCGCGTGGGTCCCATCCGAGGACAGAAAATCCGGCGCCAGATCTTGAGGTCGGCGCTCGGCGTCATCGTTGCGATCCTGCCGGAACAGACGGGCTCATGCGCCGCCCGCCCGCCGCGGGCGGGCGGCGGCGGGCGGACGTTGCCACCGGATTGCACAACCCGTCCGCGGCGCGCCTCCTGCTTTGACCCGGGTCATGGCACAGGCACGCGAAATGGGCGCACGAGAGTCGGGTCTTTCAGCGCTGGGGTGGATCGCCATCGTCCTCGCGGTGATCGGCGCGATCAACTGGGGCCTCGTCGGCCTCTTCAACTTCAACCTGGTCGCCGCGATCTTCGGGCAGATGACCACGGTGAGCCGGATCATCTACGTGCTCGTCGGGCTCGCGGGGCTCTACCTGATTTACCTCGCGGCGATGCTCTCGCAGCGAGAGCGCGCGTAGCGGGCGCGGCAGCGGCCTAGCGCCCGAACACGCCCGCGACCAGGTCCTGCACGGCGGCCGTGACGCCGGGCTCGAGCCGCTCCCAGCTCCGCTCCGGCGGGATGTGCGGCGCGAGCCGCTTCTGGATCTCGGGGCACAGCACGTCGACGGCCGACCAGCTCGCGACGTACTCGTACTCGTGGTCCTCGGTGTCGCAGCCGTCGTTGCTCCGGTAGACGCCGCGCGCGCGCTCGGGCCGGGGCAGCCAGCGCGTCACGTCCGCGGGCGCCGCGAGCTCCTCGCGCCGGTCGAAGAGGCTCGCGCGCACGTCGAACTCGGCGAGGATCGTCGTGTCCGCGGTCGAGATCAGGCGGCCGCGCGCGAACAGCGACGGGACCTTCATCCGGAACCCCGCGGGGCACGCGGGCAGCGCCGGCGCGGGGGGCCCGGGCCTCGCCTCGAACATCCGGCCCGCGTCGGTCCAGGCGATCGCGACGTCGTGGATCGCGCCGGCCATGCCCAGCGCGTCGAAGACGAGCACCGCGTCCGCGCCCGTGTCCTTGCCGAGGAGGAGGAGCTGCTCCGCCTCGGTGAGCTGGCCCTTCTGCGCCTGCATCGCGCGGTTCGTCTCCGCGCGCGCCTGGATCTCGCCCGCGACCACCTCGACGCGCCGCTCGAGCAGCGACCTGCGCACGATCCGCTCGATGTCGGCGCGCCGCGCAAACCCGACCGCGCCGCGCGGGAACGAGACCACGACCTTGCCGATCGCGGCGGACGCCATCCGCGGGCTCCGCGTCACGTCGCGCTGCCCGGCGAAGGCCACGGGCGCCAGGTTGACCTTCGCGGGCGCGGGGGGCGGCGCCGGCGCGTCCGCCTTGCGCGGCAGCCCGCGCGCGCAGCTCCCGCCCGCCGCGAGCGCGGCCGCGACGAGCAGGGCCCGCGCCGGCCGGCGCCGCGCACCGCCGCTCGTCACGGCACGCAGACCTTGCGGTTCGCCGAGCCGCCGCCGCTCGACCGGCAGCCGAAGCCCCGGTGCGCGAACTCGTCGCAGTACGCGTCCGGATCGAGGCTGCCGATCTCGGCGGCCTCGCAGCTCAGGAAGCAGTACATCTCGCCCGTCGACTCGAATGGCGAGCAGACCTGCGGGTGCCCCGCGTCGCACTCGCCGTCCACCGCGCAGCAGTCGGCGTCCGTCTGGCAGCGGTGCGAGCAGTACCCGCCCTCGACCTTGTCGATGCACACGATGTCGCCCTGGATCTGCTGCGGATCGACGCCCGGGTAGCAATCGGCGGGCGCGTCGCAGCTGCTGCCGATGTCGCCGTCGCCGCCGCCGCCGCCGCCGTCGTCGCCGCAGGAGGCGATCGCGAGCGGTGCGCAGAGGGAGGCGAGGGCCGCGAGGAGGGCGCGCGCGAGGCGCGGTCGGGGGGTTCGCATGCGGCCAAGCTACCACGATCGCGCCGTGTTATCATCGCGGATGCTCCATGAACCGCGCCGATGAACATACCCGCAGCCCAATCGCGGAGGACCGGACGGCGCTCGTGCTCGCCGGCGGCGCCGCCCGCGGCGCCTACGAGGTCGGCGTGGTCCAGCACGTCATCGAGGAGGTCGCGCGCGACCTCGGCCGCGACGTGCGCCTCGACGTGCTCTGCGGCACCTCGGTCGGCGCCCTCAACGCGAGCGGCCTGGCCGCCTTCGCCGAGCTCGGCCGCGCCGCCGTCCAGCGCCTCGTCGGCGTCTGGACTCGCCTCCAGGTCGCCGAGCTCGTGCGCCCCGACGTGCGCGCGATCCTGCAGATGGGCGCCGGCCTGCTCGGCCGCGCCCCGCCCGCCGGCGAGGTCCCCGCGCGCGAGTCCGGCCTGCTCGCCCCCGAGGGCCTGGAGCGCCTCGTCGCGCGCGCCATCCCCTTCGACCGCATCGAGGAGAACCTCCGCGCCGGCCGCCTCGACGCGCTCACCGTCTCCACCACGCACGTCTCGAGCGGCCGCACCGTGGTCCACGTGCACCGCCGCGAGGGTGACCCATTGCAATGGGGCAATGACCCCACCACGGTCGCCCGCGCCGTCCGCGTCACCGCGCGCCACGCGCTCGCCTCGGCGGCCATTCCGATCCTGTTCCGCGCGGTCCGCCTCGACGGCGATTACCATTGCGACGGCGGCCTCCGCCAGAACGTCCCCCTCTCCCCGGCGCGCCGCCTCGGCGCGACCCGCGTGCTCGTCGTGAACCCCCGCTACCTCGCCACGGCCCCGCTGCACGACGGCGCCGCCGAGGGCATGTTCCCCGGCCCCCTCTTCCTGCTCGGCAAGACGCTGAACGCCCTCCTGCTCGACCGCATCGACACCGACCTCGCGCGCCTCGACACCATCAACCGGATCCTCGAGGCCGGCACGCGCGCCTTCGGCGAGGGCTTCACCGGCGCCCTGAACCGCGAGCTCGGCTTCGCCGAGGGCAAGGGCCTGCGCCCGATGCGCGCATTGCTCGTCCGCCCCTCGCAGGACATCGGCCGCCTCGCCGCCGAGTTCGTGCGCTCCCCGGCCTTCTCGAGGGTCGGCGGCCTCCCCGGCCGCCTCATGCGCCAGCTCGCCGATCGCGAATCGAGGAACGAGGCCGATCTCCTGTCCTACATGCTCTTCGACGGCACCTTCGCCGGCCAGCTCATCGAGCTCGGCCGCGCCGACGCCCGCGCCCGCCACGCCGAGCTCCGCGATTTCTTCTCGGACCAGCGCGAGCGCTGACCGGGGTTCGGGGCGGAGGGCGGCTCCACATGGGGGCGCGACCCGGAGCCCCGAGCGTCAATCGTGGATTCTTGGACTCACGCTGGACAATGCGGGTTTCCGGCGGCGCCGGCCCCCGCGCGCCCAATCTCTCCCTCCCGCCGCGGGTCCCACGGTGCGCCCCGCAGCGCGCGGTGGATTCCCCCACCGCCGGGAGGAGACGTCATGGACAGGAGACCCTTGAAGCGCAGGGATCCGCACGCGCACGCCATTCACACCCCAGGCCGGCGCCTCCTGAGAGAGGTGCGCCTCCTGTTCGTCGCGAGGAGCGCGGGCGGGGGCGGCAGGCGCAGCGTCACGGCCTCGCTGAACCTCGCCAGCTTCATCGATTTCCTGGTCGTGACGGTCGTCTTCCTCCTGATGAGCTTCTCCGCCTCCGGCGAGTGCCCGGGTCCCAGGGTCGACATCCCGGGCGCCGTGAGCGGCATGGACATGATCGACGCGCCGATGATCTCGGTGCTCGGCGACCAGATCCTCGTGGACGGCGTCTCCGCCGGCTCGATCCGGGGCGCCGGCGATCTCGGCCGCCCCGAGAAGATCCCGGAGCTAGAGGCCCTGCTCGAGGCCAAGCGCCGGCTCTGGGTGAGCGTGCAGCCGAAGGCGACGTTCCCCGGCGCCGTCGTCCTCCAGATCGACGGGGACGCGCCGTCCATTGCGGTGAAGAGCCTGTTCTTGACCGCCACGGCGGCCGGCTACCCGAACGTCAGCTTCATGGTGCGGAAGATCCCCGCCGCGCCGTGACGCCGCCGCCGCGCTGCGTGGTGCGCCTACTCTGCGGCCAGCGCAGGCGCCTCGAGCAGCGGGTAGCCGAGCGCCTCGCGCTGGGCGAGGTAGGTCTCGGCGATCGCGCGGGCCATCCCGCGGACGCGTCCGATGAAGCGCTGCCGCTCCGTCACGCTGATCGCGCCGCGCGCGTCGAGCACGTTGAAGCGGTGCGCCGCCTTCACGACGAAATCGTACGCCGGCAGCACGAGCGCCTTCTTCGGATCGATCTTCGCGCCCTTCACGGACGGATCGACCCCGCGCCAGAGCAGCCGCTTCGCCTCGGCCTCGCACTGGTCGAACGCGGCGAAGTGCTCGGCCACGTCCGCCTCCTCGAAGTTGTAGGTCGACCACTCCCACTCCGCGCGCTTGTAGAGCTCGCCGTAGCGGATCACCTTGCCGCCCGAGTCCGAGTAGACGACGTCGTAGATGCTGGGCTTGTCCTGCAGGTACATCGCGATGCGCTCGAGGCCGTAGGTGAGCTCGCCCGAGATGGGGCGGCAATCGATGCCGCCGATCTGCTGGAAGTAGGTGAACTGCGAGATCTCCTGCCCGTCGAGCCACACCTGCCAGCCGAGCCCCCAGGCGCCGAGCGTCGGCGACTCCCAGTCGTCCTCGACGAAGCGGACGTCGTGCTTCAGCGGGTCCGTGCCGATGGCGCGGAGCGACTCCAGGTAGAGGTCCTGGATATCGAGCGGGCTCGGCTTGAGGATGACCTGGAACTGGTGGAACTGCTGCAGGCGGTTCGGATTGTCGCCGTAGCGGCCGTCCGCCGGCCGGCGCGAGGGCTCGACGAAGGCGACGTTCCACGGCTCGGGCCCGAGCGCGCGGAGGAAGGTGGCCGGGTTGAAGGTGCCGGCGCCGACCTCCGAGTTGTAGGGCTGCACGATGAGGCAGCCGCGGTCGGCCCAGAACTTCTGGAGGTTGAGGATCAGGTCTTGGAAGGTCATGGGTCGGGCTCCTTGTACCCCGGATCGCGCGGATGCGCGACAGCGGCGAGCGGGCAGGGGTTTGGACCGCCGCCGGGCTCTGCTACGGTGCGCCCTCCATGACCCCGCCTCGCTTCCGCCCCGGCCTCGAGCGGCCGGCAGAGCACGCCGACATCGCCTGGTTCGCCTACCGCGGCGGCGATCTGCTCGTCCGCGATCCCGGCGGCGGCCGGCCGTACGAGGTCCCCGTCGCCCGGGACCTCGGCGCCCTCGGCGTGCGCGCCGTGCGCACGCAGCCCCTCGGCGAGCTCGACGGCGTTCCCTGCTGCTCCGCGGAGCTCGCCGGGGACGCCGCCGCCCCGGAGGGCCACGCGCTCCTCTCGCTGCGGAGGCTCCACGGGCGAATGGACGCGGGCGCCTTCGACGCGGCGGGCACCGCGTTCCAGATCCAGTACTGGGACCGGACGAATCAATACTGCGGGACCTGCGGCGGCGCCCTGGAGGCGCGCGCGCGCGAGCGGGCCAAGCATTGCGCCGCCTGCGACCACGACGTCTTCCCGCGGGTCACGCCGGCGACGATCACGCTGATCCACGACGGTCCGCGCATCCTGATGACCCGGCAGCCCCGGTTCCCCCCGGACATGTACGGCCTCGTCGCGGGCTTCCTGGAGCCCGGCGAGGCGCTCGAGGCGTGCGTCGCCCGCGAGGCGCGCGAGGAGACCGGGATCGAGGTCGCGGACATCACCTATTTCGGCAGCCAGCCCTGGCCGTTCCCGCACCAGATCATGATCGGCTTCACCGCGCGCCGCGCGGGCGGCGAGCTCCGCGTCGACACGACCGAGCTGGAGGACGCGCGCTGGTTCCACCGGGACGCGATGCCCCCGCTCCCGCCGCCGATCAGCATCGCCCGCCGCCTGATCGACGCCTGGCTCGCGGCGCCTCCGCGCTAGATCTCTCCTCCGAGCCAGCTCACCGGGGCCGCTCCCCCGGCCTCGGCGCTCGCCCCCGCCGGGCCGTCCTCCGCGCCGGGCGAGTCGTCGCCGGCGCCTTCCATCCACCGATCCGCGCAGCGCCCGGAGAGGTCGGCGATCACGGACCCCTTGTTCATCCGGTATCGCCCGCTCCAGTTCCGGTCCCGGATCTGCCGGCACACGTGCAGGAACCAGTCGACCTCGGCCTCCGTGTTGAACAGGCCGAGCGAGGCCCGGATCGCCCCCGGCGGGTGGCCGCCCTCCGCCACGAACCCGCCCTGGCTGCGGAGCAGCCTGTCCGCGTACACGTGCGCGCAGAAGCGACCATTGCGCAATGCGATCGTCCCCTCCTCGGAGAAGATCGCCGCGCCCAGCATGTCGCTCACGCCCGCGATGTTGAATGCGATGATGCCCACCCGCTCGTCCACCGCGGGCGGGCCGTACACGGTGACGCCTTCGATCGCGTGGATGCCCTCCCAGGCGCGCCTGAGGAGCGACAGCTCGTGCTCCCGCACCCGGCGCATCCCGACCTTCGACAGGTAGCGCAGCGCGGACGCCATCGCGATGACGCCCGGGATGTTGGGCGTCCCGCCCTGGTGCCGGTCCGGCGCGCGCAGGTACTGCACGCCGGTCGCCGTCACGTTCGCCGCGGTCCCGCCGCCCGGGATGTAGGCGGGCGCCTCGTCCATCACCGAGCGGGGGCCATAAAGGAAGCCGGCCCCGAACGGCGCGTACGCCTTGTGGCCGGCCGCCGCGAAGAAATCGATGTGGCCGGGGTCGCCGTCGGGCAGCACGTCCACGGGGGCGTGCGCCAGGAGCTGCGCGCCGTCCACGGAGATCAGCGCCCCGGCCTCGTGGGCCATCCGGGCCATCGCGTGCAGGTCGGGCATCCAGCCGGTCACGTTCGCCGCGCCGGTCACGGCCACGAGCTTCACGTCGTTCGCGCGCAGCTTCCTCGCGTAATCGTCCATATCGAGGCGGCCCTCGGGCGTGGTGCCCACCCGGACCACGATGTTGCGGCGGCGGAACGGGAGATCATTGGAGTGGTGCTCCAGATCGGTCACGAGCACCTTGCCCGGCCGCCCGCTGACGAGGTGGGCCACGAGGTCGAGCGCGCCGGTCGTGTTGGACGAGAACACCACGCAGCCGTCGTCGAGGTTGCCGCCGATGAACTCCGCGCAGAGCCGGTACGCGTCCTCGAAGCGCATCGTCGCCTGCCGGGCGAGCTCGTAGCTGCCGCGGTGCACGTTCGCGTACGAGCCCTCGAGGAACTCGACGTAGCTCCGGAGCACGGTCTCGGGCGGGTGCGTCGACGCGGCGTGGTCCATGTAGACCAGCGGGCGCTCGGCCGCGCCGGAGGCGGGGAGGCGGCGCGCCGCGATCGCGAAATCGTCGCGGATCGAGGGCCAGGAGCTGAAATCGATCGGCGCGCGCGCGGGCGCCCCGGGGTGCAGGTCGGAGGTCTTCATGTGGGGGCTCGCTCCCGCCCGCGCATCCCACGGGGCCGCGCCCGTCGCAAGCCGCCGCTTGTCCGGTCCTCCCCGCGGCGGTATGGGACGGAGCGCTCCCCGCCCGGGCCTCCCCTCCGAAGGGGGGCTCCCAGCGCCCTCGCGCAGGCCTCATAGAGGCGGGCGGCCCACCACGCGCTGGAGGAAGTCATGACCCTGCCCGTCCCCGTTTACATCGTCGCCGCGACCCGCACGCCGATCGGCGCCTTCCAGGGCGCGCTCTCGCCGCTCCCGGCGCCGCGCCTCGGCCAGGTCGCCATCGAGGCCGCCCTCCGGCGCGCGAAGGTGGCGCCCGAGCTCGTCGGCGAGGTCTTCATGGGCAACGTGCTCTCCGCGGGCGTGGGGCAGGCCCCGGCGCGCCAGGCCGCGATCTACGCCGGCGTCCCGGACAAGGTGCCCGCCACGACCGTCGGCAAGGTCTGCGGATCGGGCCTCCAGGCCGTGATCTTCGGGGCGAAGACCATCGCGCTCGGCGACGCCGACATCGTCGTCGCCGGCGGCATGGAGTCGATGTCCAACGTGCCCTACTACCTGCCGCAGGCGCGCACCGGCTACCGCATGGGCGACGGCAAGCTCGTGGACGGCATGATCCATGACGGCCTGTGGGATCCCTACGGCAACTTCCACATGGGCAACGCCGGCGAGACCTGCGCGAAGGAGCACGGCTTCTCGCGCGAGGCGCAGGACGAGTACGCCAGGGAGAGCTTCCGCCGCGCGCTCGCGGCCCAGCGCGAGGGGCTGTTCGACGCGGAGATCGCGCCCGTCACGGTGCCGCAGAGGCGGGGCGACGCGGTCCTCGTCTCGCAGGACGAGGGGCCGCCCGCGGGCAAGCCGGAGAAGTTCGCGTCGCTCAAGCCGGCGTTCGTGAAGGACGGGACGATCACCGCGGCGAACGCCTCGTCGATCAACGACGGCGCGAGCGCGCTCGTGCTCGCGAGCGAGCGGGCGGTCAAGGAGCACGGCCTCGAGCCGCTCGCCCGCATCGTGGGCTACGGCGGCGCGGCGCAGGCGCCGCTCTGGTTCACGACCGCGCCCGCCGCGGCGATCGCGCGCACGACGGAGAGGCTCGGCCTCACGGTGGACCAGATCGATCTCTTCGAGGTCAACGAGGCGTTCGCGGTGGTGGCGCTCGCGGTGAACAAGCTGGCCGGCCTGGATCCCGCGAAGGTCAACGTGCGCGGCGGCGCGGTCGCGCTGGGCCACCCGATCGGCGCGAGCGGCGCGCGCATCCTGACCACGCTGCTCTTCGCGATGAAGGACCAGGGCAAGAAGCGCGGCCTGGCCACGCTCTGCATCGGCGGCGGCGAGGCGGTCGCCGTGGTCGTCGAGCGGTGATCCGACCCCGCAGCGTCGCGCGCGGGGTGGAGCTCTTCCCCGCGCGCGTGCCCACCCTGCCCCCCGCGACCCACACGAACAGCTACGCGATCGGCGACCGCGAGCTGATCCTCGTCGAGCCCGGCACGCCGTTCGAGGACGAGCAGCGGGCCTGGATCGAGTGGGCGCGCGGGCTCGCCTCGCAGGGGCGGCGGCTCGCGGCGATCGTGCTGACCCACCACCACGCCGATCATGTCGGCGGCGCGGCGCTGCTCTCGCGCGAGCTCGGGCTGCCCGTCTGGGCGCACGCGGAGACCGCCGCGCGCGTGCCCGACGTGCGCGTCGAGCGGCGCCTCGAGGACGGCGACGAGCTCGTCCTCGACGGCGATCCGCCGCGGCGCTGGCGCGTGCTGCACACCCCCGGGCACGCGCCGGGCCACGTCTGCCTGCTCGACGAGGACGCGGGTGTGGTGATCGTCGGCGACATGGTCGCGAGCGCGGGCACCATCCTCATCGAGCCGCACGACGGGGACATGATCGAGTACCTCGCGCAGCTCGAGCGGCTGGCCGCGCTCGACGCCGTGGTGGCGCTCCCCGCGCACGGGGACCCGATCGACGCGCCTGCGTCGCTCTTCGCGCGCTACGTCGCGCACCGCCTGATGCGCGAGCGGCTCGTCGAGGCCGCGCTCCTCGCGCGCGGCGCGGCGGGCGGGGACCTCGACGCGATCCTGCCGGACGCCTACGCGGACACGCCCAGGATCGCCTGGCCCCTGGCGCGGATGAGCCTCGAGGCGCACCTCCTCAAGCTGGAGCGCGAGGGCCGCGCCGAGCGCGCCGGCGACCGCTGGCGCGCCGCCGGACGGGCGGCGGGGTAGCCCCGGAGAACCTTTACATCTCAATCAATCGTCTGGAGCCGGGGGCGCGGCCTACAGGCGGTGCGCGCCGGGATCGGAGCGGCGCGCGCGGCGCTCGCCGGCGAGCACGCGCACGATCGCGCCGCGCAGGATGTCGGGCGCGAACGGCTTCGCGAGGAACACGTCGGCGCCGACGGCGAGGGCGCGCTCCCGATCGCGCTCGGACGAGCGGTTCGAGATCACGATCAGCCCCACGCCCCGGTTCTGCGCGCTCTGGCGGATGAAGCGGATGAGCTCGAGCCCGTCGATGTTCGGCAGGTTCACGTCGGCGATGACGAGATCGTACCGGCTCCGCGGCATGAGCCGGAGCGCCTCGAACCCGCTCGCGGCCTCGGTGATCTCGATCTCGCCGATCTCCGGCAGCTCTCCGAGGCAGGAGCGGAGGTGCGCCCGCATGGCGGACGAGTCCTCGACGATCAGGATGGCCGGCATTTCGGGGTGGGACCTTACCCCAACCGCGGGCGCGGCGCGATCTCCACGAGCCCCCGATCAGCGCCGCGCGCGCGCCCACCGCCGCCAGGTCGGCTCCGGGCGGACGAACCGGTCCAGCGCCAGGATGGGCAGGGCGCTCGCGATCCCGTAGGCCACGTGGCCGAGGAGCGCGGCGACCAGGTGGCGGCCGCCCTGGCGGTGCAATGGCGGCGTCAGCCTGGCCGCGGGCAGCAGGGCGCCATAGCTGGCCCCCCAGACGAGCGTGCCCAGCGCCGCGCCCGAGAGGAGCGCGTCGCGCACGGTCCGGACGCGGCGGCGCGCCACGAGCAGGCCCAGCGCGCCGCCCCAGGCCGCGTAGTAGCCCCATTGCAGCGACCGGGCGACCGCCTCGTGGACGCCCCGCCGCAGCGGGCGGCCGCGGAGCTCCTCGATCCGGGACACGACGAGATCGGCCGGATCGCGGCGGATCGGGGGCGGCTGGAGGCGCGCGGGCAGGCGCCGCGCGCGCCGCGCGCCCTCCTCCAGGATCAGGGCGCCCATGGCGCCGCCGAGCACACCGCTCGCCGCGTGGGTGACGAAACCGTCTCGCATGCTCTCCCTCCCTGCTCCGCCGAGCCCCTCTGCTCTCCCTCCGACACCTTGCCCTCCCTGCACCCCCCGTGCCTCCCCCGGCGGGCTCTGCGGCGGACCGGCGGCACGCGCGCTGCAATCATGGCCGGCCGCGCCCCTGCGGCGTCCGGCGTCGTCCGCGGCGCGGCCGCGGGGGGCGGGCTCGGGGAGGATCCAATGGCGAAGAGCGCGGCGGACATGCTGATCGAGCGCCTCATCGAATGGGGCGTCGATACCGTCTTCGGGCTGCCGGGGGACGGCATCAACGGCATCATGGAGGCGCTGCGCGTCCGCGAGGGCCGCGTGCGCTTCATCCAGGTGCGGCACGAGGAGGCCGCCGCGTTCAATGCGTGCGCGTACGCGAAGTTCACCGGCCGCCTCGGGGTCTGCCTTGCGACGTCCGGCCCCGGCGCCATCCACCTCCTGAACGGCCTCTATGACGCCAAGATGGACGGGGCCCCGGTGCTCGCGATCACCGGCCAGACGTACCACGACCTCCTCGGGACGGCGTACCAGCAGGAGGTCGACCTGATCTCCCTCTTCAAGGACGTCGCCGTCTACAACCAGATGATGACGGGCGCGAGCCAGCTCCGCGCGCTCGTCGACGTCGCGTGCCGGACCGCGCTCTCCCGGCGCGGCGTCGCGCACCTCACCATCCCGGTGGACCTCCAGGAGCAGAAGGCCTCGGAGGACGAGCCCTCCATGATGAAGGTCAAGGGGCACACCGCGCCGAGCTGGACCCCGCCGATCGTCGTGCCCCGCGAGGAGGACCTCGGCCGCGCCGCGGCGCTGCTCAACCGGGGCAAGAAGACCGTGATCCTGGCGGGGCAGGGGGCGCTCGGCGCCGGCGAGGAGCTCGAGGTGCTCGCGGACCGGCTCGCCGCCCCCATCGTCAAGGCGCTGCTCGGCAAGGCCGTGGTGCCCGACGACTCCCCGTACACCACCGGCGGCCTCGGGCTCCTCGGCACGCTCCCCTCGGAGCTCGCCATGGAGGAGTGCGACTCGCTGCTGCTCGTGGGCACGAGCTTCCCGTACCTGACGTTCCTGCCCGAGCCCGGCCAGGCCCGCGCCGTCCAGATCGACCGCGATCCGGCCCGGATCGGCCTCCGCTATCCGGTCGAGATCGGCCTCACCGGCGACGCGAAGGCCACCCTCCGCGCGCTCCTGCCGCTGCTCGCCCGGCGCGAGGACCGCTCCTTCCTCGAATTCGCGCAGTTCCGCATGCGGGAGTGGTGGGAGCTCATGCGCGACCGCGAGTCGCGCTTCGACATGCCCATGAAGCCCCAGGTGGTCGCCGCGCGCCTCAACGAGGTGCTCGAGGACGACGCGATCATCACCACCGACAGCGGGACCATCACGACCTGGGCGGCCCGCAACCTCCGCCTGCGGCGCGGCCAGCAGTTCTCCTGCTCCGGCAACCTCGCGAGCATGGCGCCCGGCCTGCCGTACGCCATCGCCGCCCAGGCGGCCTTCCCCGGCCGGCAATGCGTCGCGTTCGTCGGAGACGGCGGCTTCACCATGCTGATGGGCGAGCTCGCGACCGCGGTGAAGCACAACCTGCCGATCCGCGTCATCGTCATCAAGAACAACACCCTCGGGCAGATCAAATGGGAGCAGATGGTGTTCCTGGGCAACCCCGAGTACGGCGTCGAGCTCCAGCCGATCGATTTCGTGAAATATGCCGAGGCCTGCGGGGCCGTCGGGATCCGGTGCGAGCGGCCCGACGAGGTGCGGAGCGCGCTCTCGGCCGCGTTCCGCGCCAGGGGTCCCGCGCTGGTCGAGGCCGTCGTCGATCCCAACGAGGCGCCGATGCCGTCCCGGGTGCGCCCGCGGCAGGCCGCGCACCTGGCCGAGGCCCTCGCGCGCGGGCAGCCGAACCGCGTGCGCGTCGGGCTCACGCTCTTCCGGACGAAGGTGCGAGATCTCGTCTGAGGCAGAAGGCGCGCCGGAAGGTGCAGAACCTCGCCTTGGCCATTGAGGGGCGCCCGGCTCCTGCCGTAAAGTGAGCCGATGTCGACCGCCGCGCGCTGGCTCCTGGTCCCATCCCTCGCCTTGCTGCTCCTGCCCGGGTGCCCTGGGCCGGAGTTCGCCGTCGGAGGAGGGGGCCAATCGGCGGGCACGACCACGACCACCGGCGCCGCAGGCGGGGGCGGAGAGGGCGCGGGCGGCGCCGGGACGGGCGGGACGATGTGCTCGACCTCCTCGGATTGCGCGCTGGTCCCGTGCAACGTCGCGAGCTGTCACGAAGGCGCGTGCGAGTGGGCGCCCGGTCCGGCCGGCCCCACGGCCGATCAGACCGAGGGCGACTGCAAGACCCAGGTGTGCACGCTGGGCGGTGAGCTCTCCAGCGTGCCCGATAACACCGACGTGCCCGGCGACGACGGCGACCCGTGCACGACCGAGGCCTGCGACAGCGGCACGCCGGTGCACCCGCCGCTCCCGGAGAATGCCCCGTGCGGCGGCGGCAGGTTCTGCTCGCCGGCCGGCGACTGCGTCGAGTGCGTCGACGTGTCCCAGTGCGAGGGCGACCCGTGCAGGACCCCGGCGGCCTGCAACGCCGGCGTCTGCGAGCTCTCCAACGAGGAGCCCGGCACCGCCTGCGGCACCCTGGACCAGTGCGACGGCCAGGGCAACTGCGTCGAGTGCGTCGACAGCTCCGGCTGCGCCGACGCCTGCGGCGGCGCAGCCTGCGCCTGCACGCCGCAGCACACCTGCGAGGCGCCGTAGCGCCGACCTACTTCGGATCCAGCGGGAGATCCACCGTGAACGCGGTCCCGGCCCCGGGCGCGCTCTTCACGCTGATCGAGCCGCCGTGCGCGTCGATGACCCTGCTGCTGATGTACAGGCCCAGCCCCAGCCCACCGTAATGACGTGACGACACGGCGCGCCCGAAGCGCTCGAAGATCCGGGGCTGCTGCGCCGGGTCGATGCCGATCCCCTCGTCCGCGACCACGAGCCTCGCATGGCCGTCCGCGGCGTCGAGGGTGACGGTGATCGGCTTCGCGGCGCCGAATTTGATCGCGTTGGCGAGCAGGTTCGTCACGACCTGATCGAGCCGCGACCGGTCCCACCTCCCCACGACGGGCCCGCCGTCCCGCACCGTCACGGGGCACCCCGCCCGCAGCGCGTCGGCTTCGAAGCGCTCGACCACCTCGCGGACCAGCGCCCCGAGATCCATCTCGGCGAGGTCGAGCGGGAGCCGCCCGCCCGCGATGCGCGTGACGTCGAGGAGGTTCTCGACCAGCGCGGTCAGCCGATCGCTCTGGCGGATCGCCCGCGCGACCGCCGGCGCCACGCTCGCGGCCTCGAGCGGCCTCCCCGACGCGATCGCCCGCCGGAGCGAGTGCAGCACGAGGCCGAGGGAGGTCAGCGGGGTGCGGAGCTCGTGCGCCGCGACGCCCATGAACTCGTCGCGGAGGCGGACCGCGGCCTGCGCCTCGTCGTAGAGCTGCGCGTTGTCGATCGCGAGCGCCGCGCGGCGGCCGAGCTCCAGGGCCGTGTCGAGCTCGGCCGCTCCGAAATGGAACCCCGGCCTGGCCGATCCCAAGCCGATCGCGCCGAGGACCCGGCCCCGCGCCGCGAGCGGCACGATCAACACGGTCGTCGCGCCGATCTCCCGGATCAGCCGGGCGTGCCCCTCGTCGACCGCGAAGGAGCGGAGCAGGTCGTCTGTGAGATCGGGCACGAGCACAGGCTCCGCGGTCGCCGCCGCCCGCGACGACGGGTGCGGCGAGCTCCACGCCGGCGGATATCGCTCCCCGAGCTCGATCAGCAGCGGCTCCTTCTCCGGGATCGAGTGCGCCCACGCGACGCGCCGGAGCTCGCCGCCCTCGACGAGGTCGATGACGCACCACTCGGCGAACCCGCTCACCACCAGCCGGGCGAGGCGCTCGAGGACCCGCGCGCGATGGAGCGACTGGCCGAGGATCTCTCCGGCGCCGGAGAGGAACACCGCGCGGCGCTCCGCCTCCTCCGCCGCGGCCCTCGCCCGCTTCTCGCCGGCGAGCAGCAGCGCGTTCTCCAGCGAGATGGCCGCCTGCGAGGCGATCACGTCGAGCACCATGAGCCGATCGGGGGTGAACGCGCCCACGACGAGGTTGTTCTCGAGATAGAGCGCGCCGATCACCTCGGCCTGCCGCACGATCGGCAAGCAGAGGACGGACCGCGGCCTCGCGCGGGAGACGTACGGATCGGCGGCGTACCTGGGCGATCCGGCGGCGTCGTCGACGATCACGCGCTCCCTGGTCCGCTCGACGTAGGCGATGATCGACGGCGGCACGATCGGCCCCGACGAGCGCGGATCCTCGCGCAGGATCCTCGTGACCGTGCCGTCCTCGCCGGAGGAGGCCTCCGCCGCGATCCGGAGCGTGCCCTCCCGCCAGACGAGGATGCACCCCCGCTCGGCGCCGCCCTGCTCGAGCACGACCTCGAGCAGCGTGTGCACGAGCCTGTCCAGGACCATCTCGCCCGAGATCGATTGAGATGCCTTGACGACCGAGAGCAGATCGAGCTGCTCCGACTGGACCAGGATCGTGGCGGCGGGCGCCCCCGCGCCGGCCGGGGGCCGGCGCGGGCGGAGCCTGTCGATCTGCCTGACCTTGCCGTCGGCGCCCCAGCGCGCATAAGCGGCCCGGGCCCGGTCGAGGTACATGTCGGCGATCTCGCCGAAGCCGCTCTCCTCGTGGAACGCCGCCGCCGCCTCGCAGGCGATCGCCTCGTTCTGCACGAAGCCGTTCTCGCGGGCCGAGCGGATCGCCCGCTCGTAGCCCCGCATGGCGTCCATTGCGCGGCCCTCGAGGCGAGCGATCTCCGCCGAGACCAGCGCGTGGCGATTCAGGAAATTGTCGGGGCAGCTCTCCGCCCAGATCGCGTGCCTGCGGAGGAGATCCCTCAAGGTCGCGGCGATCTCCCGCTGCCGGCCGGCCGGCGCGCCCCGGTGGATCTTCGCGAGGGTGAGGGCGTGGAAGAAGTGGTGGGTCGCCTCCATGGGCATCGCCATCGCCGCGCCCAGCACCTCCGCCGCCGCGGCCGCGGCCTCCAGCGCCTCGGCGTACCGCCCGTGGATGTACGCCGTCATCTGCTTCATGATCCGGTGCGTCACGATCCCGCAGCCGAACGTCGCCCCGGTGATCACCGCGAGGCACGCGGCCTCGTCGAACGCGTCGTCGTCGAAGCTCGTCGGCCCCCGCGTCGCCCCCTTCAAGCACGCGACGAGCTGCTGCTCCAGGCGGATGGTCTCGTAGACCGCGTCGTTGTGGCTCTGCCTCGCGAACGCCGCGAACCTCCGGGAGGCCTCGACGACGTCATCGAGCCGGTCGCCCTTCTCCACGAGCTGCCAGACCGTCTCGAAGGCCAGGAACCCCGCGTAGACGAAATCGCCGACCTCGAGGCAGGCGCGGAACGCCTGCTCGAGGATCGGGAAATCGGTGGCGATGTGCCGCCGCCAGAAGTTGATGTGGTCGCCGTGGAGGTGGAGCAGGGTCCCCCGGAGCCTCGCGTCGCCGAACCGCTCGTTCAGCCGGAGCGACATCTCCGAGAAATCGAGCGCGCGCTGGATATCCATGAACACGGACACCAGCATCAATCCATAGACGCTGTAAGCGAAGCACGACTCCTCGATGTTCCCGTGCCGGAGGGAGAGGGTGACCGCCTTCAGGGCGAGCAGGGGGAAGATCCTCGGCCGCCCGATGTACGCGCAGGGGGCCGCCTCGACGAGCAGGCGGATGATCGCCCGCACGTCGGGATCCGTGGCCACCGGCGCGTCGATGATGTCGGCGACGCGGCGATCCTCGAGGCACGTCCGGATGGCCTGGATCTCGCTCTCCTCGGCCGCGGAGAGCGCCGCGCCGCCCTCCGGGATCGTCACCCCGAAGAGCCGCAGCGCGAGGAGCGCGACGGTCACCCCGTCGTCGTACCTCCCCGACACCTGGTACAGCCTCATGCGCATGCCGTGGACCGCGCCGCGATCGGGGTTCGACCGCGCCTCCGCGAGGATCTCGTCGAACAGCGCGTCGGCCACCTCGAAGCTGCCGCTCAGGTACTCGCATTCGGCCCGCAGCATGAAGAGCCGGAACGTGTCCTCGTAGCGCGTGCTCCACGCGTCCCCCGGCAGGAGCGCCGTCGCCTGGGTCAGGTAGACGCAGGCCGAGGCGTACGCGATCGACGCCCTGGCCTTCGTCCCCGCCAGCACGTCGAGCCGGCAGAGCCGCTCCCTCTCCGCCGGGTCGGTGATCAGGGCGGCTCCGCGGTTCAGCTGGCTCACGACGTCGAAGACCCGCTCCTCGATCTGCTCCTCGGACATCCGGGACAGGAGGATCCGGCCCAGCCGGAGGTGCGCGCTCGCGCGCCGATCCTCGGGCACGAGCGAATACGCGGCCTCCTGCACGCGGTCGTGCAGGAGCTTGTACTCGTCGCCGAGCCGCGCGACGAGCCCCTCCCGGATCGGCTCCCAGAGCGCGGCGGAGAGGTCCGCCTCCGTCCCGCCGAGCGCGATCGCCAGCGTGGCCGCGTCCGCGCGGCTGCCCAGGCACGCCAGCGTGATCAGCGCCTCCCGCGTGCCTCTGGGCAGCCGGTACAGCCGGGCGACCATGAGGTCGACCACGTTGTCGGTGGATCCCTTCGCGCGGATCTTCTCCAGGTCCCACTGCCAGCTCCCCGCGCGCGCGTCGAGGTGGAGCAGGCCCTCCTCGTGGAGCGCCCCGAGGAGCTGGACGACGAAGAACGGGTTGCCGGCCGTCTTCTCGTGGATCAGGGTCGAGAGCGGCGCGGCGTCCGCGCGATCGCAATGGAGCACGTCGCCGAGGAGCGTGGCGACGTCCTCCTCGGCGAGCGGGCCGAGGACGATCCTGGAGATGCGCGCCCCCGCCTTCGACGCCTCGTCCAGCATCAGCATCATCGGGTGAGCCGGCGTCACCTCGTTGTCGCGGTATGCGCCGAGGACCAGGAGGTGACCCATCTCCGGGTGCGTCACGAGGTCCTCGATGAGCGCGAGGCTCGCCGAGTCAGCCCACTGGAGATCGTCGACGAACAGCGCGAGCGGGTGCTCCTTCCGGGCGAACACCGCGATGAGCTGGCGGAACACCATCCGGAACCGGTTCTGCGCCTCGGCCGGCGGCATCGCCGGGACCGGGAGCTGCTTGCCGATGAGCAGCTCGACCATCGGGATCACGTCCACGATGACCTGGCCATTGATGCCCAGCGCGGCCTGGAGCCGCTGCCTGATGCCCGCGATCACCGCGTCGCTCTCGGTCAGGATCTCGCGCACGAGGTCGCGGAGGGCCTGGACGATCGTGAAATACGGCTCGCCGCGCCTGTACTGGTCGAATTTCCCTGAAATGAAGACGCCCCGCTCCCCGACGATGGGCTTCTCGATCTCGTGCACGAGCGACGACTTGCCGATACCGGAGTATCCGGAGACGAGCACCAGCTCCGGCGCGCCTGTGGCGACGACGCGGTCGAAGGCCCGGAGCAGCGTCCTCGCCTCCGCGTCCCTGCCATAGAGCTTCTGCGGGATCTGCAGCCGATCGGGGATGTCCCGCGCGCCGAGGGGGAAGGGCTCGATCGCGCCGTGCGCGACCCATTGCTCGAGGCACGTCGCCAGATCGTGGCGCAGGCCCCAGGCGCTCTGGTACCTCTCCTCCGCCGCCTTCTGCAGGAGCTTCATGACGATGCGCTCGATCATCGAGGGCACGCCGGGCGCCACCTCGCGGGGTGACGGTGGGCGGCGGGCGATGTGGCAGTGGACCCACTCGAGCGGATCGCGCGCCTGGAACGGGAGCTTGCCCGTGAGGAGCTGGTAGAGCGTGACGCCGAGGGAATAGAGATCGGTGCGGCTGTCGACGGGGCGGTTCATCCGCCCCGTCTGCTCGGGCGACATGTAAGGCAGCGATCCCGCGATCTGCCGGGGGCTCCCCGCCCGCGTGTGCTCGCGAGGGAGCCGCGTCGCAATGCCCAGGTTGCAGAGCCTCACGGCGCCCGTGGCCCTCTCGACGAGGATGCTCTGGGGCTTGATGTCCTTGTGGATGACGCCCTGCCGGTGCAGCTCCGCGATCGCGGACGAGATGCGGATCGCGAGGCGGAGAAAGCGCTCCACGTCCATCGGGGCGCCGAGCTCGCGGTCCAGCAGCGCGCCGTCGACGTCCTCCAGGACGAGGGTCGGCCGGTCATGGCGGCGCTCGAACGCGATCGGCCTCAGGACGATCGCCGGGTCCAGCGTCCTGCAGATGTCGTGCTCTCGCTTCAGCCGCTCGACGTCATCGGGGCGGCCGTGCCTCGGGTCGACCGCCTTCAGGATCACCGGGCGGCCGTCCGCGGTCCGCACCGCTCGAGTCAGCGTCGTCCCGTGGTCGTCGTGCAGGACCTCGACCGGCGTATAGCGGCGGTCGACCGGGCTCATCTGGACGTCACCGCTCCGCCGTCACGACCCCGCGCCTCCGGATCGCGTCGAGATGGGTCGACTCTTGAGCCTCGATGAACGCAATGCACGAGACGCGCTCCCTCCTCGGGCACGCAAGCCGTCGAAGAGGCCGTCTAACGCAGCGTGCGCGCGCGTCAACCCCGACCTCTTGTCCCCGAGCCGAGGGGGCGCTGAGCGAAGCCCCGCCCGGCTGGCCGGCTCTCCTGCTCGGGCTCGCGCGGTGCCGGGCGACCACGCCGGACCCCGGGACCGAGGGGGCCTCCTGCCAGAGCGGAGCGGTTGCGGTTATCGCGTCCATCCAAGTAGGTAGAGTGAGCGCCCATGCGACGATGCGTGACCGGCCTCCTGGTCCCTTTCGCGATCATCATCGGAGCGAGACCGGCGGGCGCGGAGGAGCGACCGGCCTCGACTTTAGAGGAATCAGAGTGTGACTGCGCACATGCGTCGCGCTCGTGACGCGCCGATGGGCCCAGGCGGAGAGCGCATTCCGTGCCGCCTTCTGGCGGCCGATGCGCCGGATGAATGCAATGCGCTGCATGCCGATTTCGAGCGGCGCAAGCCAGGATAGATGTCTTGCTCGGACAGGAGAATGGATTGGTGCTTCATCAGGCGCGGCTGGCGCGGCGGCGTGCGGCGGGTCGGGGCGAGGGGGCCGGCTTCCGGCGCGCGTCCGGCGGGGGCGCGAGCACCTCATCGGCCGAGGACGCCTTCGCGGCGAGGCGGATCCAGCGGTCCAGGAGCGCCACGTCAGTACATTCCTCGATTCGCCGGCGCTGCGCCGCGGAGAGGGACAGCTCGCGGGTCGAGAGGACGGCGAGGACGGCCTCCCGCTTGCCCTCGACCTTGCCCTCGACCTTGCCCTCGGCCTTGCCCCTGGCCTCGCCGGCGGCCTCGAGCTCGAGGCGGAATTCTCGGAACCACGGGGTCTCGGCGGTCTTCTTCGGATCCATGAGCACCTCTCTCACAAACGACATCATCCGCCGGCTCAGCACACCCACGATCGCACGCATCTGCCCCTTCCGCAACGGCGGCGGCAGCCGGCCCGTCAGCTCGATCGCCCGCGCCACGATCTGCCTCGCTCGCCGCCTACGGCTGCGAGCCTCGAACGTGCTCGCCGTGGCGGTGAGCAGACCGCCCCGCCCGCTTGCCCGTCCGGCTTCCTTGTTACCGCGCTGTTGCCGCAGCGGATGGGGTCTGGCGTCCCGCAGCGTCGCGTCCTGGACCGCCGGGGGCCGACGCCCTCACACGCAACCCCGCGAGATGACCTGATTTTTCTGGAGGTGAGGACGGGATTCGAACCCGCGTATGACGGTTTTGCAAACCGTTGCCTAACCGCTTGGCTACCTCACCGATGCGCGGAAACGGCGCGTGGTTCTGCCCCAACTCGCCGCCCGTGTCAACGCCTTCGTCGGGGTCGGAGCCTGGCCGCCGCCCGGCCTGCGCGGCGGCGTCGTTCACGAAGCGGGCAGCCCGCCGCCCCCGCTGCCCCCCGCCTCGTCCCCGTCCGTCCCCTGGCGCTGGGCGCCCGCCTCTGCCCTCCCGGAGAAGCGGCGCGAGACCGCACCCGCCACGATCGCCAGCCCGAGCCCGGCGACCACGTCGATCGCGTAATGCCACCTGAGCAGCACGGTCGACACGACGATGTTCGCCGCCGTGAACCCGGTGAGCCGCGCGGGCCACCGCCAGCGCCGGTCCCGCGCCGCCTGCCGGTACGCGAAGATCGTGAGCCACACGCTCGCCGCGGTGTGCACCGAGGGGAACACGTCCTTCATCGCCCCGAAAGAAGCGACCGCGCCCTCGATCAAGCCCCAGAAGTAGCCGCCTTGCACCGGCCCCGCGAACTCCGGCGCGAGGTGCCGGATCGGGCCGAACGCCGGCACGAGCAGGTAGCCGAGCTGCCCGCCGCAATAGACGACCACGCTCCCGAGCGCGAACTCCGCCGTGTGCCGCCCGGGCCGCAGGATCCAGAGCACCGCGAGCGCGTACCCGCCGATGAGCGGGAAGTAGCCGAGATAGAAGAACGAGAACCACTCGACGATCGGCGCGCGGTTCCACCGCTCCAGCCAGAGCGAAGGCTCGACCCCGAACACCGCCACGTCGATGTCCAGCAGCGCCCCGTCGACGGAATCCGGCCGGATGATCGGCAGGAGATCCCGGAGCATCAGGTAATTCACGAGCAGCACCCCGACCAGCACGGCGCGGTACGTCGGGCCGCGCACCCTGGCCGGCAGCGCCGCAGCGCGCCCCGCGACGCACCCGAGCACGGTCGCCGCGATCACCCAGGACGCCCACTGCGCCTGCGACGCCCCGCGGCTCCAGGCGAGGCCGGCGACCACGCCCTGGTAGGCGAGCATGATCCGGTCCTGGAGCGCGAACACGGCGAGGCCCCGGCGAGCCCCCGCCGTCATCGTCACGTTCACGTACCTGACCAGCGCCTGCGCGGACGCCGTCCGATCCGGGCGAGTGCTCACGTGCGCCTCGGCAATTACGACACGCCGCTCCGTGGACAAGCAAAGTCGGCGCCCGTGCCGGCCCCTGCTCGCAATGCGGGAGATCGCCGGATTCGCTGATTGTTCCGGAAATGCGGGGGAGGCGGCTCAGCGCCGGGCCGCCGCCTGGATCTCGGCGCGGCCGTCCTTCACGGCGCCGCGCTGCACGAGCTCGATGAACTTGCCGTCGCGCTCGGGCGAGCCCCGCGCGATGAGCTCGAACGCCTGCGCGCTCCTGTCCGTCCGGATCTCGTACTGGAACCGCTGCGGCTGCCCCTCCATCGAGAAATGGAGGCATTTCCAGGCCGGCGCGTCCCAGTCGGCCGCCGTCGATTCATAGGGCCCGCGCGCGACCTTCGCCGGGTCGTCGGGCACCGCGCGCTCCGTCCCGGGGCAGAGCGCCCCGTCCTGCTGGAATGCCGCGACCATCTCCCGGGACATCCGCCCGAGGATGGCCCGCGCCTCGACCTCGAATGCCGCGAACAGATACCCCCGGAACCCCCGGCCGAGCAGATCGGAGCAGCGATCGACGTCGGCCGCGGACATCCCTGCCGGCGGCCTCTGGATGGCCTCCTGCAATCGCGCGACCGGGCCCCGCGTGTCCCCCTTCGCGGGCTTCTGGACCGCGGCGAGCAGCGCCTTGCACTTCTTCTGCGCCTCGGCCTGCTCCGCGTCGGTGAGCGGCGGCGGCACCTCGGCGCGCGGCAGCTCCGCCGCCTTCGCGGGCGCGGATCCCGGCGCGGACGCGGCTCCGGCCGCAGATCCGGGCGCGGATCCGGGCGCGGATCCGGGCGCGGAGCCGGGCGCGGAGCCGGCCGCGGTCACGGCTGCGGGCTCCGCGGCGGGCGCGGAGGCCGGCGCGGGCGCGGCGACGCAGCCGAGCCACAGCGAGGAGAGCGAGAGCCCGATCGCGAGGGCGGGGCGGCGCATCGCTCAGACCGCCGCGCGCTTCATCAGCTCGCGCGTGATGTTCTTCTGGTGCGACTCCAGCGTCCCGCCGCCGATCTCGAGCAGCTTCGCGTCCCGGAAGAACCGCTCCACCTTGTACTCGGCGCAGTAGCCCCAGCCGCCGAGCACCTGCATCGCGTTGTCGGCGACCTCCTTGCCCACGGGCGCCGCGAACAGCTTCGACGCGTCCGTGCCGAGCCGGTTCCGCAATGACGGCCCCACGGCGCGCGCCACCGTGTAGATGAGCGCCCGCGCCGCCTCGGTCTTCGCGTAGCTCTCCCCGATGTAGCGCTGGATCTGCCCGTGCTCCGCGATGGGCTTCCCGAAGCTCTGCCGCTCCGCCGCGTAGGTCGTCATGATCTCCATGCACCGGTCCGCGATCCCGAGGCTCATCGCCGCCAGCGTCAGCCGCTCGATCTCGAGGTTCCGCATCATGTTGCGCACCCCGCCGCCGACCTGGCCGAGCACGTTCGCCGCGGGCACCACGCAGTCGTCGAAGATGAGCTCGCTCATCGTGCTCGCCCGCATCCCCATCTTCGGCGTCTTCTCGTCCGTCGAGAACCCGGGGAACCCGCGCTCCACGACGAACGTGGTCACCTTCCCCTCCACGGTCGCGTACACGATGAACACGTCCGCCTCCGGCGCGTTCGTGATCAGCGCCTTGCGGCCCTTGATCACGAAATGGTCCCCCTCGCGCCGCGCGGACGTCTTCATCCCGAGCACGTCGGTCCCGCTCGTCGGCTCGGTCATGCCCATCGCGCCGATGTGCTCCCCCGAGATCACCTTCGCCAGGTACCGCTCGCGCTGCTCCGGCGTCGACGCGTGGAAGAAGTTGTTCACGAAGAGCATCGAGTGCGCGAGGTACGCGAGCGCGAACCCGGGATCGCTCCTCGAGAGCTCGTGGTGCACGATGACCGCCGCCAGCGCGTCCATGCCCGCCCCGCCGTGCTCGGCCGGCACGGTGATCCCGAGCAGCCCCAGCTCCCCGAGCCTCCGGAGCAGCGGCACGTTGAGGGTCGCGGTCCGGTCGTGCTCCTCGGCCTGCGGCTCGACGACGTCGCGCGTGAAGTCGCGGACCATCTGGCGGAGCATCCGGTGCTCTTCGGTGGGGTTCTCCAGATCGAAAGGGGCCTCGCTCATGCGCGGCACGGTAGCACGACGGCGGCCCCGTCGATCAATGCACATTTCGCGAATGATCGGCGCGCGCGGGGGCTTGTGCTCCGGCCCGGTCCGCCCGACCATGTGGCCGTGGACCCCGACCGCGAGAAGCGCCTCAGCAAGCTCCTGAGCTTCGTCCTCCGCCACAGGCCCGACTCGATCGGCCTCTCCCTGGACGAGGCCGGCTGGGTCGAGGTCGACGAGCTGCTCCGCCGCGCCGCCGCGCACGGCGTGCCCATGACCCGCGACGAGCTCGCCGCCGTGGTCCGCCGGAGCGACAAGCAGCGCTTCGCCCTGAGCGAGGGCGGCGACCGGATCCGCGCGAGCCAGGGCCACTCGATCTCGGTCGCGCTCGGCTACTCCCCCGCGCACCCGCCGGCGACGCTCTACCACGGCACGGTCGCCCGCTTCCTCGCCGCGATCCGCGAGGGCGGCCTCCGGAGGCAGAAGCGCACGCACGTGCACCTCTCCGCGAAGCGCGAGGCGGCCGTCGACGTCGGCGCCCGCCGCGGCGCCCCCGTGATCCTCGAGGTCCGCGCCGCCCAGATGGCCGCCGCCGGCCACCTGTTCTATCTGACCCCCAACCAGGTCTGGCTGACCGAGCACGTCCCGCCGGGCTACCTGGTGTTCCCGTGAGGCCGCGCCGCGCCCTGCTGCTCCTCGCGCTGCCCCTCGCCGCCTGCCGCGGAACGGCCGCGAGCACCGACGCAGGCCCCGTGCCCATTGCCGCGCCCGCGCCCGCGTCCGCGCCCGCGTCCGGAGCCGTTCCCGCGTCCGCGTCCGCGCCCGCTCCCGCCGCCTGCCCGCCGCGCCCCGCCTGCGACGCGCCATTGCCTGCGCTCTCGCCGCGCCCCTTCAAGCACAAGCGGTCGCGCCTCGCCGCCGCGGCCGGCGCGCCGCGCCACCGCGGCCGCGACCTCTTCCTCCGCCCGGGCGGTCCTCAGTGGGTCATCGCGAAATTCGCGTATGGCCCCCAGGACAAGGACCTCGAGGACGAGGAGATCGACGTCTACCTCCTCCGCGGCTGCGGCGCCGCCTGGGAGAAGATCGGCACCCGCCGCACCACCGACGACGACCGGCCGCACCCGCCGGTCCTCGGCGTCACCGACAGCGGCGGCCGCGTCTTCCTCGATATCGCGAAGGAGACGCGCCCGCTCGATATCGGCCGCCATCGCGTCCACATGGCCGTCGCGGGCGACGGCACCGCCGCGGACCTCTTCCTCGAGGTCCTCCCGCCGGGCGCCCGCGTCGCGGTCACCGACGTCGACGGCACGCTCACCTCCAGCGAGGCCGCGCTCCTCGACGACCTCGCCGGGGGCGAGCCGCCGGCGGCGCACCCGGGCGCGGCGGACGCCATGAGAGCGCTCGCCGGACGAGGGTACTTTGTGTTCTATCTCACCGCGCGACCCGAGTGGCTCGTCGACAAAACTCGTCAATGGTTGAGCCTGCGCGGCTTCCCGCCCGGCCTCCTCCGCACCACCCTGAGCTCCGCGGGCGCGATCGGCGCGTCCGCGGCGGCGTTCAAGGCCACCGAGCTCGCCCTGCTCAAGGGGGCCACGGGCATCGTCCCGGAGCTCGCGTTCGGCAACATGCCGAGCGACGTCGACACCTACTGGGCCGCGGGCATCCACGCGGCCCGCCGGTACTTCTACAAGCTCGACGGCGACCTCCGCGGCGGCGTCCGCCACGACGACTACACCGCGCTCGCCCCTTCGCTCGCCGCGCTCCCGGCCGCCTGCCCCTGAGGCGCGGCCGCGGTCTCCGGGCCCCGGGGTCCACAGGACCGTTCGCGATCGTCTCCGGGTCGCGCTAGATTCGCCCCGATGTCCTGGCGCATCGACCGCCTCCTGCTCCTGCGCGCCGCCGGCCTCACGGCCCTCGGCGCCCTCGCGGGCCTCGGCGTCAACGCCGCGCACCCCGCCGGCGTCGCCCTCGGCGGCTTCGAGCCCCCCACCACCTGCACCGCGGGCGCGGCCGAGCAGGCCCCGATCCTCGAGCTCACCGCGCACGACGCCTCGCTGCTCTGCGGCCGCGCGGGCGTCATCTTCGCCGACACGCGCCCCGCCGAGCAGTTCGAGGCCGGCCACGTCGCCGGCGCCCTGCACCTCCCCTGCGACGCGAGCGCGAGCGGCGCCGAGGAGGCCATCCGCCGCCTCGATCGCGCCGCCACCGTGGTCATCTACGGCGAGACGGGCGACGCCGCCCTCGCCGTCGCCGAGACCCTCCGCCGCCACGGCCTCAGCGGCGAGCTCCGCGTCCTCCGCGGCGGCTTCCCCGCCTGGGCCGAGCAGGGCCTCGCCTGCGCCTCCGGCCCCTGCCCCGAGTGCGCCGTCGCCGGCTCGAAGGAATCGCACCCGTGACCGCGAAATCGCCCCCCGCCCTCGGATCCCCCGCGCCCGCCCCCGAGCCCCGCCGGCGCACCGCGCTCCTCTGGGCCCTGCGCCTCTCCCTCGGCGCCCTCTTCGCGCTCACCGGCGCCCTCAAGATGCGCGACCCCGCCTCGTTCGCGATCGAGATCCACAATTACCAGCTCTTCCCCGAGCTCGCCCCCCTCCTCGCCGCGACGCTCCCCGCGACGGAGGTCGTCCTCGGCCTCGCCCTGATCGCCGCCCCCCGCCCCTGGGCCCGCGCGAGCGCGCTCGCCTCGACCGCATTGCTCGGCGTCTTCACCATTGCCGTCATCTCGGTCGTCGCCCGCGGCATCAACATCACCTGCGGCTGCTTCGGCGACGGCTCCGGCCCCGTCACGATGGCCACGGTCCTCCGCGACGTCGCGCTCGTCGCCGCGGGCGCGGCGCTGTTCCGGCTCTCGGCGGATGCGCCCGCGGCGCCCGCTGCGGCGCGCCGGTGATAGGGCATCGTTTTCTGGCGACCCTGGGGGCGTCCATGCATGCAGCCCGAGCGGCTGACATCGAAGACGGTATGGGACGCGGATACGGGCGAGTGCTCACCGCCCCGGCAATGGAGGCCGGCCCGCGCGCACCCGCTCATCCAGTGCTGCTGGCTGCGCGCGTCGCGGGGCGGGAGGGAGCGCCTGCCCCGGTGCGAGCCGCACGCGTGGTCCTGCGACATGCCGGAGCGCTTCTGAGCGGGGCGCCGGGTCACAGGCAGATGTCGCGGTCGGGATCGGTCGAGCACTGATCCGCGATGCAGTCCGAGTAGACGTCCTGCTGGTCGGCGCACTCCACGTCCACGTCGGCGCAGGGCTCGTGCCGCTCGATGCAGTCGTAGAGCGCGTCGACCTCGTCGTGGCAGTCGTTCGCGCGGTTCAGGGCCTCGAGGTCGTCGCACGCGATGTAGCAGTCGCGGACCGTCGCCTTGGTGTCCGACGGGCAGGACCGCGCCCGCTCGCAGAGCGCCCGGCAGCGCGCCTCGCCGGCGCTCACGATCGGGCCGCCGGAG
Organism: uncultured Polyangiaceae bacterium; assembly: GCA_964421485.1. GTDB lineage: Bacteria > Myxococcota_A > Polyangia > Polyangiales > Polyangiaceae > CAYQYG01. The sequence continues at coordinate 16,844 of CAYQYG010000004.1, read as the reverse complement.
CACCCCGCGATCCCGAGCGCGCTCACCGATCCCGCCATCACTGCCCACAGCCACCGCCGCATCGCGGCGCATCCTACCATGCGCGGCGGGTCAGCCATCGAGCAGCGCCTCGATGAGCCCGTGCGAAAGCCGCGCGCCGTCGCCGGGCGCGAGCGCGTCGCTCATCGTGCCCACGCGCAGCGCGCCCTCCATGAAGAGCACGACGCTCGTCGCGACGTCACGGGCCCTGCGGCGCCGCCCGGGGGGCAGGGCCCGCGCGACCTCGCGCCGCACGCGCTCCACGGCGCGGTCCGTGAATGCGGCGGTCAGCGCCCGGACGTCCTCGCGGCGCGCCGCGGCCGCGCCGATGGCCGCCCACGCCCGCACCGCCCCCGGATCCTCGCCCTCGCCGCGCGCGAGCCAGGCGTCGCAGAGCGCGTGGAGGCGCGCCCGCGGATCGTCCCCGGCCGCCCGGAGCCGCGCCTCCGCCCGCACCTCGAGCCGCAGCCCGAGCCGCTCCACCGCGAGCGGCAGGATCTCGTCCTTGCTCGCGAAATGATAATGCACGAGCCCCGGCGAGAGCCCCGCCGCCGCCGCGACGGCCGGCACCGTCGCCGCGTCCAGCCCGACGCCGGCCACGACCGCGATCATCGCGTCCGCGATCTGCGCCCGCCGCGCCTCGGTGTTGCTCGGTCGACCCATGGCCGGATCCTACACCACGAGGCCCTTGCCTTCCATGTTTCCTGAGTGTACAACCAAAAAACTCCAGGCGGCACCCGCCGCATGGGATCCGCATGGCGGTGGGAAGTCGCCCGTCGCAGGGTGGATCGGGTCGATGTCCAGGGGATGGTTTCCTGACACTGTAACCAAGTAAGGAGCGCCATGTACGTCTCGGTGCGCGCGTCACGGGTGGTGGTGGGCGGTCTCGACGTGCTGGCTGCGCTGGCGGTGCTGATGTGGGGCATCCTGGGCGTGCCGCTCGCCGCGGGCGTGATCAGGTGGTGGCTCGGCTGGGGCGAGGCCGCGGGGGTCCTGGTCGGGCTGCTCGCGCACGCGGCGGTCGCGGCGGGCTGCCGGTACCGGCTCGTGGTGGACGGCCGCGGCAGCCGGCTATGGCGCACCTGCCTCGGCGTCCCCTGGTCCCGGCGCCCGCTCGGCCTGCGCCCGCGCGTGGTCGCCGACGTCGGCTGGGACTGGGACGAGCTCTGCATCGTGCCCGAGCACCCGCGCGACGGCGAGGACCGCTTCGTCGTGATGGAGACCCCGCCCGGCGGCTGGACCTGGGAGGACCTCCAGGCCAGCGCGGACGCGGCCGACCGCGAGATCGCGCGCGTGGCGGCGCAATGCGACCGGGGCCGCCTTGCCTGCTACCGTTCGCCGGCTCAGCGGGATCCCTGACACGGGTGGCGCGAGCTTCCGCCGCAGGCGGACGGGGCACACGCTCGACCTTTTCCCTCGCTGCGAAGTTGCTGACCGCGATCGAGCCATGGGCTAGGGTGGCGGGGCGATGGATTTCGAGCGGATCCAGGACCTGTACAACCGCTGCAACCCGGACGAGCCCCTTTCGCCCGGCGACGTCCGGAATGTGGACATCGACCACCGTGGGGTCCGGGGCGCGAACTGGACGAACAAGCTCGCCCGCCAGATCGAGCTCTCGAAGACGCCCGTATGCCAGCTCTTCACGGGGCTCCGGGGGACCGGCAAGAGCACCGAGATCCGGCGCCTGGCCGCGCGGCTCTCGGATCCAAAGCGGCGGAACCTGCTGACGGTGCTCATCGACGCCGACGACGTGCTCGACCTCACCGTGGAGATCGACGTTTCGGACATCCTCGCGCTGATCCTCTTTCACACCGAGCGGGCCGTGATCGCTGCGGAGGGCGGCGACGCCGCGGGCGCGCTGAAGGATGGTCCCCTTCGCCGGCTCTCGACGTGGCTCTCCAGCACCGACGTCGAGGTCTCGAAGGTGGGCTTCGACGTCGGCATGGAGCTGAATCTCAAGACCAACCCGACGCTCCGCCATCGGGTCCGCGAGATCGTCGCGAATCACCTCGCCACGTTCGTCCGCTTCGTGCACGACGAGCTCAGGGAGCTGGAGGGCCGCGCCAGAAAGACCGGGCGCTCCGGGCTGGTCATCCTCTTCGACTCGCTCGAGAAGCTTCGAGGGACGAGCCTCAGCTGGAGGCCGGTGCTCGAGAGTGCCGAGCGCATCTTCTCGAGCGGCGCCCCGTACCTACAGCTCCCCGTGCACGCGCTTTATACGATCCCACCGGCGCTCACGCGCCGGATGAGCGATCCCGTGTCCTTCCTGCCCATGATCAAGGTCCGCGATCCCGAGGGCAAGCTCCACCCCGAGGGCGTCGAGGTCATCACCGAGCTCGTGAGGAAGCGGATCGACGACGAATCTCTCCACGAGCTCTTCGGCGAGGCGGAGCTCCGGGACAGGATCCGGGCGATCGCGCTCTGGTCCGGAGGTTATCCGCGCGAGATCGTGCGCCTCCTCCAGAGCCTGCTCGAGCTCGAGACGTTCCCCGTGAGCGCGGGGGCGCTGGAGAAGGAGCTGCAGCGCGCGGGCAATGCCTATCGGGGTATCGTGTATGACAGCGGCGCGATCGCCTGGCTGGGCACGGTCAGCCGCACGAAGCGGCTCATCACGAGCAACGACCACGAGCGCGAGGCCGCCGACATGTTTCTCCAGAACAACGTGATCCTGCGGTATCTGAACGATGATGAATGGGTGGATGTCCACCCGTCCGTGGCGGGGATGCGGGAGCTCTCGGAGCCGGCGTCCAGGAAGGGGCTCTCCGGCAAGGGAACGGACGCATGAGCGCCGCCGCGGGCGACGAGCGCTCGCGGCTGGTTCGCGCGCTCGCGCTCTCGCGCCGGTTCCACCTCTACCTCGCCCGCTGCGCCAGCCCGCGCGCCGCCGATCAGCTGATCGACGCCCTCGCGGAGGAGCTGCCGCGCCTCCGGAGAGGCGAGGTGACGCTGGTCCGCCTGGATCCATACGCCGGCCGGCCCACCATCGCGCCCCTCACCGACGCGGAGCTGACCGACGGCGTCCTGCTCCCGCTCCTCAGCCCGCCGGACGATCTCAGCGCGCACGGCGTGATCCACGTCGTCGACGCCACGCGGGCTCCCCACGTCGATTCTGACGCCTGGGCGCGGTTCTTCTCCCTCTGGAACGAGAAGCGAAACGTGATGCAATCGCACGGCGGAGAGGTCCTCGTGCTCTTGCCGGAGGCGCTGGCGCCCGTGTTCGCCACCGCGGCTCCGGACGTTTGGTCGATCCGGAGCGGTGAGTACAGGATCGAGCGCGAGGCCGAGGCTCCGCCCCGGGGCGCCGTCGCGGGGGGCTCGCCCGCGGAGGCTCTGCCCCGCGTCGACATCGCGAGATCGTTCAGAGCGATCCCTTCGCTGGCGCTGTTCGGGGGCGATCTCCTGGTGTGGCCTTGGGTGGAGCACATCACCTTCGATCGAGAGGCGCGCGCTCTCCTGTTCGACGCGCCCACCACGGAGAGTGACGAACCCGGTGTCGGGGCGCGGCGAATCAGGCGCATGACCGACGAGGTGCTGGCTTGGCGGCGATTCGGCGAGGCGGAGGGGTTGTTCCGCGAGCTCCTCGATCGTGTCGGCGATCGGGCTCTGATCGGTGATGCCCCCGAGATCGAAGCCATCGCGCTGTCAGGGCTCTGCATCGCGCTCGCCGCACAGGATCGCGCCTCCGAGGCCGTGGAGCATGGCGAGCGGGCGCTGGCGCTCATTGACGGAGGCCCCGAGCCATCCGCCCTCGACATGGACTTGAAGCTCTGGCTGAAAGTCCGAGTCCTCGGCTCCAACGCCCTTGTGCGCTGGTGCATCGGTCATCTCCAGCGGGCGGAGGGGCTCGATGACGCGATCACGCGCCACGTCGGGTGCGCGGTCGAGGACGAGGTGTCCGGTATGCTCAGATGGGTGGAGCGTGGGCGCGTGGTGACGGCGATCGAGGGGGTACACAGCCCTGACTGGTCCTCCTCTCGGGACCGGACCAGCCCCTTCCCTCCTTCGCTGGATGCCGACCATCGAGTCGTATCTGCCGATCTGAGGTTCTTGATGGGCCAGGGCGAGATGGCCCACGAGATTCTTGATGACATGCGACCGCAGGACTTCTGGATGAGATCCAGGCTGCTTGGCCGCTGTGGCGCGCTCACGGCGCTCGTCGAGGCCGCCCGAGGAGACACCGCGCGCGCCGCTCACCTCCTCTCTGTGGTCCCTGCGGTCTACCCGGCTCGCCAGAGCTGGGAGGGTGATGCGGTCTTCCGTGACCGGGCGATGCATGCCTATGCGTCTGCTATGCTGGCGGTCGAAACCGGTGACGCCGAAGGCGCCCGGACGTGGCTTGGCCGCGCCCAGGGTTTCATCGATGAATGGGGCCGCACCGGTCTGGATCGCCGCTCGCGGCTGCGCGCCCGCGTCACGGTCGATCTCGGGCTGGTGATGCTGGAGCCGTCGATCGACAAGGCCCTGTCGATGGCTCGCGAGCTCGCCGGCAGGGCCGTCGCGCTCCTCGGCGACACGGCAGAGGACCACGTGAGCCGCGTTCTGGCCGTGCAGGCGCATCTCGAGCTCGCGCGCCGCCTCACGCCCGGCGCCGAAAAGGACGCCGCCGCGCGCCGCGCCGCCGACCTCGCGCGGCCCCTGGGCGGCCTCGGTGTGCCCGCCTGGGACGCGCTCCTCCAGGCCGCCGGGGCGAGCGCGCCGGCGTGACCGGCGCGCCCTGCCCGCGCCGCGATCAGGGCTTGCGCTCGCCCCCGCCCCTCGGGAACAATGCGCCGCGGTGATATCCTTCAGCTCCGATCCGCGCAGCGCCGAGCTAGAGATGCACGCGGTCATCTACTATCTCACGGCGTTCGGCTACATCGACGGCGACTTCGACTCGAACGAGCGCGGCTTCGTGCGCGACTACATCGCGAAGCTCGTCCACGCCCGCGCGGCCGCGGCCATCGGCGAGGACCTCTCGGGCCACGAGGGCACGCTCCAGCGGTGGACCGCCCACTTCCACGAGATCCTGGGCGAGATCGACCACGAGATCCAGGGCTACTTCAGCGAGAGCGTCGCGCAGGACGAGAGCACGAAGCGGTTCGTCCTCGCGAAGCTCAAGCTGCGCACGTTCGAGCTCTTCAAGCGCTTCGACGACGAGAACCGCGCGAACCTGCTCGCCTCGGCCGAGGCGCTGATCCGCGCCGACGGCGTGATCTCCCCGGAGGAGCAGCGGTTCCGGGACGAGCTCATCGCGCTCCTCGACGCGCCGATGGAGCTCGGCGACGAGGACGTCCAGTCGCTCGAGCGCGGCGCCGTGATGATCGACCCCGCGAAGCGCGTCGCGCCGCGCGAGCCGGATCACCCCTTCTTCAGCACGTTCGAGCACGACTACGCGAGCGACGCGGCCACCTTCGCCCGGCAGTCCGCGGCCGACCTCGCCATCGTCGAGCGCTTCATGGCCAAGCTCGACGAGCAGCGCTCCCACGGCGCGGGGAAGCTCGCCCGCGCGGAGGATTTCAGCGGCTTCCCGGCGGGCACGATCTTCCTCGACGGGCACGTCTACGTCTTCTCGCCGGCGCCCGACGAGCGGGTCGAGCTCCTCGTCCTCGGCGACCTGCACGGCTGCTATTCATGCCTGAAGGCGGCGCTCCTCCAGGCCGATTTCTTCGCCAAGGTGCAGGCTTACCGCGAGGATCCGAGGAACAACCCGCGGATGATGGCGGTCTTCCTGGGCGATTACATCGACCGGGGGAGGTTCAGCTACAGCGGCATCCTCCGCACGGTGATGCAGCTCTTCGTCACGGTGCCCGGCCACGTCTTCGTGCTGCGCGGCAACCACGAGTATTACATCGAGCACAAGGGGCGCGTCCTCGCGCCGGTGCGCCCCGCCGAGGCGATGACGTCCCTCGAGGACATCGCCCCCACGGAGATGTTCGCCGCGTACATGCGCCTCTTCGAGGCCATGCCCAGCATGCTCGTCTTCGACAGGATGCTCTTCGTCCACGCCGGCATCCCGCGCGACGCGGCGATCGCCGCGAAGTACAGCGGCCTCCCGTCGCTGAACGATCCGGATCTGCGCTTCCAGATGCTGTGGAGCGACCCGAGCGAAGCCGATTTCGTGCCCGACGCGCTGCAGAGCGAGAGCGCGCGCTTCCCGTTCGGCCGCCGCCAGTTCAAGGCCTTCATGCAGAGGCTCGGGTGCACCGCGATGATCCGCGGCCACGAGCGCGTGGTCGAGGGCTTCCGCGCCGTCTACAACGACGAGGGCGCGAAGCTCCTCAGCCTGTTCTCGGCGGGCGGCGCGCATAACGATGATCTGCCGGAGACGAGCAACTACCGCGAGGTGACGCCAATGGCGCTCACGATCCGCCACGAGGACGGCGTGAGCCAGCTCGAGCCGTTCGAGATCCAGTACGAGCGCTTCAACGACCCGAGGTACAACGCGTTCTTCCGGGATCCGCTCGAGCCGTAGAGCGCCCCGGCGCCCGCCGGGCCGGAGCGCGCCCGCCGGCGCCTCAGAGCACCGTGCACGCCGAGAGGTCGTCCTCGTCCGCCGCCCAGTCGAGGGTGTTCTTGAACACGAGGATCATCGCCGTCAGGTACTTCTGAGCGTACACCTGCGCGAGCAATGGAGTGTCTCCTGCCCCGTCCGCCGCCGCCCGCGCGAACGGGTTCGCGAGGAACTGCGACGAGGAGACCACGAGGACGCGCGCGTCCCGCCCGCTCCCCTGCCCGAACGCGCTGGTGAGCACGCCCTCCACGCTGATCGCGATGGCGCGCTGCGCCACCTGCCCCGCCGGATTCCCCCCTTCCGCCGGCGCGAGCGACCGCTCTTCGAACACCTCCGCCGTCGCATTGGGCGTCGTCCGCGCCGCGACCCGGATCGTCGCCCCGGGCTGCCTCTCCGGGTGCGGCACCAGCGTCGATGGGAACGGGAACACGAGCTCCTCCAGCCTGAAGAACGGCGCGAACGTCCCGTCCAGCCGCAAGCTCGCGCCCTCCCCGGTGGGCTCCACGATCGCGATGGCCGGCGCGAGCAGCCGGCTCGACCCGGGGAGGGGGATCTGCATCGGCCGCCCCCAGTCGAGCACCGCGTCGCGCTTCATCTCGACGCCATAGCCCTCGAGCAGCCGCGGGAGCCCGTGTGTATCGAGCGTCGCCGTGAGCTTCGGATCCCTCGGCGCCACGTTCACCGCGCTCGCGAAGACCGCCAGCCCCTTCCCCCCGCGCATCATGAACGCGTCGATCCGCCTGAGCTCCGCCTCCGAGATCTCCTGCCCCGGCTGCGTGATCAGGAGCGCCGAGAGCTCCGCCGGGATCTCCCCCTCACCCCCCCGGAGATCCACCTCCTCGAGCTTGTAATAGGGCACGGCCTGCTCGATCACCCCCCGGAGCGTCGGCCCACCCCCCGCCGGCTGCACGATGAGGTTCTGCTCGCCGATAGAGATCTCCCCCTTGCCCGACAGGAGCCCGATCCGCACCGATCGGTGCTCCGCCCGCGCCCGGACCTCCCGGATCTTGTTGCTGATCCAGAACTCCATCCCCTTCGGCTGCTCCGCCGACAATACGGGGATGGTCTCCCGCTCCTCCTTGTATCGAACCGAGATCCCCATGAACCCGCGCGTGATCCGCGCGTCCCCTTCGCCCCCCGGCTCCCCGAAGGCCACCTCCTGGAGTCCGGCCTCCTTGGCCTCTGCCCGCTGCTCCTCCGTCTTCGGCTCGACGATCTGGAACCGCAGCTTCCCCCGCCCAGCCCGCTCGTATTCCCCGAGCAGCCCGGAGAGCTCCTTCACGAACGCGTCGAGCTTCGGCTGCCCCCGGGTCACATAGGCCCTGATCTCGACCGGCTCCCCGAGCGACCCGAGGAGCTTCCCCGTGGCGTCCACGCAGGCTTCCCGCCGCGGATCCGCCGCCCTCCTGAGCAGCAGGACCGCCGCCACCATGCTCATTACAATGATCCCGATCACCGCCCCCGCGGCGATCAGCCCGCCCCGCCCGCCCGTCTCCCGCTGCTCGCTCATCCGCTCACCTCGGCTACTATCACGTCCCCAAGGTTCGTCCCAGGTTGCGGCGCGGTGCCGGCGCGGTGCCGGGCGACCACGCCGGCCCCCGAGACCGAGGGGGCCCTCACCTCCCGGGGCGGGGACTACGAGCACTAACATCCAACACAAATGCACAAGGCGCCCCACAAGCCGCGGCCGAGGGGGTGGGTGTGCGGAGGGGCGGGCGCAAGGGCCCCGCGCACGCCCCACCCGAGCAGCGGCCCTGAAATCACCTCACCTTCGAAGGTCGCCCCCCCCCGTCTGGCGCATCCACTGCGCCGAAGCCCGCCTGGCAGCGACGAGTGCGCGGGAAGGCGCCCGCCCCTCCGCACACCCACCCCCTCGGTCGCGGCGCCGCTGACGCCCCCCGCCAATCGAGGCGACCGGCACACCCCACCGGTCGCCCCGCCCCCCTCAGCCCCTCTCTCCCCCGCGCCGCCGCCGCCGCCGCGCCGCCGCAATCGCCGCCCCCGCCGCGACCAGCCCCCAGCTCATCACCCCCTCCGCCGACCCCGAAGGCACCGAACAGGCGCACCCCCCGCCCTGGATCACCACCTCCTCCTCCGCCGCCGGCCCGCCCCCCGCCCCGCCGGCCTCGCAGCTCCCGATCGTCGAATCCGTCGAGCTGCACACCTCCCCGGACGGGCACCCGTTCCCGCCGCTCCCCCGGCACCCCTCCACGCACAGCCCCGTCGCGTCATCACACACGAGCCCGCTCGTCGCCCCCCCGCAATCCGCGTCCGATTCGCAGCTCGACGGCACGCTGTCGTCCGCCGGATCGTTCGGATCCGTCTCGCCCGAGTCGACCTGCCCGTCGTGATCCGCGTCCTCGTCCCCGTCGCTCACCCCGCCGTCGTCCGTGTCCTCGTCCAGCGGATCCGTCGTCGTCGCCGCCCCGTCCGCGTCCGGCACGCAATGGCCCGCCCCCGCATCCGTCCCCGGATTCGAACAGTCGAGGCCCATCTCGGTCCCGTCGAACAGCCCGTCGCCGTCGCTGTCCTCGTCCAGGATGTTCGTCGTCCCGTCCCCGTCCGCGTCCCCGGCGGGGTCCGCCTCCGTCCCGTCGGACACCCCGTCGTCGTCGGTGTCCTGATCGCCCGGATCCGAGCCCAGCGCGCCCTCCTGCGCGTCCGTCAGCCCGTCGCCGTCGGTGTCGTCGTTCAGCCCGTCATCCGCAGGATCGTTCGGATCCGTCTCGCCCGAGTCGACCTGGCCATCGTGGTCTGCGTCCTCGATCCCGTCGCTCACCCCGCCCTCGTCGGTGTCATCGTCGAGCGGGTTCGTCGTGGTCGCGCCGCTGTCCGCGTCCGGGATGCAATGGCCGGCCCCCGCGTCCGTGGCGGGGTTCGAGCAATCGAGGCCGGCCTCCGTCCCGTCGAACAGCCCGTCGCCGTCGCTGTCGGGGTCCTGCGCGTCGATCAGGCCGTCGCCGTCGCTGTCCAGGTCCCAGCTCGGCTCGTCGCCGTCGGCGAGCCCGTCGTCGTCGCTGTCGGCGTCGTTCGGGTCCGTGCCCGCCGCGCTCTCGTCGCCGTCGCTCAGGCCGTCGTCGTCGCTGTCCACCGTGACGGCCGTCGGCGGCGCGCCGTCGGCGCTTCCATTGCCGTCGGTCGGATAATCCTGCGGCGCGCCCCCCAGGGCGCTCGAGCCGGAGATGATCGCCTGGTTCTCGATCAGGCCGTCGGCCGTGGGATCGACGGTCACCTGGAACTTCACCGTCGTGCTCTCGCCGGCGGCCAGCGCCCCGCCGTCGGCGGCCGTGGCGCCGGTGCCGACGCGCACCGTCACGGTGCCGGTGGCGGCGGCGTATTCGCCTTGATCGTCGTTGGGGATGTCCGACTTCCCGCCCATCTCCGGGCCTGCGGTGATCTGGATCGACCCCGGCACGTAGGTCACGCCGGCGGGGATCTGATCGTTCATGACCACGTCGAACGCCGGACCGTCGCCGGTGTTGGTGATCACGATCGTGTATTCGAGCGTGTCGCCCGGCGCCACGCCGCCGCCGTTCAGGTCCTCCACCGATTTCGTCGAGGTCGACAGGTCCGGCATCAGGGTGGATATCGAGGTCACCAGGCCGCCGAGCAGGTAGGTGTCGGCGCTCGAGACCGCGGTGATCGTCGCCGACGTCTGCCCCGCGCTCAGCAGGTTGTTCGGGATCTCGACGATGTCGAGATCCACTCCGCTCATGCTCTGCGCCGTACCCTGGAGCTGCGGCAGATCGCCCGCGATCGAGACCGCGGCGCCCAGCGAGGAGCGCGTGGCATTGAAGAAGTTGTCGGCAGGGTTCAGCGCGTCGCTCAGCGTGCTCGAGTCCCACTGGAGCGCGTCGCCGGTGGATGGGTCGCCGTCATACGCGATCACGCCGAGCTTCGCCGAGAAATTGGAGCCCGGCACGACGAACCCGGAGATCGTCGACTGGATTCCGGTGTTGTCGAGCACGGCGTCCAGGCCGTCGAAGAGCGCGAGGTTCCTCGGGGGCTGGGCCGGGTCCCTGTAGAACACGACCATCCACCAGCTCGCGGCCGCCACGCTCACGTTCTGGTTCACCAGATCGAGCGAGCTCACGCCGCTCACCTGGTACGCGCCGGAGCCGTGCGCCTGCACGAGCGACGTGACGTCCGCCACCGATTGATAGAAGTTGCCGAGGTCGGTCGACTCCGCGACCTCAAGCGCGGTGAGGTTGCTGCTGAAGACGCCGGGGCGATCGAGGAGCGCGGTGCTGTCGCCGGGCAGCGCGGTCAATCGGGCCGCCCAGTAGAGGTACGCGTTCGTCACGGTCACGCCGGGCGGCAGGCTCAGCACCGCCGTGCTCCGGGCGGCGTCGGCGCCGACGGCGGTGCTCGCTTCCGCCTGCCCGTCCATGGGGCTGTCGCTGCGCCAGAACACGTCGGGCGCCGTGTCCGCCGTGTTCGTCCCGCAGGCGCCGACCGCGCCCACCACGGGCGCCGGCGCGCCGGGGGCGCAGTCGTGCGCCAGGGTGTTGCCGATCAGGATGAAATCGCCGCGCTGCGCGACCTGCGCCCGGAGGCTCGGGGCCGCGCTCGCGGTCCCGGCGGCCGCCCCGATAAGAGAGGCCCCGACCAGCCCGGTGAATGCCCATCGCTTTCTCATCGAAGCCTCCAAGCTACTGCTGCTTCTTCGCCTTCTCGAGGATGTTGAACTGGACGCGGCGGTTCTTCTGGCGCCCGGCCTCCGTCTTGTTGTCGGCGATCGGGGCGCTGGGGCCATAGCCCCTGGCCTGCATCCGCTCGGCCGCGATGCCGCGCGCGGCGAGCGCCTTCATCACGGAGTCGGCGCGGGCCTGGCTGAGCTTCACGTTGTAGTCCTTCCCGCCGCGGTCGTCGGTGTGGCCCTGCACCTCGATCTTGAGGATCTCGGGGTGGTCCTTCAGCGCGCCCGCGACCTCGTCGAGCAGGCCGTTGCTCACCGGCCGGATGGTGGCCTTCGCGGTGTCGAACTGCACCTGCTGGAGGATGACGATCTCCGTCTCCGTCACGCGCACCGCGGTCGGGCAGCCGTTCTTCTTCGGATCCTCGTCCGGCTTGCCCTTCTCCTCGGGGCAGGCGTCCCTGTCGTCGCGGATGCCGTCGCCGTCGGTGTCGGGCGGGCAGCCGTTCGTCGCGGGATCCTCCGTGGCGACGCCCGGGATGTCGGGGCAGGCGTCGGCGGCGTCCGGGACCTTGTCGCCGTCCTTGTCGGGGGGCGGGCAGCCGTTCTTCTTCGGATCGGCGTCGGCGACGCCCGGGACCTCGGGGCAGGCGTCGAGCGGGTCCACGATCCTGTCGCCGTCCGTGTCCTTGGGCGGCGGGCAGCCGTTCTTCTTCGGATCGGCGTCGGCGACGCCGGGCGCGTCGGGGCACGCGTCCGCGGGATCGAGGATGCCGTCGCCGTCGGTGTCCCTGGGCGCGGGTGGGCAGCCGTTCTTCTTCGGATCGGCGTCGGCGACGCCGGGGACGTCGGGGCACGCGTCCTTCTCGTCGGCGATCCTGTCGTGATCGCGGTCGCGCTCGGGGGGCTTGATCGCCGGGGTGAATGCGAGCGCGCCGACCGCGCGGAACTCCGGCGTGCCCACGCCCGCGGTGAGCCCGGGGCCCACGCCGAAGCCGGCCTCGAAATCGTCATTGATGCGGTACTTGCCGGCGATCAGCGCCTCGACGTTGGTGGTCCGCCGCTGCACGTCCTCGAGCACGAGGCCGCCCGCGAGCTCGGCGCCGACCTGCAGCCTGCGGTCCGGATCGACGAGCAGGCCGGCGCCGGCGCCCCACTGGAGCATCGCGCCTTGCTGCACGTTGGCGAAGCTCTTCGACGACCGGAGCTCGGGGCCGATCGCGGCGGACCAGACGACGCGATCGACGAGGCCGCCGGCGATGAGCCGGGGCGTCGCGCGCAGGCTGCCGTCGCCCGCGTACGCGTCCGGATCGCCGGTCGGCAGCCAGACGTGGCCGCCGATCGCGACCTGGAGCGGATCGAAATAGCCGCCCCAGAGGGTCACGCGCGCGCCGAGGCGCAGGTCGCCGAGGGAGGCGCCCGAGGGGGCCGGGGCCGAGCTGCCGGAGACGGCGGCGCTGTCGCCGGATTGCAGGGAGAGCGGGAGGTCGAGGTCCACGGTGACGCGGCTCCAGAGGGCGTACGCGGCGTCGAGGTGGAGCAGCATCTGGCTGCTGACGATCTCGCCGCGATCGTCGTTGCCGTCCGCGGTGCGGACGACGAGGGGGCTCTGCGCGTAGTCGGCGAGCACCATGAGGTGCAGGGTGCCCTCGCCGGCGGCGTACGGAGACGGGACGCCGAACAGGCGGTCGCCGGCCGGGGCCGGGTGGAACCGGTCGAGCGCGAAGCCCTCCGTGGCCTGCTGCGCGCCGGCCGGAGCCGCGAGGGCCGAGAGGCAGAGCGCCGCCGCGATCGCTGCGGTCCGGTGTGCGATGGGTGTTCGAGCCATGAACGCGATGCCCTCCGTGCTCGGAAGCAAGCGGCGACAGTATCGTCCGAGCCGAGCGCGGGAGGCAACCCGTTCCGGACGCGGGGCGCCGCGCCCGGCGGATCCGGCGCGCGCCTGGGGCGATCGCGCGCGGCGGGTTTGCGCGCCTGCTCCGGGCGTCGTACGGTTGTCGCGCTTCATTTCAGAGGGGGATACATGAGCCGTCATTTCATTCGAATTTGCCTGGGTCTCTCGATTTCGCTGGCGATCGCGGGCTGCTCCGACGACGACACCGACGGCGGCGGGGGCCACAAGCCGACGACCACGACGACCACGACGACCACGACCACGACGCCGGGGGCCGTCGCGGACGCGAGCTTCGTGGGGCTGTCGGGGTACGTGGCCACGGGCGACGCGACCTGGGAGGCCGTGGGCGAGGACGTGACGCTGACGGTCTCGATCTACATCGAGGGGGCGGCGGAGGGGCCGCACGGCATCCATATCCATGAGCTCGCCGACTGCTCGAGCCCGAGCGCGCCGGGGGAGCACTGGAACCCGTACAGCACGGAGCACGGCCGGTTCGGCGTGGACCCGTTCCACCTCGGCGACATCGGCAACATCTATATCGACGCGAGCGGGTACGGCGAGCTGACGATGGTGACCGACCTCTGGACGGTGGGCACGGATCTGGTGTCCGACGTGGTGATGCATTCGATCGTCGTGCACGAGGGCGAGGACGATTACGTGACCCAGCCGTCGGGCAACGTGGGGGAGGCGATCGCCTGCGGGGAGATCGCGCTCCGGCCGTAGCGGCGGCGCCGCGCGATCCGGGCGCGGTCGTGATCTCGGCGGACGGGCGGCCGTGGGCGGCCGCCGCGCCGCGCTCGACGGGGCGCGTGTGTGAGCTGCCATCCGGACGGGCGTGACGGCGGGCCGGCGTGGGGCGACGCGAGGGGAGGGCCGCGGCAGACGTCGATGCGGCTCGGGCGCCTCGCAGGCACGGGCGGATCAGCCCGCGCAGCGCGCGGCGAGGTCCCGCTCCACGCGGAGAAGGACGCCGGCTTCGGCCAGGCGGGACATATCTCGCGGCGGCATCGAGTCGGGCCGTGCACGCGGGGGGTTGCGAGCGGAGGGCCGCGGCGTTACAGCGGCCTCCCACTCCACGAACCAGGAGGCATTCATGGCTCGCGAACCCAAGAATTTCGATCACCTGCTCGGCGGCAACGCGAAGGGCCTGACTGATACGCAGCTCAAGGCGCACTTCACGCTCTACCAGGGCTATGTCAAGAAGCTCAACGAGATCCGGGACAAGCTCGGCACGGCCGACCGCAGCGCTCCGAACTACTCGTACAACGAGTACAGCGAGCTCAAGCGCCGCGAGCCGGTCGCCTTCAACGGCACCGTGCTGCACGAGATGTACTTCGAGAACATCGGCAACGGCTCCACCCAGCCGAACGATACCTCGAAGCGCATCATCGAGGCCTCGTTCGGCAGCATGGACGCCTGGCTCGCCGACGCGAAGGCCTCGCTGATGAGCGCCCACGGCTGGCTGCTCGTGGCCTTCGACTACACGGAGGGCAAGCTCTTCAACAACCTCGTCCGCACCGAGCACGACGTCGGCCTCTTCGCCAACACCCACGTGATGATGGCGATCGACGTCTGGGAGCACGCGTACTTCTTCGACTACCAGACGAAGAAGGCCGACTACGTGGCCAACGTGCTGTCCGGCCTGAACTGGGACGTGATCAACGGCCGCCTCGCCATGGTCGCGCAGATGAAGCCCGCGAGCTGATCCGCGCCCGCGCCGCGCCGGACGGGCCGGGCGCCGAGCGCGCCCGGCCCGTTCGCTTTCCATGTGGTGAGCGCGTCTGTGGATTGAAGTGATCTGTCGCTGACGGATCGAACGACGGCGAATCGATCACGATTGTGGTCCCGGGCGCGCGCTCTCGTGGAGGAGGTGCACCGCGCGCTCGAGCATCCACACCGCGGCGTCGGGCTCGCAGAAGCGGGGATCGCTGCTCGGATAGAGGAGGTGCACGCCGGGGCGGCCGAGCGTGACGGCGAAGCCGGCCGCGCGGAGGTCCTGGGCCGCAGGGTAATGGGCGCGCTCGGCGCGGCCCGGCGCGTAGCCGGAGACGAACACGTCGAGCCGGCGCACGTGGGGGCGAGGCCCCAGGAGACCCCGTGACCCCCGCGCCGGTCAAGCCCCACGCGCGGGCGCTCCGGGCGAGACCTCATTTTGAGCGCTCAGGCCTCATCCTGTATGCTCCCGCCGCATGAAGAGACCACCGGCGATCCCCCCGCCCGCCGCGAAGCGCGGGCGGCGCGCGCCCGCGCCCCAGGCGGCCCCCGAAGAGGACGGGCTCATCCGCGTCAGGCGCATCCACCGGCGCGATCTGAACCGAGTCTGGGATTTCTTGAAGAAGGTGTTCCGCGACGTGAACCGCGAGACGGTCGAGTACCAGCGCCCGCGCTCGAAGCGGCGGTTCCTCGAGGTCTACGAGGAGGAGGGCGTCGAGCAGCTCCTGTTCGAGGTCCGCCGCGGCGCGGCGCACGAGATCGTCGGGTACGCGGAGTGCGCGTTCGAGATCAGCGGGACCGATAACTGGATGAACGAGCGCTATTTCGCGAAGCACGACATGCGCCCGCTGTTCGTCGAGGAGCTCGCCGTGCACCCCGACTACCAGGGCCGCGGCGTCGGCGGCTTCCTGCTGGATCAGCTCGAGCACCTGGCCCGCCTGCGCGGCTGCACCCACCTCGTGCTCGAGGTCGCCGAGAACAACGCCCACGCGCTGAAGTTCTACCGGACGAGGAGCTTCTACAAGCTCGACGCGGCGATCTTCCTCGCGAAGAAGGTCGTCGTCGACGACGAGCTCCTCCCGCCGCGGCCGCTGAAGAAGCCCCGCGGGGACGGCGCCGCGAGCTCGAGCGCCGCGAAGAGGGCGTCCGCCGCGGGCAAGCGGCCGGTGAAGAATCCGCCCGCCGCGAAGAGAGCGCCCGCCGGGCAGAGGCCGCCGAGCAAGGCGCCGCCGCCGCTCGACGGGCCGCCCCCGGGCGACGCGCCGCCTCTGCCCGATCCGGAGCCTCCGGGCTGAGCGCCCGGCCGGGCGCTCACCTCGCCGCCGCGCCGCGCTCCCTCAGCGCCTCGTCCACCGTCGCCTCGATCCGCCGGGCGCGCTCGGGGTCGACGCGGCGGATGAGCTCCCATTCGAGGCCGGCATCCCGCCTGGCCCGCGGCTTCGCGAACTGGAGCGGGCTCCAGCCCCTCTCGTCAGAGCGGGTGTTCGCCTTGCTGCCGTCAGGGCCGTCATGGTACGGGACCGTCGGGTGATAGCTCTCCATGCCCACGCTCGAGTACTCGAGCCGCATCGCCGTCACCCGGCTGTGCTCCTTCGTCAGGCGGCGCACCACGACGTAATATTGCTCCCGCATGGTCGCGACCTCCTCGGTGCCCGTCAGGAGCTTCCATTCCGTCTGTATCGCGTCGCCGCGGCGGATCGGCCTGATCTGGAATCCGCGGTCCTCGAGCAGCCGGTGGACGCCCGCCTCCACCTCGGCCGTCGGATGGTGGTAGACGTAAACTGTCGCGTAGTGGTCGATGAGGACCTCGCGCGCGGTGGGGCCGGCGCACCCGGCGGCGAGGGCCGCGCCGCACGCGGCCGCGCCGATCGAGAGCCCGCGCCGCGCGCTCCGGAGGTGGGCCATGAATGCGGGGGTGCGTGCGCTCATGATCTCCTGCGTATCAGCGCGTCCGGGCGGCGTCAACGCGCCGGACAACCATTGATGTGTCTCGACGTGTCTCGATGTGTCTTGATCGCGCCGCGGGGGCCGCGCGCGCCCGCCGGCGCGCCGGCGGGCGTCCGGCGTCCGGCGTGCGGCCGGCGGTCTGCCGG
>CAYQYG010000003.1:0-71826 GCA_964421485.1 uncultured Polyangiaceae bacterium | reverse complement strand
GGTTCCTCGACGGAGCGGGAGGGAGAGGGAGAGAGAGAGAGAGATTCACAGGGAGGCGGGGAGGCGGGGAGGCGAGATTTTTCTGATGATTCTCTCACCTCCCCGCCTCCCCGCCTCCCTGTGATCCCTAGCTTCTCTCCTCTCCGAATGCCCGCCTCAGCCCTCCTCGAGCGGGTTCCCGAGGTCGTCGATCAGCCCTGTCCCGCCCTCGATCGGGATCGCGCGCGCGAGCGCCACGCGCTCGAGCACCACCGCGAGCCCCAGCACGTTGCCGACCTCGGGCAGCCACTGCCGCGACCCGTCCCAGAGGTCGAGCCGGATGCTGAAGCCCTTCTTCCCCTCCTTCGCCGCGCGCGCCGCCGCCGCGTGCGCGTCGGCCGAGGGCACGGACACGCGATCGATCTGCGACCACGCGAGCCGCCGCACGCGCGGCAGCCCGAGGCCGAAGAGCTCCCTCGTCTCGATGCCGTCCGGGTGCACGATCACGCCGCGCATCTGCTCGCGGAGCACCGCGGCCAGCGCGCTCGTGAACAGGATGATCGCGCACACGCTCGACGAGATGAGCCGGTGCCGGTCGCCCTCGACGACGTACTGGAACAGGCGCGAGCTGGAGGGCGCGTGCTGCCCGTAGACGATGACCCCCGTGACGACGACCGCGAACGCGAAGTACGCGAACGCCGGGATCCGCTCCCGGAGCGGCGGCCCGAACGCGATGCGCTGCTCCGGGCGGTACGTCATGTCGAAGCCGGGGGGTCGAGAGGGGCGCGCCATGACGAGAGTCTACACGGCGCCGGCGCGGCGCTTGGGTGATCTCGCGCGCCCGGGATCCACGGCGTCCGAGCGAGCCGTCAGCGTGCCGCCGGGGCGGCATTCATCGCCGTCACTGGCATTTGGCGGCGACGGTCGGCTGCGCACGGAAGTGCTCGAGGCACCACGGCGAGAGGGTATCGGTGAAGTCCGCGCAGGGGACGGTGTCCGGCGACGCGCCGCTCCGGTCCTTGGCGAGGCCGGCCTTGCACTCGGCGCAGCACTTGGCCTTCATCTCCTCCTCGCCGGCCTTGTCGCCCTCCCCCGGGGTCGGGGCGCTCTCGGTGGGCGCCATGTCGGCGCCGGTGTCCTTGTCGACGTCGGCGACCTCGGCCTGCTTCGGGGGGCCGCCGCACGCGGAGGCGGCGAGGGCGAGGACCGACGAGGCGAGCGCGATCACGCTGAGCTTGGAGGTCATGTCGTTCCGTTATCGGAGCCGCGGCGGGAAAGCAAAGGCGGATGCGCGTCGCCGCGGCAGCCCCGCCGGCCGCGCGAGCGGCTACCATGCCGCACCCGATGACCTCCCCGCACGAGCCCCCTGCCCTCCGAGGCGCCGCCTCGCCCCCCGCGCCGCCGGGCCCGATGGTGCCCGCCGGCGCGCCGTCCGACAATCGGGGCTCCGGGTCGCGCCCCCCTGTAGAGCCGCCCTGCGCCCCGAGCCCCTGCGCCGCGCCCCGCGATCGTCCTGGCTTCGGCGCCGGCGTGCGGGCGCTCTTCAGCGGCTTCGGCTTCGTGCTCTCGACCCCCGGCGTCTGGCCGCTGGCGCTGGTCCCTGTCGCCATCGCCGCGGCGCTCACCTCGGCGCTCGGCGCCGCCGCGGTCGCCCATGTGCCCTCGAAGGTGCACGCCCTGCTCGGCGCGCGCGGCGGCGGCCTGCTCGGCGACGTGCTCGGCGTCGTGGCCACGGCGATCGCGATGCTGCTCGCCGCCCTGCTCGCCCTCGCCCTGTCGCAGCCGCTCTCCGGCCCCGCGCTCGAGCGGATCGTCCGCCGCGCCGAGGCGAAGCTCGGCGCCCCCGCGTGGCCCCCCACGAGCCTCGTCGCCGACGTGCTCCGCTCGCTCGAGTCGATCCTCGTGAGCTTCGCATTCGGCCTCCCGCTGCTGGCGATCCTGCTCCTGATCGGCGTCGCATTCCCCCCTGCGGCGGTGGTGACCACGCCGCTGAAGCTCGCCGTGACCGCCGTGCTGATCGCCTGGGACCTGTGCGATTACCCGCTGTCGATCCGCGGCATTCCCATCTCCGCGCGCGTGGCCTTCATGCGCCGCAATGCGGCCGCGATGCTCGGGTTCGGGTTCGGCCTGGCCCTGCTCGGGCTGATCCCCTGCCTGCTGGTGCTCGTCCTGCCCGCGGGCGTGGCAGGGGCGGCGCGCCTCATCGTGGACGCCGAGCGCTGGGAGGCCGGCCAGCGCGGGGGCGGGCGCGGCGCGTAGGCGCTGATGAAGCTCCTTCCAGCGAGGGCCCACGATGCCCCCCCAGGGCGCCGCCAGATATGCTACCAATAAAGCAGACAAGCTTATGGATTCACGGGTGGAACGGCTCACGTCCGAGGCACTCTCGCTCTCCACGACCGAGCGGGCCGAGCTGGCACATCGGCTTCTTGAGAGCCTCGACGACGGAGCCGACGAGGGCGTCGAGGCGGCGTGCCACGCGGAGGCGCTCCGGCGCCTCGATGAGATCGAGCGGGGCGTCGTCGAGCCGATCGGCGCGGACGAGCTGTTCCGTAGAGTCCGGCAGCGCCTCGCGAGATGAACCTCGCCTTCGACCCTCGCGTCGAGGAGGATCTCGCCGACGCGGCTTCCTTCTACGAGTCGCGATCGTCTGGGCTGGGGGAAGATTTCTTTCCGAGGTCCGAGTACCGGCTCAACGACTCCGGCGGCGGCTGCCGCAGCCATTACGGATCTCTCTCCCCACGAGGGATCATGGCTGCGGCAGGCAGTCGCCGGGCTGATCCGGACCATCGCAGTCGAAGCCGCAGGGGCACACGCTGGCTCCCACGCAGACCTCGCCCGGCGCGCACTCCCCGTCGACCCAGCATTTGCCGGCGACGGGATCCTTGCAGACATGGCTCACGCAGGGCACCCAGACGGCGTCGCCGCACTGCAGGTCCTCTTCGCAGCAGCCGGGGGCGAGCGCGCAGGAGACCTGCCCCGCTGCATCGCAGGCGCAGGCGCAGGCGCCGATCACGGCGGGCGCCGGCCCCGCTGGGCACCCCGCGCAGACGAGGCCGCCGCAGCCGGCGACGCATGACTCCTCCAGCTGGCACGCCCAGCCGGCGTCCGTGCAGACCTCGCACGCGAGCGGCGGGCCCCAGCAGGTCCCGGGCGGGCAATCCGCCGGGTTCACGGTGCCCGGAGGGCACACCCACGCGCCGCCGACACACTCGGCCTCGGCCGGGAAATAATCCGATCCGCAGTCGTCCGCGCAGAGGAAAGGCTGTTCGGGGCAGCCTGTGCTGGTGCTGGTGCTGGTGCTGGTGCTCGTGCTCGCGCCCGAGCCGCCTGCGCCGCCGGGGTCGATGGTCGTCGACCCTCCGCACGCGGCCAGCATGAAGCAAATCGAAGTGATGGCAGCAGCTCTCATCCTGGTCCTCCCGCGGGCACGCCGCGACCGCGACACGGATTGTACCACGTGGCGCCGCGCCGGACGCCGGCGACCGGCGCCGACCCGGCCCAGGGTGCGGCGCAGCCCGACGCTGCGGCCGTGACCAGCGCTGCCATCCACGGTTTCGTTCGCATGAGGCTCCCTTCCTTGTCCTCACGGGCGATGGTAAAGGGAGAGGTCGAGGCGGCCTGATGAGCAACCGCACATGGGTTTGCGTGGACTGCGGCAAGTCCTACCGCAGGAATCAGCTGGTGGATAGCGTCGTGTGCTCCATCTGCGGTGATCCCTGCGAGTACGTGCACTGGAAGATCCACATACCAAGCCCGAAGAGAGCAAAGGAATGGATGGATTTCTGGGCAGCATATCGCCGCGAAAAGCAGCTCATCAAGCGGTTCGTGGATGATCCCAGCATCAAGGAGATCACTCTCGAGCTCCTCAATCAGAAATGGGTGCGGTGATGGACGCTCGGCTTCGCCGTGGAGCCGGGTACGTCTCATCCGGCCAGTGCGCCCGCGCCACGCCTGCGCCCCCCGATCCACATCCCTGAACGACCCGCACGATTCCGGCTCCCCCTGGCCGGCGATGCGCTAGATCGCCCAGGATGGACGACTTGGCGATGAAGAGGGCAACGTGGGTGGGATCGGTCGCGCTCGTGCTGGTGGGCCTCGGCCTCTGGGCGGGCGGGTGCGGCTCGGACGACGGCGGCGGCAGCCAGGGGGGCGCGAGCTCCTCGACGAGCACCGGAGCGGGCGGCGGATCCGGCGGCGGCGGCTCGACGACCACGGGGACCGGCGGCGCGGGCGGCGGCACCAGCACCGGCACCGGCGCGGGCGGCGAGGGGCCGGTCTGCCCGCCGGCGCCGTCGGGGCCGCCGCCGGCGCTCAAGCTCACGCAGGTCGCGACGGGGCTGAGCAAGCCGCTGCTCGCGATCGGCGCGCCCGGCGATACGACGCGGCTCTACATCGTCGAGCAGACGGGGCTCATCAAGATCCTCAAGGACGGCGTGATGAACGCGGAGCCGTTCCTCAGCACCGTGGGCCTCTCGAGCTCCGGCTCGGGCGTCGGCTCCGAGCGCGGCCTCCTCGGGCTCGCATTCCACCCCGATTACGCGCAGAACGGGCGCTTCTTCATCTACTACACGGCGGCCTCGAACGGCGCGATCACCGTCGCGGAGTACGCGCGATCGGCCGCGAACCCCGATGTCGCCTCGCCGCAGGCCGTCAAGAAGCTCCTCGA
This sequence comes from uncultured Polyangiaceae bacterium, assembly GCA_964421485.1. Lineage (GTDB taxonomy): Bacteria > Myxococcota_A > Polyangia > Polyangiales > Polyangiaceae > CAYQYG01. Next base: position 67,181 of record CAYQYG010000003.1, on the reverse strand, counting down.
GATCACCGACGGCCTGCACGCGTGGGGCAACCACAACGGCGGATCGCTCGCCTTCGGGCCGGACGGCTATCTCTACGCGGGCGTGGGCGACGGCGGCGGGTCGGGCGATCCGAACGGGCACGGGCAGGACACCACGATCAAGCTCGGCAAGATCCTCCGCTTCGACGTCGACGCGCACCCGCAGCCGCCGCCGGGCAACCTGCCGGGCGGCGATCCGGACATCTGGGACTACGGCCTGCGGAACCCGTGGCGCTTCAGCTTCGACCGGTGCAACGGCGACCTCTACATCGGCGACGTCGGGCAGGGTTCGCTCGAGGAGGTCGACGTGGAGCCCGCCGGGCAGGGCCACAGGAACTACGGGTGGAACATCATGGAGGGCACGGGCTGCTTCGGCGGCGGCAGCTGCGAGACGACCGGCATGACCCTGCCCGTCGCCGAGTACACGCACGGCGACGGCTGCTCGATCACGGGCGGCTTCGTGTACCGCGGCAGCAGCATCCCGAACCTCGTCGGCACCTACTTCTACGGCGACTACTGCACCAACCGCGTGTGGACGCTGGTCTGGGACGGCGGCGCGGTGACGAGCCAGGCCGAGGTGACCGCCGACCTGCAGAGCGACAGCCTCCTCCAGGGCATCTCGTCGTTCGGGCAGGACACGCGTGGCGAGATCTACGTCTGCGACATCGGCGGCAGCGTGTACCGGATCGACGCGGAGTGATCGCGCCGCCGGGCGCGCCGGGTCACGAGGGGAGCGTGGCCCGCAGCGCGCCGGTGTCGAAGACCCAGAGCTCGCCGGGGCGGCCCTGGATCCACGCCTCGTTCGTCGTGAGGGGGCAGGTCGCGACGATCGCGACGCGATCGCGCGGGGTGGTGACGGTCGAGAAGTCGATCCGGACGTCCTCGTCGGCGAGGTGGGCGAGGCCGAAGGGGGCCTTGCGGATGATGTAGCTGAGGCGGGTGGCGCAGCGCGCGAAGAGGTGGCGCCCGTCGCCCAGGAGGAAGTTGAAGGTGCCGTCGGCGCCGAGCTCGCCGCCGACCTCGGCGACGGCGTCCCAGAGCTCGGCCGGACGGCGCGGGTAGCCGGGGAACGACGCGCGGAGCGCCTCGAGCAGGTAGCAGAAGGCGTGCTCGCTGTCGGTCGAGCCGATGGGGTGGAAGCGGCCGAGGCCGCGGCGCCGGACGCGCCTCAGGGTGCCGTTGTGCGCGAAGACCCAGTGCCGGCCCCAGAGCTCGCGGACGAAGGGGTGCGTGTTCGCGAGCGAGGTGGGGCCGCGCGTGCGGCGGCGGATGTGGCCGATCGCGAGCAGCGTCTTGATGGGGTTCTCGGCGAGGAACCTCGCGAGCGGGCTCGCCGCGGCGGGGCTCGGGTCGAGGAAGACGCGCGCGGCGCGGCCCTCGTAGAAGGCCAGGCCCCAGCCGTCGCCGTGCGGCCCCGTCCTCCCGCCGCGCTGCCGGAGGCCCGTGAACGAGAAGACGATGTCCGTCGGGACGTTGCACTCCATGCCGAGGAGCTCGCACATGGCTGGATGACCGGCCTCTCTATCAGACCTCGGCGGCGATGGCCTCCGCGACCTCGTTCGCCTGGCGGACGCAGTCGGGGATGCCGACGCCCTCGAACGCGGCGCCGGCGAAGTGGAGGCCGGGGTGCCGCGCGGCGCGCTCGCGGAGGACGCGGAGCCGCTCGGCGTGGCCGATCACGGGCTGGGCGTTGGCGCGCTCGAAGCGGAAGACGCGCGAGAGGATCGGGCGGGCGCGGAGGTCGATGAGCGCGGCGAGCTCCTCGCGGGCGAGCGCGGCGAGCGCGTCGTCGCCCTGCGCGAGCACGCCGGGGTCGCGGTGGCCGCCGAGGAAGACGCGGAGCAGGGCGGCGTCCTCGGGGGCGCGGCCGGGCCACTTGCTCGAGGCGAACGTGGCGGCGAGCGCGCGGCAGCCCTCGGAGCGCGGGAGGATCACGCCCACCGCGTCGAGCGGGTGGGCGATGTCGGCGCGGCGGTAGGCGAGCAGCACCGTCGCGGTGGAGAGGTACGGGACGAGGCGGAGCGAGGAGGCGATCTCCAGGTCGAGCCCGCTCAGCGCGTCGGCGGCGGCGTGGGCCGGGAGCGCGACGACGACGTCGTCCGCGAGGAGGGGCTCGGCCGCGCCCGCGACGTGGACGGCGAAGCGCGGCGCGTCAGGCCCACCAGGGCCCTCCGCGCGGGCGATCGCGGTGATCGCCGCGCCGGTGCGGACGTCGCCGCCCGCGGCCCGGACCGCGCGCGAGAGGGCCTCGATGAGCTCGCCGACGCCGCCGAGGAGCGAGTGGAACGCGCTCGGCGGGGGCCCGGGCGCGCGGCCGCGGGCGCGCCGCTGCGCGAGGGCGCCGAGGATCATGCTGCGGTGCCTCCCCTCCAGCTCGGCGAGCTGCGGGAACGTCGACCGGAGGCTCAGCGCGTCGACGTCGCCCGCGTAGATGCCGCCGAGCAGCGGCTCGGCGAGCTGCTCGAGCGCCTCGCTCCCGAGCCTCCTGCGGATGAAGTGCCCGATCGACTCGTCCCCCTGGCCGCGGCCGCGCGGCAGGACGAGGTCGAGCGCCATGCGCGCCTTGGCCGTCCACGAGAGCACCGGCGTGGTCGCGAACGGCAGGAAGCGCGTGGGGATCATGAGCACCATCCCCTCCGGCAGCGGGTGGAGCGCGCCGCCCGTGCGGAAGTACACGCGGCGGTTGCGCTCGGTGGTCTCGACGATCCGATCACCGAGCCCGAGCTCGCGGCAGAGCTGCGTGGCGTGCGGCTTGGCGACGACCCAGGCGTCGGGGCCGCCGTCGATGACGAAGCCGTCCCTGCGCTCCGTGCGGATGTTGCCGCCGAGCTCCCCGCGCGCCTCGAGCAGCGTGACCTGGACGGGCCCCGCCTCGCCCTTGCGCGACGCCGCGAGGAGGCGGTGCGCGACGGTGAGCCCGGTGATCCCGCCGCCCGCGACGACGACCCTCCGCGGCGTCAACGGCCGGCCTCCGGCCGCTGGAGCGGGATCGAGTGCACGAGATCGATCATGGCCTTCACGTGGTCGACCGGCGTCTCGGGGACGATGCCGTGGCCGAGGTTGAAGATGTGGCCGGGCCGCCCCGCGGCCTCCGCCAGCACGGCGCGGGCGCGGCGCGCGGCGACGTCGCGCGGGGCGCAGAGCAGGAGCGGGTCGAGGTTGCCCTGGATGGCGCGGTCGTACCCGATGCGCCGCCACGCGTCGCCGAGGGGGATGCGCCAGTCGACGCCGAGCACGGTGCCGCCCGCCTCCCGCTGCGCCTCGAGCAGGGTCGAGGTGTTGGTGCCGAAGTGGATGACGGGCACGCCGGTGGCCTCGACGTCCCGCAGGATGTGGCGGACGTGCGGGAGGACGTGCTCGCGGTAGTCCTCGACCGAGAGGGCGCCGATCCAGGAGTCGAAGAGCTGGATGGCCTGCGCGCCGGCCTCGACCTGCGCGCGGAGGTACCTGCGGACGACCTCGGCGATCTTGCCCATGAGCGCCGACCACGCGTCCGGCTCGCTCCACATGAGCTGCTTCGTGCGCCGGTAGTCGCTCGATTTGCCGCCCTCGACGAGGTAGCTGGCGATGGTGAACGGCGCGCCCGCGAAGCCGATGAGCGGCGTCTTGCCGTCGAGCTCGCGCCGGATGAGCCTGATCGCCTGGAGGACGTGGCCGAGGCCCTCCTCGGGCTCGAAGACGCGGAGCCGCTCGATGCCGGCGCGATCGCGGACGGGCTCGTGGATGACCGGCCCCTCGCCCTTCGCGAACTCGAAGGGCGCGCCCATGGGCTCGAGCGGCAGGAGGATGTCCGCGAAGAGGATGGCGGCGTCCATGCCGAGCCTGAGCGGCTGGAGCGTGACCTCGAGCGCGAGCTCGGGGATCCGGCAGATGTCGAGCAGCGTGTGCTTCTTCCGGAGCTCGCGGTACTCGGCCATGTAGCGGCCCGCCTGCCGCATGAACCAGACAGGCGTCACGTCCGTCGGCTCGCGGCGGCAGGCGCGGAGGAAGCGATCGTGCATGTCGTGCCTTTCGTGTCGTGCAGGTGCCCGCGCCTTCATGTCCGTTCGGACATCCGTCCGCAACGACGTTGGGGCGAGAACATGCATGTGGAGCCCGGTCGGCCGGCGTGCAGCGCACAGCCAGGACGCAAGCGGGGGCACAAAAAAAGTGCGCCGCAGCGGACCTGGGGGGGAAGGTCTCCGCCGCGACGCAGGAACTATCCTACGCAGGCGATGTGCCAAGTCAACCTCCGCGACGCATCCCACGATCCGCGGGAGAGTGCGTCGCTGTCGGTCCGGGGAGGCGGAGGAAACACCGAAGAGCGGCATCCCGGCGGGCGCGCTTGACTGGAGTGAGCGCGGGTCACTACGCTTTGGGGTTGGACGACTCAGGGCGTTTCGAGCCATACAGCCCCGGCTGAAGAGCTGACCGTGGGCTGGCCCCGGTGCGGGGGACGGTCGAAAGCACGGGAAGGATCGGTCACACAGATCGGGGTTCGGGGCGCGCGGCACGTGGAGCGCGACCGGAAGCTCCGAGCATCAAACCGGGTTGGGCTGAGCGCGCGTGAACGACTTCGACGAAAAGACTCGTGTAACGCAGGTGGTTCAGCCCCCACCAGGCGGCGGCTTCAACAAGAACGCCACCGACTGCCTGGTCGTGATCTACACGAAGGAGCCGACGCTCCTCGGCAAGCGGTTCGTGCTCGAGCACAACCCGACGCGGGTGGGGCGCGGCGCGGACAACCACATCGTGCTCGACGGCGACTCGGTCTCGCGGCGGCACGCGCACTTCGAGCAGCGGCCCAGCGCGTGGATGATCGTCGACGACGGGAGCACCAACGGGACGTACTGTAACGACGAGCAGATCTCCCGCGAGGTGGTGCTGAAGAACGGCGACCGCGTGAAGATCGGCCCGACGATCTTCAAGTTCCTCTCGGGCGCCGACGTCGAGGCGCAGTACCACGAAGAGATCTACCGGATGACCATCATCGATGGTCTCACGCAGATCCACAACAAGCGGTACCTGTACGAGGCGCTCGAGCGGGAGATCATCCGCGGCCGCCGGCACAACCGGGACCTCGCGATCCTCCTGTTCGACATCGACCACTTCAAGCGCATCAACGACGTGCACGGGCACCTCGCGGGCGACTTCGTGCTGAAGGAGGTCGCGCGCATCGTGCAGAGCCGCATCCGCCGCGACGAGGTCTTCGCGCGCTACGGCGGCGAGGAGTTCGCGATCATCCTGCCGGAGACGTCGCTCGACGGCGCGACGGCGCTCGCCGAGACCCTGCGGCAGAAGGTGGCGGAGCACCTCTTCGTGTTCCAGGCCGACAGCATCCGCGTGACGATCAGCATCGGGGCCGCGCTGCTCCAGGACGCGGATCGGAGCGCCAGCGACCTCATCAAGCGGGCCGACGAGAAGCTCTACATGGCGAAGAACAGCGGCAGGAACCGCGTCTGCGCCTGAGCCCGCGGGCCCACCGGGAGGAGACAGGACCCCATGCCGCTCAGCGAGCTCCCGCTCCCCGCGGCGGACGCCGCGGGTGACGAACCGCCCGAGATCCACACGCCGCCGCCGGGGCCGATGTCGCGCGCCGCGGCCGAGCGGCTCGAGCGGGTCGAGTGCCCCGCGTTCGGCCGGCGGCGCGACGCGCGCGCGAGCGCCGCGGGCGCCGAGATGCTGCCCATCGTGCTCGCGTCCGGGCGCGGCTCGAACGTGTACGACGTCGATGGCAACCGCTACGTCGATCTGTGCGCCGGGTTCGGCGCGCTCCTGCTCGGGCACGGCGCGAAGCCGGTGCAGCGCGCGGTGGAGGGGCAGCTCGAGCGGCTCGCGATGGCGCTCGGGGACGTCTACTCGGCGGACGCGAAGGTCGCGCTGCTGGAGCGGCTCGCGTCGCTGCACCCGGGGCACGCGCCGCGGGTCCTGCTCGGGCAGAGCGGGAGCGACGCGATCACGGCGGCGCTCAAGACGGCCGCGCTCGCGACGGGCCGGCCGGGGGTCGTCGCGTTCGAGGGCGCCTACCACGGGCTCGGCTACGGCCCGCTCGCGGCGTGCGGGCTGCGCGAGAGCTACCGCGCGCCGTTCGCGCCGCAGCTCAACCCGCGCGTCGCGTTCGCGCCCTACCCGCGCGACGAGGCGGGCGCGGCGCGCTCGCTCGAGGCGGTCGAGTCCGCGCTCCGCGGCGGCGAGGTCGGGGCGGTGCTGATCGAGCCGATCCTGGGGCGGGGCGGGTGCGTGGTGCCGCCTGACGCGTTCCTGCTCGGCGTCCGCGAGGCCGCGCACCGCCACGGGGCGCTGGTCGTCGCCGACGAGATCTGGACGGGCCTCGGGCGCGCAGGATCGATGACGCGGACGGGGGCGGTGGGGGCGCCGGCGGACATCCTCTGCTTCGGCAAGGGGCTCGGCGGGGGGCTGCCGATCTCGGCCTGCATCGCGCCCGAGGCGATCATGGACGCGTGGGCGCGCGAGGAGGAGGTGATCCACACGTCGACGCACTCGGGCTCGCCGCTCGCGTGCGCGGCGGCGGTGGCGACGCTCGACGCGCTCCGCTTCAGGCAGCTCGTGCCGCGCGCGCGCGACGTCGGCGCGGCGTTCGCGGGTGAGCTCCGCGCGGCGCTCGAGGGCGCGCCGGGGTTCGTGGAGGTGCGCGGGCGGGGGATGATGGTGGGGGTCGAGCTCGAGCGCGGGGGGCTCGGGCTGCGCGCGATGCGAGGGATGCTGGCCGAGGGGTACCTGGTGCTGACCGGCGGGCTCCGCGGCGAGGTGCTGACGCTGACGCCGCCGCTGAACGCGCCGGAGCCGCTGCTCTCGGGCGCCGCGCAGGCGCTCGCGAGGGTGCTCAGGGCGTAGGGCGGCGTGCTATCGAGCACCGCGTGGAGTGGCTGGACCAGAGCGAGGCGCTGCACGCGCGCGCGCGGGCGTTCATCGAGGCGTCGGGCCGCCCCGGCTCCGCGGCCGAGCCGTTCGACGCGCTCGCGGTCGCGATCGCGCGCTTCCAGGCGGCGCGGTGCGCGCCGGTCGCGCGGCTCTTCCGCGCGCGCGGGGTGGACGCGGAGGCCATCACGCGCGCGGACGAGATCCCGGCGGTGCCCTGCGACGCCTTCCGGTTCGCGCGGGTCGCGGCGCACCCGCCGGAGGCCGACGCGCGGGTCTTCCGGACGAGCGGGACGTCGCGCGGGCGGGAGGCGCGCGGCGAGCACCCGCTGCGGACCACGGCGACCTACGAGGCCGCGGCGCTCGCGTGGGGCGCGCGGATGCTCTGGCCGGACCGCAGCAGGATGCGGGTGATCGTGCTCGCGCCGCCGCTCGCGGAGGCCCCGGGCTCGTCGCTCGGCTTCATGATCGACCGCTTCGCCGCCGCGCTCGGCGGGCCGGCGAGCTGGCACGTGCGCACGGACGCCGAGGGCGGCGCAGGGCTCGACGCGGACGGCTTCGCGCGGGCGTGCGCGGAGGCGCGCGCGGCGCGGGAGCCGGCGATCGTGCTCGGCACGTCGTTCGCGTTCGTGCACCTGCTCGAGGCGGGGTTTGGGGCGGAGGGCGCGCCACGTGGGGCGCGACCCGGAGCCCCAAATGTCAAACCGGGGTCTGGGGCGGCGCTGCCCGAGGGGAGCCGCGCGATGCAGACCGGGGGCTTCAAGGGGCGCTCCCGCGAGGTGCCCGCGGGCGAGCTGCGGCGGGCGATCGCCGCGGCGATCGGCGCGCCGGAGTCGCACGTCGTGAGCGAGTACGGGATGACGGAGCTCTCGAGCCAGCTCTACGAGGGGACGCTGGCCGCGGCGCTCGGCGCGCCGGTGCCAGGGGTGGAGGCCGCGCCGGGGCTGTACGCGGCGCCGCCGTGGGTGCGCGTCGCGGCGGTCGATCCCGTGACGCTCTCGCCCTTGCCGGAGGGCGAGATCGGGATCGCGCGCATCGTCGACCTCGCGAACGTGGACTCGGCCGTCGCGGTGCAGACCTCGGACCGCGTGCGCGTGACCGGGCGCGGCGTGGAGCTCCTCGGGCGGGCGCCGGGCGCGGCGCCGCGCGGCTGCTCGATCGCGATGGACCTCATGCTCGAGAACGCGCGTTGAGGGATCCGGGGGTTGGGCGCGCGCGGGTCGAGCGCGTGGTCTCGGCGGGCGCGCGGATCGCCGACCGGCGCGATCCGCTGGGCGCGGAGGCCCGGCGGCGGCTGCCCGGGGCGACGGGGCTCTCCCCCGAGGGCGTGGAGCTCGCGCTCACCGAGCACCTCGAGGTCCACCCGACGGCCGCGGAGCTCGACGCCCTCGTGGCGTCCGCCGGCCAGGCGCCGCGCTGCGTGGTGGTGCTCTCCGCGAACGTGTGCACCGCGGCGCTGCGCGCGCTCGCGGTGGCCGCCGCGACCGCGCCGGAGGTGCTCGCGCGCCCCTCCCGGCGCGATCCGGTGGTGGCCGAGCTGCTCGCGCGCGCGCTCGCGGACGATCCGCGCTTCGAGGGGCGGATCGAGCTGATCGAGTCGATCGGCCGCGGCGCGCCGGGCGACGAGCTGCACGCGTACGGGACCGACGAGACGATCGCGGCGCTGCGCGCGGAGGCCGGCCCGGACGTGGTCGTGCGCGGCCACGGGGCCGGGATGGGCGTCGCGATCGTCGGCGCGGACGCGGACGTCGCCGCCGCCGCGGAGGGCCTCGCGGCGGACGTGGTCCCCTTCGATCAGCGCGGGTGCCTGTCGCCGCGCGCGGCGCTCGTCGAGGGCCCGCCGGAGCGCGCCGAGGCGCTGGCGGGCGCGCTCCACGAGGCGCTCGAGCGCGCCGCGCTGCGCGTCCCGCGCGGGCCGCTCGGCGGGGCGATCCGCGCCGAGATCGCGATGTACCGGGCGACGATGGAGGCGATCGGCGCCTTCCGGGAGGGCGGCGGGGGCGGCGTCGGGCTCGATCCGGCGCCGCGCGCGCTGCTCGTCCCGCCGGCAGCGCGCGTCGTGCACGTCGCGCCCGCCTCGGCCGAGGGCGCGGCCGCGCTGCTCGCCCCGTGGGCGCCCGCGATCACCGCGCTCGGCGCGGCCGGCGCGGGCCCGCTCCTCGACGCGGCGCGTGATCTGCTGCCCCGCGCGCGGCGATCGCCGCTCGGCCGGATGCAGCGGCCTCCCCTCGACGGCCCCGTCGACCTGCGCGCGCCTTGCCTGCGCGCGCCTTGCCTGCGCGCGCCTTGATGGCGCGCGGGCGCGCGGGTGCGCGGCGCGACCGCGAGAGTGCGAGTATGATAGCTGGTCGCAACATGGCCTCGCACACCGATCCCGACCAGGCGGCGCCGAGGAGCGAGCCCGCGTCGAGCGAGGCCGCGGTCACGGTGCGCGTGGCCGCCGCGCCGCCCGGGGCCCCGCGCACCTCGCACCTGCCGCCGGCGAGGATCCACGCGCGCGGCGACACGCGGCTCGACCGGATCATCGACTACCTCACCTTCGTCGCGAAGCCGATGCCGCTCTCGCTGCTGCTCGACGAGGCCCCGCAGCGCGTCGCGGCCATCCTCGGCGCGGAGGTCGCGTCGCTGTACCTGCTCGAGGGCGAGGGCGACGAGCTCGTGCTGCGCGGCAACGTGGGCTTCCCCCGCGAGGCGCGCGGCACCGTGCGCCTCAGCGTCGGGCAGGGCATCACCGGCATGGCGGTCGAGTCGTGCCGCCCCATCTCGGTCGTGTACGCCCCCGAGCACGAGCGCTACCGCGCGTTCCCCGAGCTCCACGAGGAGCGCTTCCCGGTCTTCCTCGCGGCGCCGATCCTGGGCGGCGGCCGCCCGCTCGGCGCGCTCGTCGTCCAGCGCGCCGGCAGCGCCGCCTTCGAGCGCCGCGACGTCGAGCTGCTGATGGCGCTGACCGCGCCGATCGCGGCCGGCGTCCGCCACGCGCAGGTGCTCGACGAGCTCCGCGAGCGGCGGCGGCGCAGCGGCGGCGGGACGCGCAAGGTGACGCTGCCGGGCGTGCCCGTCGTGCCCGGCCGCGCGCTCGGCGCGATCGCCGCGCTCCGGCGCCCGGCGACGTCCACGCTCGGCGCCCGGCGCGAGGAGGAGGACCCGAAGCTCCTGCGCGCGGCGTTCGACGCCGCCGAGAAGGAGCTCTCCCGGCTCGTCGGCCGCGCCGGCCAGATGGGCCTCGCGCAGGAGACGGCGTTCCTCTCGACGTACCTGCTGATGGTCAGCGATCGCCGGATGCGCGCGCGCGCCTTCGAGCTCACCGCGGCCGGCCGCGGCGTCGCGCAGGCGCTCGGCATGGTCGCCCGCGAGGCCGCGCGCGCGGCGAACGGCATCGTCGGCGACCCGTTCCTGCAGGAGCGCGCCCGCGACATGGAGGACCTCTGCGACGCGCTGGTGATGCTCGCCTCACCCGACGCGCGCGCCGAGCTCCCGTCGAAGGCCGTGCTGATCGGGGACCAGCTCACGGTCTTCGACCTGCTCATCTCGGCGCGCGCGCAGCCCGTCGGCGTCGCGCTGACCGAGCGCGCGGGGCCGCGCTCGCGCGTGCTCCTCCAGCTCCTCGGCCTGCCGGCGATCGTCGACGTGGCCGGCGGCTTCCGCTGGGCCTCGCCGGGCGACGTCGCGCTGCTCGACGCCGATCACGGGTTCCTGGTGATCAACCCGTCCCGCGCCGAGGTCGCGGCCGTGCGCGCGCTGCGCCGGAAGGGGCGCCCGCCCGCGCTCGCGGACCCCGGCGCCTCCGGCGAGGATCCGGATTGATCAGCTCTGCGAGCCGGTCGAGCCCGCCTGCGGCTCCGCCGCCTGCGTGGCCTGCTGCTCCTTCTTCGCGCGCCACTTCTCGAGGCGCCTGGCATCCCGTCGCTTCTTCTTCGCTCGAACTTGCGGCTTCTGGGGCATGCGCGCCCGTATAGCCGCTCGCGCGCCGCGCGCAAACCCCCTCCGCGGCCCTCCGCGGTTGACGTCCCGCCCGCCATGCTCCATGACCGCCGCTCCTCTGCGCAGGAGCGCTTCATGAACGTCCGGCTCGTGCACGAGTTCCGCTTCGAGGCGGCGCACCGCCTCCCCAGGGTCCCGCAGGGGCACAAGTGCGCGCGCCTGCACGGGCACAGCTTCAAGATCGAGATCGCGATCCGCGGGCCGGTCTCCGAGGAGACGGGCTGGGTCATCGACTTCGCCGTCATGGAATCGGCCTGGAGGCCGCTCCACGCGCAGCTCGACCACAACTACCTGAACGAGGTCCCCGGCCTGGAGAACCCGACGAGCGAGGTGATCGCCCGGTGGCTCTGGGACCGGCTCGCCCCCGCCCTGCCCGGCCTCGACCGGATCACGGTGTTCGAGACCTGCGACGCCCGCTGCGAGTACGAGGGGCCCGGGTGAAGACGTTCGTCTGCCGCTGCGAGGACGTGACGCTGCACGAGCTCGAGGCAGCGATGGCCCGCGGCTACAAGGACATCGAGTCCCTCAAGCGCTACACGGGCTTCGGCACCGGCTGGTGCCAGGGAAAGTGGTGCCAGGCGCTCTGCGCGCGCCTCATCGAGGAGCGGGGCGGCGACGTCCGGAAGCCCATCACCCCGCGCCCGCCGTACCACCCCGTCTCGCTCGCGACGCTCGCCGGCCTCGACGAGCTCGATCTGAGCGGCGGCGGCCACGGCGAGCCGCAGCGCTAGAGCGCACTAGAGCTTCCGCGCGCTCGCGCAGCCCACGTTGACGGTCAGCTCGAAGACGCCCTCGGACCAGTACTTCGAGATGGCGTGGCTCACGTAGCGCAGGAGCGCGTCGATCGCGGGGGGATCGACCTCGATCTGCGCCGTGGTCTCGGGGAGCACCATCAGGCGCGCGATGGGATCGTCGAGGAACTCGCGGCCGCTGTTGAACGACACCGCGACGAGCTGCACGTCGACGTCGACCTCGCCGAGGCCTGCGGCCTCGAGCTCCTCGGAGATCGTCTCGATGGTCGGGCGGCTCGCGGCGGCCGCGTCGATCGCCACGCCCAGCTCGGAGATGTCCTGCTTGAGGGCGCACTCGCGGCCCATGTCGCTGATCTCCGGGAACGAGCCGCGGAGGGGGAGCGCGATCATGGCCTGGCCTCCGGGCACGAGCAGCCGCCTGAGCTCCGCGAGCAGGGCCGCGCGGTCCGCGGGGCGGCAGATCGGGTGCAGCGCGAGCGCGTGCGTGAAGCTCGACTCCGGGAACGGCAGCGGCAGCGCGTCGCCGATCCTGTACGTCGCCTGCGCGCCCGGGAGGTTCGCCGCCTTGGTGCGCGCGAGCTCCAGCGCGGCGGCGGACCCATCGACGCCGACGATGGTCGCGCCGCGCAGCTTCTCCGCCACGAGCGCGTCCGGGTAGCCGTTGCGGCAGCCGACGTTGACGACGCGCGCCGGCTCGTACGGCAGCATCATGTCGACCAGGATCGACGTGAAGAACGAGAGGTAGCGCGGGACGACGGCGTTTTCGAAGAGCGCGGCGTCCGCCGCAGTGAGCGGCGGGCCGAACATCACGAGCTGGCTCCGTTGCCCTCCTCGTCATCCTCGTAGGGAGCGAGCAGGCTCAGCGCCTCCTCGGCGAGCTCGCCGATCGTGACCTCGGTGGAGCCGTCGGTGCTCTCGTCCGCGATCTCGACGGTGCGCCTGTCCTCCACGAGCGGCGCGATCATCCGGGCGTTCGCGGGCTCGCCGACCTCGACGATCGCCTCGATCGCCGCCGCGACCGCGTCCGGATCCTTGTGCGCGAGGAACTCGCCCAGGAGCTTCGCCACGCCGGGCTCGGGCAGCTCCGAGAGGAGGTACGGCAGCTCCGGCAGCGCCGGCGAGCCCACGGGCAGGCGCTTGAGCGCGCGCTCGACGCCCTGCGCGATCTCCTTGAAGCGATCGTAGGCGAGGGCCTCGATCTCCTCGCCGGCCGCCTGGCGCGCCTCGGGGTGCTCGGTCGCGAGGATGTCTATCAGCGCGTCCACGGCGCGCGGCCCCTCGTGCTCGCCGAGCAGCGAGGCGATGCGCACCAGCTGCAGTGAGGCCTCGTCCTCGTCGCCCTCGCGCGTCGCGGCGGTGATCGCGTCACCGAGCATGTCCATGAGCTGATCCGCCGGCGCCGACGTCAGCTCATCATGCAGGCGGCGCACCGTCCGCTCCGCGTCAAACAGCTTCCCCAGGGTCGTCTCGAGGTCTTGGCGATTCGGCACGAACAGGAGCTATCAATAGCCCGACCCCGGCGCAAGCCGGGGAGAGCGGTGATCGCGCTTCACCCCGTCCGCGCCGGACACCGCAGCTCCGGACCGCGCTCCGGCGTGGCGCGCCTCCGGCCTGAACGCCGGTGGCATTCGGGGCTCGGGGTCGCCTGTCGCCGGCGGACGCGGTAAACCGTTCCAGGCATGCACCCGCTGGTCCGCGGCGCCGCCGCCTCCGCCGTGCTCTTCGCGATCGGGAGCCTGGATCGCCCCGCGCCGCCGCCACCGCCGGACGTCGTCCCGCCCGCCGGCGCGGCCCGCCGCGCCCAGGGCACGGCCGGCCTGGCCGCGCCCTGCGGCCCGCGCACGGTGCCCGAGGGGGACGCCTGCGTGCCGCTGCCCGCGCTCGGCCGCGAGGTCGCGCCGCCCGCCGGCGAGGCCGACCGGAAGCCGCGCGCGCGGGGCGGCGACGTGCACGAGCGCATCCCGCGGCGCCCCGATCGCCCCGCCGATCCCGCCGTGTACGCCTACCCGATCGGCGCGCCGGGCGCGGCGCCCGTCCTGCTCGGCGCGGACGACGTGGATCGGCCGGACCGCGCGGGAGACGGCTTCGATCTCGCGGCGCAGCGCGGCGAGCGCGTGTCGCTGGTCGCGCTCGAAGGGCAGGAGGGGGACGCCGAGGTCGCCTTCGTCGGCGAGCTCTTCGGGACCACCGTCGCCACGGTCCATGACGTCGAGGAGGCCGGGCGCAGCCGGCAGTACCTCGTGCTGTACGGGCACCTCGACCGCCCCGGCCCCGGCGTGGTCGCGGGCGCGCGGCTCGCGGCCGGCGAGGTGCTCGGCTTCGCCGGCGACAGCGGCAGCCCCGGCGTGGTCCAGCTCCACCTCGAGGTCCGGAAGGTCCGCGACGGCGCGAGCCTCGCGGCGCTCGATCTCGCGCGCGCCGCGGCCGGCGCCGTCACCATCCCCTGCGATCCGCGCAACGTGCTCCCGCTGCGCCCCTAGGGCGCGAGCTTGTAGCCGAAGCCGTAGACCGTGAGGATGTGCTCCGGCTTCTCGGGTGATCGCTCGATCTTCTTGCGCAGCTTGACGATGAAGTTGTCGACCGTGCGGTTCGAGGGCACCGCCTCGACGCCCCAGATCTTCTGGAGGATCTCCTCGCGCGACACCGGCTGGCCGAGCCGCTCGTGGAGCAGCCGCAGGAGCTCGACCTCGTAGAACGAGAGCTGCTCGGCGCCGGAGCCGCGCGTCACCGTGTGGGCCGTCAGGTTCACGGCCGCGTGGCCGATGGAGAACACCTCGGGCGCCGCCTCGGAGGGGCGCGCGGCGCGGCGGAAGATCGCCCGCAGCCGCGCGATCAGCTCGCCCACGCTGAAGGGCTTCGTGACGTAGTCGTCGGCGCCCGCGTCGAGGCCGCGGATCTTGTCGATCTCCTGCCCGCGCGCCGTGAGCATGATGATCGGCACGAACGCGTCCCAGCGCCTGAGGTCCTCGCAGACCTTGAACCCGTTGGTGTCGGGGAGCATGAGGTCGAGCAGGACCGCGTCCGGCTTCTCCTGGCGCGCGAGGAGGACGCCGTCCTTCCCCTTCGCCGCGGAGACCACGCCGAAGCCCTCGAACTCGAGGGCGTCGGTCAGGCCCAGCACGATGTGCGGCTCGTCCTCGATGATGAGAATCTTCTTCCGGGCCGCCACGACGGGGCCCCCTCTTACCACAGCGGCGGGGAGGGACAAAAAGCGCGCGGGGCTCGGGGGTCCCGGCCGCCTCTCGGCGCCTTCGTCCCGAGCCCCGCGGGGCTCAGCTCAGCCTGGGATCACTCGCCGGAGCAGGTGATGAACAGCGTCGCGCCGGCCTGCGCCTCGCCCTTGCCGACGAAGCGGATGATGCGCTGCTCGGTGGCCGGGCAGTCCGCCACGATGTCCGGGTTGCCGGTCGGCGGCGAGGTCGTCGCGTCGATGTAGCACCACCCGTTGACCTCCTCGCCGTTCGCGGTGAGCACCGGCTCCGCCGTGCTCTGCTGGCACGCTTCCTTCTCGGCCGCGTCGTCGATGGCGTCGCCCTTGTTCGGGATCTGGACGACCTCGCAGACGCAATCCCAGCCCGAGGCCTTGGCCAGCGGATCCGCGAGCACGGCCTGCTTCGCCGGCGTGTGGTCGGGGTCCGTGGAGACGGGCTGCCGGCCCGGCAGGTTGCAATCGCAGCTGCCCTGCGAGTTGCGCGCCTCGAGGATCAGGCAGGAGACATAGCCGGTATTCGGGTCGGGCGTCAGCGTGCGGGGCAGGCACTGCCCGCCGAGCGCCGTCTTCAGGCGGTCGATGATGGCGCCGATCGCCGGGCGGTAGCCGAAGTCGGGGGAGGTCGGCGTGTCGAGCTGCTTCGGGCAGACCGATCCGACGATGCCCTGCGCTCCCACGCCCTTGATCACGCTCAGCTCGCGGATGCCCGGGTAGGCCTTCGCGCGGACCTGCAGCGTGCGCTCGTTGTTGTCGGCCGGGTTCGCCTCGCAGAGCGGGTTGTCGTTGCCGGGATCGCAGTCGCAGGCCGGCGTGCCGGGGACGGAGCAGTCGCGCTCGGCGCCCGCGGGCAGGTCGAAGATGCACGCGTACTGGAGGTCGGCGCGACTCGAGATCGTCCACTCGTGGCCGTTGATCGGGTTCGTCCCGTTCGGCGCGTTCACCGGCGCGATCGCGTCGCCGGTGATCGGGTTCGTGCCCGAGCGCGGGTCGATCGACTCGATCATGAGCGGGTCGGCCGGGGCGACGTACTCGGCGGGCGTGCCGAGGATGATGTCCCAGGTGCTCGCGAAGGCGCCGTTCGGCTGCCGGAGCTCGTCGGAGTTCTTGAAGCCGCCGACCGGCTGGCCCTCGAGGTTGTTGCCGGTCAGGAGGTCAGGCGCGCCGTTCGCGTCCTGACGCGCGATGTCCTGCCACGGCACGCCGACGATGCCCGCGAAGAAGACGAGCCCCGTGTCGCGGATCGCGGAGATGTCGTCGTGCGGGTTGAGATCCGAGAAGAGCGGGTTCGGCACGAGCTCGCCGGCGCGGTTCTGGATCGTCACGTCCGAGAGCGCCTTCACGTAGCGGTCGACCGGGTAGAGGAAGTCGATGCCGAAGCGGCGCTTCTGATCGAAGCAGCGGAGGTTCGTCATGTCCTCGATCTCGGTGAGCGCCGCGGTCGAGCCGTCGGGGTTCTTGCAGGTCGGATCGTCGGGGCACTCGGCCGGCTTCCCCTGGCCGCAGGAGAGGCAGCAGGGGTCGTTCGGGTTCGTCGCGCACTCGCTGCGCGGGCGCGGCAGGCGGAACTTGCCCGAGCCCGCGTTCTGCTGCGCGGCGTAGAAGAACTGGCCGTACTCCTTGATGGAGCAGTCGTTCTCGTCCGTGAGCACGATGATCGCGAGCAGCGAGTCGGGCCGCATGAAGTCGGCGCGCTGCTGGAGCAGCGAGGTGTCCACGCCCGCCGGCGTCGCGGTGCCGGTCTCCGCCGAGATGGTCTCGTACGGCTCGGGATCGACGAGGAAGCGGTACCAGCTCTCGAGCTGGGCCTCGTAGCCGCAGCCGATCTGCCCGGCGCCCTTCACCATCTCGGTGAGCTGTCCGACGAGCGAGGTGCTGTTCCCGTCCGCGGCCGGGTTGGCCGCCTCGTCCGCGTCCTCGATGTCCGCCTCGCCCGGCGCGGGGCTCGGGTTGCCGGCCTGATCGAAGGTCTTGAGCTTCTGGGTCGGATCCCAGGCCAGGAAGCCCTTGTTCAGATACGTCTCGATGCTGGTGCTGGTGTCCGGGTTCCCGTTGACGTCGACCTCGCGCGCGATCAGGTGGCCCTTGTCGTCGTTCGTCGCCGTCTCCGGCGTGGACGCGCCGCACGCGTCCGAGCCGTGGCCGCCGAGGCTCGAGGTGATGATGCCGATGTGGATGTCGTTGACCGGATCGAACTCGCGCTCGAGGCCCGTCGGGCAGTCCGCGCCCGGCGCGACGTCGACCGGCGGCACCGCGGGGTCCGACGGGTTGACGCAGGCCGGGTTCACGAGGCCCTTCACGAGGTCGGGCACGGCGAGCGCGAGGATCTGCTGCTTGTCGGCCATCGACCGGGAGTTGTCGAGCGCGAGGAGCAGATCGATCTTGTCGACGGAGCTCTGCGTGAGCCGCTCGACGATGGTGGACGTGGTCCGCGGCTCGACCGGCTCGAGCGGGCGGTTCAGGCAGCCGAAGGCGCCGCTCGCGACGCCCACCACGAGGCCGCCGAGGGTGAGCCTCGCTGCGCCCCCGAGGAGGCGCCCTCTCTCAAGCTTGATCCGCTTCATAGTCCGACATTCCTTTCGACCACCGATCCCAGGGGGGCGGTGAAGTATCCGCCGCGCGGGCGCGCCCGCGTCGGGCGCGGGGCCCGGCGCGCGCGCAGCGCCGCGTGGTTCCAACGGAGCCCTGGATGCTACGGACGTCGGCGGAACGCTGTCAATTCGTGCCGCCGCGGCGCAGGATCCGGGCTCTGAAGCAGGAGCCCCTGGCAAGGAAGGTGCCCACCTGAACGCGCGGAATTCCCACGATCGCCCGGGTCCTGCCTCGCCAATCGGATTGCGGATCCGCCAACTAGGGTGACAGATCCGGGTGTCTTCCGGACGGCAGGATCCTGTCCCAGACGCCCTCTCCGGCGGCGGGCGATGGCGCTTCCCAGCCGCGCGGAGTTGTGATGAGTGCCCCGGCCATGATGCGCGTCGCGCTGGCCATGGTCCCGGAGGTCCGGCAGCTCCTGAAGGAGGACCCGGCCGAGCTGCGCGAGCTGCTGGACGAGATCCACGAGGAGGACCTCGCGGACCTCATCGGCCTGCTCGACGACGCGGAGGCCGCGCAGGTCCTGCGATCGCTCAAGGCCGAGGACGCGGCGCCGATCTTCGAGCGCCTCGACGAGGAGACGCAGGAGGCGCTCGTCGAGGAGATCGGCGTCGACGACATCGCGCCGATCGTGTCCGAGATGGCGGCCGACGATCGGACGGACCTCATCGAGGCCCTGCCCGAGACCGTCGGCGACACGCTGCTCGAGTCGCTCGAGCGGGTCGATCCCGAGGCCGCGGCCGAGGTCGAGGAGCTCGCGAAGTGGCCCGAGGACAGCGCCGGCGGGCTGATGACGACCGACTACATCTCGGTCGGGATCGACCTCACGGTCGCGGACGTGATCGAGCGGATCCGCAAGGTCGGCGAGGACGCGGAGACGGTCTACTACGTGTACGTCGTGCACGACGACCGGCGGCTGCGCGGGGTCGTGTCGCTGCGCGATCTGCTGCTCGCGTCGCCGGCGCAGCGGCTCTCGGAGGTGATGACCGAGGACGTGCGCTCGGTCAGCCCCGAGACCGATCAGGAGGAGGTCGCGCGGACGATGGCGAAGTACGACTTCACCGCGCTGCCGGTGCTCGCGGCGGACCGGCGGCTGCTCGGCGTGATCACGGTCGACGACGTGATGGACGTGCTGACGCAGGAGCAGACCGAGGACGTGCAGAAGCTCGGCGCGGTCGGGCCGATCGAGGAGAGCTACTTCCAGACGGGGTTCTGGACGTTCATCCAGAAGCGCGCGCCCTGGCTGGCGGTGCTGTTCGTCGGCGAGATCTTCACCGGCTACGCGCTCCGCCACTACGACGCGTACCTGAAGGCCGTCTCGGCGCTCGCGTACTACGTGCCGCTGCTGATCTCGACCGGCGGCAACTCGGGCTCGCAGTCGTCGTCGCTGATCATCCGGGGGCTCGCGGTCGGGGACGTCCGCGTGAGCGACTGGTGGCGCGTGCTGCTCCGCGAGCTCGGGCAGGGGGTCGTGCTCGGGCTGATCCTCGCCGCCATGGGGATGCTGCGCGTCTGGACGTGGGGCGACGGCATGGGCTTCGTCCTCACGGTCGGCGGGACGCTCGTGGCGATCGTGATCGCGGGGTGCACGGTGGGCTCGATGCTGCCGCTGCTCCTGCGCCGCATCGGGCTCGATCCGGCGACGAGCTCGACGCCGTTCATCGCGAGCCTCGTCGATATGCTCGGGATCGTCCTCTATTTCACGATCGCGCAGCTCCTGCTCGCGGACGTGTTCGCGCGCGCGGTCGTGCACCCCGCAGGGTGAGGACGGCGGGCGGCCGGAGGACCGGCCTCGACCGCGCGGCCGGGCGCGGGGCGGGCCGGAGCGGCGCGCGGCGACCTTGACGCGAAGGGCCGAACGGGGGAGTGAACGTGGGCGCCGCGCGTCAGGCGCGCGCGCCGCGCGTCGCGTAGCAGGGGAAAGATCAAGATGGCCGAAGGCTTGAATCGCGTGATGCTGCTCGGCAACCTGGGCGCCGATCCGGAGCTCCGGTTCACCCAGGGGGGCCAGGCGGTCTTGAACATGCGGCTCGCCACGACCGAGTCGTACCTGGACCGCGACAAGGTCCGCAAGGAGCGCACGGACTGGCACAACGTCGTGGTGTGGGGGAAGCGCGCCGAGGCGCTCGGCAAGATCCTGAGCAAGGGCTCCTCGATCTTCGTCGAGGGCTCGCTGCGCACCTCGAGCTACGAGGACCGCGACGGCAACAAGCGCTACAAGACCGAGATCGTCGCGAACAACATCCTGCTCACCGGCAGCGGCCGCGGGCGCGGCGGCGGCGGCATGGACGACGCGGGCGGCTACGGCGGCGAGTACGGCGAGCCGAGCGGTGCACCCCCCGGCGGCGGCGGCGGCGGCGGCGGTGGGTACAGCCGCGGCGGCGGCGGCAGTGGCGGCGGCGGTTACAACCGCGGCGGCGGCGGTGGCGGCGGCGGTTACAACCGCGGCGGCGGAGGCGGCGGCGGCGGTGGCGGAGGCGGCGGGCGTCCCGCGCCTGCGCCGGATCCGGGGCCGCCGGCCGACGATTACAGCGGCGACTACGGCGGCGGCGGCGGCGGCGACGACGACATCCCGTTCTGAGGGCGCGCGGCAGCGACGCGGCGCTATCGGACAGGGCGCGGCCGGGGACGGCGCGCGATCAGGACCGCCGTCGCGATCGTGGTCAGGACGCAGAGCAGCGCGGCGGCGGGGAGCGGGTGCTCGGCGGCGTGGAGCATCGCGCGCAGGGGCAGGCTGGGTGGGGGCGGGGGCACGAGCTCGCCCTCGAGGGTGATCGCGTCGATGAGCGGAGCGCAGCGCGAGGGCGCGCCGGCGGGGAGGGCGGGCTCGGCGCAGACCGCGGTGCAGAGCAGCGCGCGGCCGTCGGCGCTGAATCCGAGCAGGTGGATGCCGCGCAACGCGATGGGCTCGGCCGCCTGCCCCTCATCGGCTGCCAGCCTTGCCGACCCCTCGAGGCGCTGCTCGAAGCGCCGGGCGATCCAGGCGGGCGGCGGGCCCTCCCAGCGCTCGACGGCGCCCCCGACGGCGGCGCGCGCGATGCCGGAGGCGCGGTCGAGCACGATCTCCTCGACGCCGGGCGCCCAGCGATCCGAGGGGGCGGTCGCGCACAGGGCGCGCAGGCGGAGGCGGCTCGTGGTGGGGTCCGGGGCGGAGGGCGCCGAAGGCGACCCGGAGCCCCGGGTGTCGGCGGGCGCGTCGAGGCCGCGGCGGAGCGTGACGCGGGCGCCGGCGATCGCGGAGAGATCGACGGCCGGCAGCGCGTCGTCGGGCTGAGCGACGGCGCCGGGGAGGACGGGGAGGTGCAGGCGGATGCCGGACGCGACGGCGTCGCCCGGCGCGGGCGCGGGCTCAGGCCCGGTCGAATTCATCGATGAGCGCGATCAGCTCGCCCCTGACCTCGAGCAGCGCGGCGCGCATGCGCTGCACCTCCTCGTGCGTCGCGGCCTCGTCGGGGGCCGCGGGCTCGACGCCGCCCTCGCGCAGCTTGCGGCGCGCGCCGGCGATCGTGAAGCGGTGCGCGTAGAGCAGCTCCTTGACCTTGAGGAGCGTCTCGACGTCGCGCCGGCTGTAGACGCGCTGGCCCTTCGCGGACTTCTGCGGGCGGATGGAGCGGAACTCGGTCTCCCAGTAGCGCAGGACATGGGGCTCGACGCCGACGATGCCGGCCACCTCGCCGATGCGATAGTAGAGCTTCGCCGGGAGCTGCTGGCGCACCGCCAAGCCGCCTCACTCCCCGGCCGGCGAGGCCGTGTCGCGCGGGTTGAGCGCGTGCTTGAGGATCTGGCTCGCCTTGAAGTTCAGCACGCGGCGCTCGGTGATCACGATCGGATCACCGGTCTGCGGGTTGCGCCCCTGCCGCTGGCGCTTGTCCCGGAGGACGAAGTTGCCAAACCCGGAGATCTTGATCTTCTCGCCCCGGCCCAGCGTCTCCTTCATGGTCTCGAAGACGAGGTCCACCAGATCGGCGGACTCCTTCTTCGAGAAGCCGCCCAGGCGCGAGTACACGGCTTGAACGATTTCGGCCTTCGTCATGGATCCCCCGTGGAGCAGCCGCCGGGCGTCGAGCGGCGATCCGGAGCCAGAGCATTCACCGGAGCGTCCACCATGCGACGCCACCGGCTCCAATCCTTTCGGGAGGATGCCAGCGCGCGTGGGGAAGATCCAGAGGGTCGGCGGGTCCTGCCCGAGCAGGAGGACCCCGGCGGCGGGTGTTCGATCAGGCGGCGAGATCGCCGAGGGGCCGCTCCTCGGCGGCGGCCGCGGCGGGGGCGGGCCAGGTCTCGGCGGGGCCGCTCGACCGCTCGCCCTCCCAGGCCGGGAGCGGGTGGGAGACCGTCTCGCGGCGGCGAGAGGCCTGCTCGGTCGCGACGAGCAGCGCGACGTACCCGTAGCCGATCGTGAAGAGCGCCGCGAACGGCGTGGCGAAGTAGTGGCCGGTCTGCACCGAGGCGATCATCGCGCCGAACGAGAGCACGGCGAGCAGCGACTCGGTGAGCGGCAGGTCGGTGCGCACGCGGTAGCGGCCCTTCTTCACGCCGTGCTTGGGCGTGCGCACGAACTCGCCCGCCATGCTGCGGCAGCCCTCGAGCACCGCCTTGGAGAGGTGCGGCGCGAGGCCGGTGCCGAGCGCGATCAGCATCGGCAGCCGGGCGAGGGCGCCCTTGCGGCTCCGGCCCTGCGCGGACTCGGCGAGCATGTAGAACGCCGCGAGCGAGCCCGTCGTGGCCGTGCAGAGCGGCAGGTCGATGGCGAGCATCGTCATCGTGTCGGCCGCCGGGAAGAACACGAGCGCCGGCAGGAGGAGCACGCTGAGCAGGACGAGCAGCGGGTACGCGAAGTGCGGCGTGAGGTGGAAGAATGCCTCGACGCGCTGGCCCAGCGTGAGCTTCGCGCCGAGGACCGTGCGCATCAGCTTGCGCGCGGTCTGCACGGTGCCCTTGGCCCAGCGGTACTGCTGCGCGCGGAGCGCCGAGATGTCCTCGGGCAGCTCGGCCGGTGAGACCACGTCCTCGCGGTAGATGAAGCGGTAGCCGGCGAGCTGCGCCCGGTAGGAGAGGTCGAGGTCCTCGGTGAGCGTGTCGTGCTGCCAGCCGCCGGCCCTGGTGATCGCCTCGGCGCGCCAGATGCCGCCGGTGCCGGAGAAGTTGAAGAGCAGGCCGCTGCCGAAGCGCGCGCGGTTCTCGACGAGGTGGTGGCCGTCGAGCATGAGGGCCTGGATCCGGGTGAGGATCGAGGCGTCGCGGTTCAGGTGGCCCCAGCGGGTCTGGACCATGCCGATCTCGGGGTTCTCGAAGTGGCCGACGATCGAGCGGAGGAAGCCGGGCTGCGGGAGGAAGTCGGCGTCGAAGATGGCGACGAGCTCGCCCTTCGCGACCTTGAGGCCGGCGTCGAGCGCGCCGGCCTTGTAGCCCGTGCGGTCCACGCGGTGCAGGTAGACGGCGTCGATCCCCTCGGCGCGGAGCCGCTCGACGTGCGCGCGGACGAGCGCCTGCGTCTCGTCGGTCGAGTCGTCGAGCACCTGGATCTCCAGCTTGTCGAGCGGGTAATCCATGCGCGCGACCGAGTCGAGCAGGCGCGCGGCGACGGTCGACTCGTTGAAGAGCGGGAGCTGGATGGTCACCGCCGGCAGGTCGCGGTCGGTGAGGGCCGGGACCTCCTGCGCGCTCTCGATCCGGGCGCGGTTCCGCACGCAGAGGAGCACGAGGTGCAGCCTGTGGAGGCCGTAGAGGCTGAGGCCGGCGAGGACTCCGAAATAGAGGATGCAGAGCAGGGTCGGCAGCATCGAGATCCGGGAAAGGAGCTACCACCCGGCGATCCGGAAGTTGTCACGCACTTGTAATTCGTTGCAACTCATCGTCAGCGCGCCGCAGGAAGTTGGCCCCTGGGCGGCGCGCGTGCGCGCGGCCCTCCTTCCAGCCCCGCTGCGGTTCTCAGGTCACGACTTCCCGGCTACCCTCGCGCGTGCGCGCCGCGGAGCGCGCCGACGACGATCTCCGCGCAGGTGCACACATGAACAGCCGCCCGCTCTCCCTCGCGACGCTCGCCGCCGCGGCCTCGCGCCCGAGCACGCACCACTGCCTGACGCACGCGGAGGCGTGTGAGGACATCGAGCCCTCATGAACCGCGCGCAGCTAGACGAGCTCAAGGCCCTCCAGATCGCGTTCCTCCGGGAGCGGCTCGTGTCCGACGCGGCGGCGCGCGAGTGGCGCGCGCGGCTGCCCGAGGCGTGGGCCGCGCTGACGGCGGCGCCGCTCGGCGAGGTCGCGGACGCCGCGGCGCTGAACCGCGCGCTCGACGCGGCCCTCGCGCAGGCGTCGATCAGGCAGGCGATCCGGCCGGCGGCGGCGGCGGCGCTCGCGGCGCTCTCGAAGGCGGCGCGGGCCGAGCGCGGCCGCGCCGAGGAGTGGGTGCCGGGGGCGGCGCGGCAGAAGATCGATCGGCTGCTCGCGCGGCCGAAGCTCGTGCCCGAGCGCCTCGTGCGCGTGGTGATGGAGAGCGACGCGATCGAGGAGGTGATGCGCGACACGATGTACTCCTCGCTGAAGGAGTTCTCGGACAAGGTGAACCCCTTCTTCGCCGAGTGGGGGCTCCCGTCGCTGCTGAAGAAGCTCACGCCGTTCGGCTTCGCGGGCGTGGGCAAGGGGCTCGGCGGCGTGAAGGCGGAGTTCGAGCGGCGGCTGGAGCCGGAGATCCGCAAGTTCATCCAGGGGTTCTCGCGGCAGGCGATGCGGCAGACGGCGGACGTGGTGATCGCGCGCGGGGACGATCCGAAGTTCATCGCGCTGCGGCGGCACATCGTGGCCTGGGCGCTCGAGCAGGAGATCGGCGAGCTCGCGCGGGGCCTCGACGAGGAGAGCGCGGCGCTGGCTCAGGAGATCGGGGTCGACGTGCTCGAGCACAACCTCGGGCGCGAGGCGATCGCGGCGCGCCGGCGCGCGGCGGTCGACGCGTTCTTCGCCGCGCACCGCGCGGAGCCGATCGGCGAGGTGCTCGCGCGGCACGGGATCGAGCTCGCGCCCGACCACGACGCCATCGCCGGCGCCACGTGGCCGCTCGTCCGGGCCGCGCTCGCGAGCGCGCCCGCGCGCGCCTGGATCGAGGGCGTGATCTCGGAGTTCTTCGACGGGCTGCCGGCGGACCCGGGCTGACACCGAGGCGCCCGAGGGCCTTGGGTTTTTGTGCGCGCGGCGTGAAGATGGGGAACCCGGGCGGGCGATCACGCGTCGAGGGCCATGGTCCTCAGAACGGATCCCGGCGCGGGCCGTCAGAGGGGGCACCCGCGAGAGCCGCGGGGAGGGAGCGAGAGATGAGCGAGCGTGGGAGTCGTCGGGCGAGGCTTCTGGGGTTCGGTGGCGTGGCCGCGATCGCGGCGATGGTGGCGGGCGGCGTCGCCTGCTCGAAGAGCGAGCGAAGCCCCTCCGCGGAGGCGATCAACGGGGCCCCCGCCGAGGCGCCGAACGCATCCCCGCCCGCGCCGCAGGACATGCGCGCGCCGGCCGCGACGGCCGCGCCCGCGGAGGAGGCGAGCAAGGCCCGCAGCAAGGAGGGCAAGTTGGACGGGCCGATGGCGGTCGCGGGCGGCGCCCCCGGGGGGCGCGCGTTCGACGGCGAGGCGGCCCGCGCGCCGGCGCAGAGGGGCGGGCCCGGGTCGGGATCGTTCGCGGAGCCGGCCCCGATCGCCGCGCCCGCCGAGGTGACGATCGATCCCAACGGCCGCTTCGCGACCACGTACCGGCCCGGCGGCGGGCACCTCGCGGCGTTCGAATCGGCCGTCGCGCGCGGCATCATCCCGGCCGGCGAGCGCGAGCTCGTGAGCGACGTCGGCGCCCGCTACGCGCCGGCCATGGACCCGCCGAAGGGCGCGGCGCTCGCGCTCAGGACCGACATGGAGCGCGCCAGGGTCGCGCCGGGCGGCGGCCCGGTGCACGTGCGGGTCGCGCTGCGCTCGACCCAGAGCGCGCCCGCGGCGCGCCCGCACCTCTCTGTGCACCTCGTGCTCGACGTGAGCGGCTCGATGCGCGGCGAGCCGATCGCGCGGGCGCGCGACGCCGCGCGGGCGCTCGTGCAGAAGCTCGACGCGAAGGACGACTTCTCGCTCGTGACCTTCTCGAGCGACGCCGAGGTGAAGGTGCCCGACGGCCCGGTGGGCTCGCGCCGCGCCTCGATCCTCCACACGATCGACGGCATCGTCGAGGGCGGCGGCACGAACATCGGCCGCGGCCTCGAGCTCGGCTACCAGCAGGCGGCGACGTCGACCATCCCCGCGGACGCGATGAAGGTCGTGCTCCTGCTCTCGGACGGCCGCGCGAACGCCGGGATCACCGGCACCGAGCGGCTCTCGAAGCTCGCGCTCGACGCGTTCCAGAGCGGCGTGCAGACGAGCTCCTTCGGGCTCGGCGCGGACTACGACGGCGCGCTGATGAGCTCGATCGCGAACGACGGCGCCGGCGGCTATTACTACCTGCGCGACCCCGACCAGATCGCGCCCGCGCTCTCGACCGAGCTCGACAAGCGCCTCGACCCGGTCGCCACCGCCGTCGAGGTCCGCGTCCGGCTCAAGCACGACGTGAAGCTCTACCAGGTCTACGGCTCGCGCCGGCTGAGCGAGGCCGAGGCCGCGCGCGTCCGGGCGATCGAGGTCGCGGCCGATCAGCAGGCGCAGAAGCGCGACCACATCAAGGCGGACCGCGAGGACGACACGAAGGGCGGGATGCGCTTCTTCATCCCGGCGTTCGCGCGCGACGACGGGCACGCGCTGCTGCTCAAGCTCGGCCTGCCGGCCGGCGTCGGCGCGCGCGAGGTCGCGCTGATCGAGCTCAAGTACAAGGACCGCGTCGCGAAGAAGAACGTGGTCGAGGAGATCCCGCTCAAGGTGCAGTTCGCGGACAGCGACGCGGCGAGCGCGGCGAGCGCGGACCCCTCGGTGGCGCGCACGATCCAGGGCTTCGCCGCAGGCGAGGCGCTCGCCGAGGCGGCGCGGCTCATCTCGATCGGCGATCGCGCCCGCGCCGTCGCGATCCTCTCGGAGCGCGAGGGCATCCTGCGCACCGCCGCGCAGACCCTCGGCGAGCCCCTCTTCCTCAAGGACGCCGACCGCCTGGCGCGGCTCGGCGCTCACGCCGGCTCGACGACCGGCCTCGGCGACCCGCTCGTGCTCGCCATGCTGCTCGAGACCGCGTCGCGATCGCACCTCCACTAGGGGCAGGGCCCCAGCCCATGAGGGGCTTCGCCCCCTGCGCGCTCGACGGTCCCTACCCCGAGGAGCTGCACCGACTCGATACTTGACTCGTCCGTCGCTGCTCTTGCTCTCTCAAGCACTCAAGCCGCCATGCCCGATCCGCTCACCTTCCCGCTCCGCCTCGATCAGGTCGCCCGGCACGTCGACGTGCGCCCCGGCGGCGAGATCGTCCTCAAGGGCTCGTTCACGTCGAGGCGCGACGGCTCCACGGTCGACGCGGCGACGACCACCTGGCCAGGAGGCGCGCCGGGGGGCGGATCGGTCGACACCGGCGGGCTCCTGGATCTGGAGGCCGGCGGGCTCCACGTGACGAGCCGCGATCCCGCGACGCACGAGGTGCACGCGATCGCGACGGGCAAGCCCGCGCCCGCGTGCGACGCGGCGGGCGTGGCGGCGCCCTGCCTCGCGCTCCGCACGCTGCCGCAGGCGCGGAGCCGGCTCCTCACCGCGAGGGAGTGGATCGACTCGCTCGACGGCGGCATCGTCGTCGAGATCCCGAACCCGGTGATCCCGCCGGTCGCGCCGAGCGCCGTCCCCTACCTCCAGGGCGCCGCGGCGCTGATCGGCGCCGGCGTGCTCGCCTGGATCGGGTGGACGGCGCGGCGGCGCCGCGCGGAGTCGCCGGCCGGCCAGCTCCTCGCGCTCGCGGATCGCGTGCGCGCCAAGCTGCGGACGACCGATCAGGTCCTCGCGGCCCCGCTCGCGCCGAGCCTGGACGCGGCCCTGCGCGCGCTCAAGGGGCGCCGCATCGACGCGACCTCGGCCGAGGGCAAGCGCGTGGCGGAGGTCCTCCGGCGCGTGGAGCTCCGCATCGATCAGGCCACGCTGCAGGCCCGCGCCGAGGAGGAGCAGCAGGCCGCCGACGAGCTCGTCCGGGAAGTGGAGAGCGCGCTGGAGGCGGCCGACGAGGTCTCGGCCGCCGCGCGCAAGGTGGCGAGCTGAATCAAGTCATCGCGGAGGCGGCGGCCACGGCCGACGCGATGTGCGCGAGGCCGCGCGAGGGCCGCGCCGGCAGCGCGGGCGCGAACGCCTCGACATCCATGATGAGGTCCGGGCCGTCCGCGAGCGTGAGCACGACGACGGGGATGCGCGGGTAGATGCGGCGCAGCTCCTCGAGCTCCTCGTGCCGCTCCGCCTCGAGCGTCGGGACGAGCACCAGCACGTGCGGGCGCCACCGCGCGAGCACGTCGCGCGCGTGATCAAGCCCACTGCAGGTCTCGACGAGGTAGTCGCGGGAGGTCAGGAACCCGGCGAGGAGCTGGGCCTTGCTGGGGTCATCGTCGATCACGAGCACGCGAGTCATGGATTGAGTGTTCATGGGTTTTCCCCCACTCCTTGGCAAGGTCCGGACCGGATCGACCGCCGCCGGATCGTCCCTTTGAGAACGTGGGCACCATACTCCTTTCCTTGCGGAGTGCGATATTTCTTGCACTCTCACGCGCCGCGTCGTTACGCGCTGATCCGCGCATTGTGTCGCTACGGTGCGTCGCTGCGTTCGCGACGAAGGAGCCTGTTACGCACCGCTCCGGGTCGCCATCGGCGCCCTGCGCCCCGAGCCCCGGATCCATGACGCGGTCGCCATGCCGCGATGACGCGGTCGCGATGACGCACGCGCGCGGCCTTCGCGCCGCGTCAGCCGCCGAGGTACGCGGCGCGGATCTCCTCGTTGGAGGCGAGCTCCTTCGAGTCACCGCTCATCGCGATCTCGCCGGTGCGGAGCACGTAGGCGCGCGTGGAGTACTTGAGGGCGAGGCGGGTGTTCTGCTCGACCAGCAGGATGGTGGTGCCCGTCTCCGCGATGCGCGCGATCGCCTCGAAGATGTCGGCGACGAGGCGCGGGGCGATGCCGAGCGAGGGCTCGTCGAGCAGGAGCATCGCGGGGCGCGCCATCATCGCGCGGCCGATCGCGAGCATCTGCTGCTCGCCGCCGGAGAGGGTCCCGCCCTCCTGGCGCATGCGCTCGCCGAGGCGCGGGAAGAGGCGGATCACGTCCTCGATGGTCTCGGCCATCGCGCCCGGGTCCCGGTGGGTCCAGGCGCCGAGCTCGAGGTTCTCGCGCACGGTGAGGTTCGGGAAGATCGCCCGGCCCTCGGGCACGAGCGAGATCCCGCCGGCGATCACGTCCTCCGTGGGCACCGCCGCGAGGTCCCGGCCGTCGTAGGTGACCTTGCCGGACGCGATCGGCAAGAGGCGCACGACGGTCTTCAGCGTGGTGGTCTTGCCGGCGCCGTTCGCGCCGATCATCGCGACGATCTCGCCGCGCCGGACCTCCAGGCTGACGCCCTTCAGGGCCTTGATGCCGCCGTAGGAGACCGCGAGGCCCTCGACCGTGAGCAGCGGCGCGCCGTGCGCGGCGGCAGGCGGCTGCCGCGTGGGGTGGGTCGTCTTCATGGCGCGGGCGCCCCCCTCGCGGCCTCGCCGCCCGCGTCCTCGGGGACCTCCTCGCCGAGGTAGGCCGCGAGCACCTTGGGGTCCTTGCGGACCACGTCGGGCGCGCCGTGCGCGATCGTCTCGCCGTGATCGAGCACGTGGATGTCCTCGCAGACGCCCATGACCACCTGCATGTTGTGCTCGACGAGCACCACCGTGAGCTTGAACTGGTCGCGCAGCCAGCGGATCTGCTTCTTCAGGCCCTCGGCCTCGCCGTAGTTCATGCCCGCGGCGGGCTCGTCGAGCAGGAGCAGCTTCGGCTCCAGCATCATCGCGCGGGCGATCTCGAGGCGGCGCTGGTTGCCGTACGAGAGCGACGTCGAGACCTCGTCGGCCATCTTGTCGAGGTCGAAGATGGCGAGCAGGTCGAGCGCGCGCGCGGTCATCTCGCGCTCGTCCGCGAAGAAGAGCGGCGAGCGGAGGAGCGCCGAGCCGAGCGTCGAGCGGCGCCGGTTCTCGCAGGCGACGAGCACGTTCTCGAGCACGGTGAGCTGGCCGAAGAGGCGGATGTTCTGGAACGTCCGCGCGACGCCGCGGCGGGCGATCTCGCTCGGCCGGAGCGGCGCGAGGTCGATCCCGTTGAAATGGATCGAGCCCGCGTCGTGCTTGTACACGCCGGTGATCAGGTTGAAGACGGTGGTCTTCCCCGCGCCGTTCGGGCCGATCAGCCCGAAGATCGAGCGATCGCGCACGGAGAACGACACGTCGCCGACGGCGCGGAGGCCGCCGAAGCGCTTGGTCACGCCCTCGAGGTCGAGGCTCACTCGAACTCCCTCCCGACCTTCTTCTCCTCGTGCTCGATCGCGGGGCCGGGCGGCTCCTTGCGCGGGTCCTCGTCGACCGCCTCGGGCTCGGTCGTGGCGGGCAGCGGCTCGGGCGGGCCCGCGGGGCCCCGCTCCTTGCGCCTCCGGTGGACGAGCTCGCGCTCGCCGAAGAGGCCCTCGGGGCGCAGGATCATGAGGCCGATCAGCACGGCCGCGTAGATGACCATCCGGAGCGCGTTGAGGTCCAGCCAGGGGTACGCGATCCGGAGCGCCTGGATGCTGTCGAGGCCCTGGAGCTGCTCGATCATCTTCACGGTGAAGGTCACGAACACGCCGCCGACGATCGCGCCCGTGACGCTGCCCGAGCCGCCGAGGATCACCATCGTGATCGCGTCGAAGGAGTAGGCGAACGTGAACTGATCGGGCTGGACGGTGGGGTTGCCGTCGCGCATCGACGAGAGCAGGCCGCCGGCGATGCCGGCGCCGGCCGCGGAGATCACGAACGAGGTGACCTTGTAGCGGGTCGGATCCACGCCGACGGCGGCCGCGGCGATCTCGTCCTCGCGCAGGGCGCGGAGCGCGCGGCCCCAGCCGGAGAACTTGAGCCGCCAGGCGATGATCGTCGCGACCGCGACGGCGCCGAAGATCCAGAAGGGGCCGGCGTACTGCGGGACGCCCGCGTCGTCGGGGCCGGCGTAGCCGTTCTGGCCGCCGAGCGACGCGAGCAGGCTGGAGAGCGTCCCCTGCGCGTCGTCGCCCGTCTGCGCGGTCGCGATGACCAGGCGGAAGATCTCGGCGAAGCCGAGCGTGACGATCGCGAGGTAATCGCCGCGGAGGCGGAGGCTGGGGAGGCCGACGATCAGGCCGAAGAGGGCGGCGGTGAGGCCCGAGGCCACGAGCACCGCGGGCATCACCAGGAATGAATTCTGGAAGAGCGCGTCGCCCCCGCCGAGGCGCTGGTGGATCGTGCCCGCGATGACCGCGCCGGTGTACGCGCCGATCCCCACGAAGCCGGCGTGGCCGATGGAGAACTGGCCGGCCATGCCGTTGATCACGTTGAGCGAGAGCGCCGCGATGACGTTCACCATCGCGAAGAGCGCGAGCTGCCTGAAGGCAGCGTCGGGCACGATCATCTCGAAGCCGAACTCGAGCGCGACCACGGCCACCGCGAGGGCGAGCCCCGTCAAGACGCGCGGCACGAGTCGATCCATGACGGGCGAGACAGTCTCGTGGGGGGACCCGCACCGTCAAGCGGTTGCTACTTGATCACCCGAAGATAAGGCGGCAGCTCGCGCTTCGGCTTGCCTCCGGCCGGGCGGGGCGCGCCCTCACCCTCGCCGCCCTCGTCCTCGGACGCGGAGGCCGGGGCGCGCGCGACGGCCGGGGCAGGCTGCGGGACAGCGCGCGGGCGTGCGGGCGGGGCAGGCGTCGCGGGCTCGACGGCGGGCTCGTCCGGCACGGGCACCGGCCGGGTCCGCGGCCTCTCGCGCGCGTCCTCGTCGCCGGCGTCCTTCGAACCGACGCTCGGGGCCTCGCCCTCCGCCCCGGACTTCGAGTCCGCGCTCGGGGCTTCGACGGCGGCCAGGCGAGGGCGAGGACGCTTCGCCCCCTTGTCTGGCACCTTCTGCGGCGACGGCGCGACCGCGAGCCCGGGGCCCTTCTGCTGCTGCCGCTGCGCCGCGAGCTCCGGCGGTACGTCCTCCGGCCACACGAGCCCGCGCTGATCCTCGCCGACCAGCGCCCAGATCGCGTGCCACGGGATGCGGCACCAGAACGGCGTGCGGCTGAAGGAGAGCGTGCAGCTGATGCCCTCGTCGTCGACCTTCAGATCGGGGATCGGGATCGGCATGTTCATGCCGACCTGGAGCACGAGCTGCGGCTGCCCCGTGAACCACCTGGGCACGGAGACTCCGGGACGGCGCGGGTCGAGGTGGATGAACACGCTGGGCTCTCGCTCGAGGAGGGCCAGCGCGACGTCCTTCTTCGGCGGCAGCGGGCGCGGCGCGTCGGGCATCGGACCTTGCCCATACCCCGGACGGCGCGGGGTCGCCAGCGGAACGGGCCCGCTCGGACACGCGGCTCCGCGCGGCGCGCGCTGCGGATCGGGTCACAGCTCCAGCAGCTCGTCGTAGAGCTCGCCGTACGCGCGCGCCATGCGGTCCGCGCCGAAGCGGGCGACCACGCGCGCCCTGCCGCGACGGCCGAGCTCGGCCCGGTCCGGCCGCGCGGCGACGGCCTCGAGCGCGGCCGCGAGCGCGTCCGGCGCGCCCGCCGGCACGAGCAGCCCCGCCTCGCCGCCGCCGAGCACCTCGGCGTTCCCGCCGACGCGCGTGGCGACGAGCGGCACGCCCGCGGCCGCCGCCTCGAGCAGCGTCAGCGAGATCCCCTCGGTCCGCGACGCGAGCGCGAAGACGTCGAACGCCGGCAGCAGCGCGGGCACGTCGGACCGCATGCCGGCGAAGGTCACCGCGCCCGCGATCCCGAGCCGCGCCGCGTCGCGCTCCAGCGCCCCGCGGAGCGGCCCGTCGCCGACGAGCGTGAGGTGCGCGCTCGCCCTGCGCGCGCGCAGGCGCGCGAACGCCTCGAGCAGCGTCGCGTGGTCCTTCTCCGGCGAGAGCCGCGCGACGCACCCCACGTGGAAGCCCTCCTCCGGCGCCCCGAGCCGCGCCCGCGCCGCGCGCGCGTCGCCGCCGGGCCGGATCTCGTCGGTGTCGACGCCGTTCAGGATGGTCACGACGCGCGACGGATCGACGCCCTCGACCTCGATCGCGACCGCGCGCGCGTCGTCGCTCACGGCGACCACGCGGTCGGTGAGCGCCGACGCGACCCGGTTCGCGATCACCTTGCGCCGCACGGTCGGGTAGTTGCGCCCGTGCTTGGTGTGCACCACGCGCGGCGGCTCCCCGGCCGCGCCGCGGGCGAGCGCCGCCGCGAGCGCGCCGTAGAGGTGCGGCGCGGGGTTGTGCGTGTGCACCAGCGCGACGCCCTCGCGCCGGAGCCACGCCGCGAGCCGGATCGCGAGCCGCGGATCGAGCCCGCGCCGCCGGGGCACCTCCGCGAGCGGCACGTCGAGGCGCTCGAGCTCGCGCGCGAGCGCGCCCGGCCCCTCGAGCACGCAGACCAGCGGCGAGAAGCGGTCCCGCGGCGTGCGCTCGAGCAGCCGGAGGACCATGCGCTCCAGCCCGCCGACGTTCAGCCCCAGCACGACGTGCGCGATCCGGGCCGGCCGGAGCCGCGATTGCCTGCTCACGTCGGCGCCCCGCGCCCCAGCTCGACCGGCACCTCGGAGACCGTGACGCGGTGCTTGCCCCCCGCCGTGAGCGGGATGTCGTCCACGACCTTCACGCAGATCTCGGCCCGCGCGCCGAAGAACCGGCGGAGCTCGTGCTCGATGAGGCGCGGCGTCTCCGGCAGGAACCCGTCGCCCGGCACCAGCTTGACCGTGATGGCCCGCTGCCGGTCCTGGTGGACCTGGAAGCGGAGGACGGTCGGATAGTCCTTGAGCATGTGCGGGAAGAGCTCTCCCGCGACGAGCTGCCCGTCCGGCCCCACGATCATGTCGAGGGTCCGCCCCTCCACCGAGGCGAGCATCGGCAGCCCCCGCCCGCACGAGCAGGCCGATTTCGCCGCGATCGCGATGTCCTCGTTCCTGTACCGGACGAGCGGCATCGACCTGCAGGCCAGGTCGGTCACGATCACCTCGCCCGGCTCCCCGGGCTCCGCGAGCCGCCCGCCGCGCACGAGCTCGACGAAGACCCCCTCCGCGTTGATGTGCTTCCCCTCGTGCCGCTCGCACTCCGCCCCGATGAGCATCACCTCCCGGCACCCGTAGCGATCGAACACCGGCGCCTCGAAGGCGCGCTCGATGACCTCGCGCTGGTGCTGGAAGAGCCGCTCCGCCGTGGCCACGACCCCCGCCGGCGCGGGCAGCCGGTGGGCCGTCTGGAGGACGTAGCGGGCCACGTGATAGAGCGGCGTCACGTAGCCGACGATGAGCCGCGGCCGATACCGCGCGATCTCGCGGGCCACCTCGGCGAGCCGCGCCTCGGAGAGCTCGAAGCAGGACATGACCTTCTTGCGGAGCGCGGCCTCGTGCACGGCCCGCTTCACGCGCTTCCACCGCGGCTCCTGCGTGATCGCGGTCCCCCAGACGTGGAGCTCCCGCTCGCCGAGCTGCGCGCCCGCCCACCCGTCGGCCCGCATGGCCCCCGCGATCCGGATCTCGTACGTGCGGTGATCGAAGGAGAACCGCACCGGCTGCCCGGTGGATCCGCCCGTCCCGCTCGCGATCAGCTCGCCGCGGTACCCCTCCGCGACGAGCTCGGCCCCCGCGGCCCGGATGTCGGCCTTGGTGAGCACGGGGAACCGCAGGAGGTCCTCCGGCGCCTTCACGTCCCGCGCGCGGACGCCGTGCTCCGCGAACACGCGCCGGTAATACGGGACGCGCTGCTCCGCGAACTGAAGCGCGTCGAGCATCCTCCGGAAGCCCTGCTCGCGCAGGTCCTCCTCCGCCCACCATTGCGATCGCCGGAGCTCCCCGAGGCGCGTCAGGGTCTCCCTGCCTCGCAATCGGGTCTCGTAGAATGGATACAAATAATTGCGAAATAGCACCCCGTACATGGGGCTCAGGTTCCCGCCGATCCGGCGCCCGTCAACCTCGAGGGCGACGATTCGATCCGCGATCGATCATATTCAATCGGGACGCGCGGCGGCGGGCGCCCGCGACGGGCGGCGCGCGCCGAGGATGGCAATGGTGGTTCCGCCGAGGATGATCGCGGCGCCGGCGAGCTCCGTCGAGGTCGGCACCGCGCCGAGGGCGGCCG
Organism: uncultured Polyangiaceae bacterium; assembly: GCA_964421485.1. Lineage (GTDB taxonomy): Bacteria > Myxococcota_A > Polyangia > Polyangiales > Polyangiaceae > CAYQYG01. Next base: position 32,516 of record CAYQYG010000003.1, on the reverse strand, counting down.
CGCCGATGGCGATCCCGCCCAGCGTCTCGCCGGGCGAGACCAGCGCGACCGTGGACGGCGACATCCACCGGGCGGCGGCCTGGACCGCCGTGTGCCCGACGACGGTCGGGATCAGCGCGAGCCCCAGGACGGCGAGCGCGGAGCGGTGCGGCAGCGCCGAGGCGCCGTCGAGGGCGCCCGGGGTGAATGGAATGGCCACGGCGAGCGCGATCGCCGCGCCGGTGTACACGAGCGCCGCGTACGATCGCGCCGGCAGCGCGTCGCGGAGCCCGCGCGCGGCGGCCACGTAGAAGCCGTACAGGGCCACCGCGCCGACGACGAGCAGATCCCCGAGCAGCCGGTGCTCGCCGGCCCCGGCGCCCTGCGCGATGAGCACGGCGCCGCCCGTCGCGAGCAGCACGCCGATCTGCTCGCCGCGCGTGGGCCGGATGCCGAAGATCAGCCAGGAGCAGAGCACGACGCTCAGCGGCTCGAGCGAGACGAGCGAGACCGCGGCCGGCAGCGAGGTGCGATCGAGCCCCCAGAGGAAGAGCGCGAAGTGGACCGCGAGCAGCACGCCCGCGCCCAGCACGCCCGCGCGCTGCCGCCCCGAGAGGCCCGCGAGCGCGCGCCCCACGCCGCGGAGGTCGAGCGCGCAGAGCAGGAGCGCCGCGATCGCGACGCGGCCGAGCGCGACCGTGAGCGGATGAAGCGGCCTGGCGAGCCGCGCGAGCGGAGAGGCCGTCGAGAACGCCGCGCCCGCCACGGCGACGAAGAGCACGGCGCTGCCCGGCCTGAGGGGCGCGCGGTCGCTGGAGCGGCGCGGCGCCGCGGCGATCTCTCCTGCGGCGGCTTCGCGGGGCTCGGGCACGCGCGGTTGCTAGAGCGGCGCGGCGCCGGAGGCAACGGCCGGGAGCGCGCCGAGGGGTCCCTGTCCTTTCAGGTGAGGTTCGGATAGGCTGCCGGGCGCGTGGCTGGATCAGCGGCCATCGCCATCGCCTGTCCCGCGTCCGGGTCTCTCCGCCTTCGATGATGAGCGATTCATTGATTTTGCGGCCGCCCCGCCCGGGATCTCGGAGCGGGCGCGCGGGGAGCCAGGGGTGACGGCGCGCGCCCGGAGGAGCCTCGCGCTCGCGGCCGCCGCGCTCGCGCTCTCCGGCGCGGTCCGGCAGAGCGCCGCGGACCCGACGCCCTCGCTCGCCCTGGAGCCCGCGCCGGCCGGGGATCGCGGCTTCGCGGTCGAGCGGGCCGCGGTGCGGGGGCACCTCCTGGCCTCGGCGCGCCTCGAGACCGATTACGCGAGCGAGCCGCTGGTGCTCGAGAGCGCCGCCCAGGAGATCGATCGCGTCGTCACGCGCCAGATCTGGCTGCACGCGCTCGGATCGTTCGCGATCGCCCACCGCTTCGTCGTCCAGCTCGACCTGCCCCTCGTCGCGGACCAGGCCAGCGGGGCCGCGCCGATCTCCGGCCCCACCGCGCCCCGCCCGGGCGACGCCGCGGAGCTCGGGGATCTCCGGCTCGGCGCGCGGGCGGTGCTCTGGGGATCCGCGGAGGAGGAGGCCGTCAAGCAGCGGCTCGCGATCGCCATGTCCCTCTGGCTGCCGACCGCGGCGGAGGGGTACGCGGGCGACGGCGCGGCCCGCGTCCGCGGGGCGCTGATCCTGGACGGCGAGAGCTCGCGGTACACGTGGGCCGTGAACGCCGGCGTGCGCACCCGGCCCACCGAGGCCCTGCCGGGGCTCGTGCCGAGCCGCCTCGGGACCGCGCTGGATCTGGGCCTCGCGGCGGGCTTCTTCGCCGACGAGCAGCGGCTCATCACGCTCGGCGCCGAGCTCCGCGCCGATCTCACCGTCGCGGGGGGCGCGCGCCTCTTCGATCCGCGGGCCACGGTCGCGCACGCCCTGCTCACGGGCCACTATCGCCTGCTCGGCGGCCCGCTCGAGATCGGCGCCGCGATCGGGCCCGGGCTCGCGCGCGGCGCGGGGAGCGCCGATTACCGGGTGCTCACGCTGATCGGGTACGCGCCGGAGGAGCCGCCGCCGCCGCCCGACGAGGACGAGGACGGCATCCCGGACAAGGTCGACGCCTGCGTGGACCTCGACGGCGAGCCCTCGCCGGATCCGCTGCTCCACGGCTGCCCCGAGGCCCCCCGCGACACCGACGGGGACGCCATTCCCGACGACAACGACGCTTGCCCGAAGGTCCCGGGCATCCCGACGCCCGGCGCGCGCCGGACGCACGGCTGCCCCAGGCCGGAGGACGCCGATCGCGACGGCGTCCCCGATCCCGACGACGCGTGCCCCGACGAGGCCGGCGCGCCGCCGCCCGGCGACGGCTGCCCGGAGCCGCCGGCCCCGCCGCCCGCGCCCCCGACCACCAGGCTCGTCGAGCAGCAGATCGAGCTGAGCCAGCAGGTCCAGTTCGAGACCGGCACCGCGGTCCTGCGAGCGGAGAGCGACGTCCTCCTCGGGGAGGTGGCGCGCGTGCTCGCCGAGCACCCCGAGATCGAGCTGATCGAGATCCAGGGTCACACGGACGAGACGGGCACGCCGGAGCTCAACAGGGATCTCGGCCGGCGGCGCGCCGAGAGCGTCATGGACTGGCTCTCGGCGCGCGGCGTCGCGCGCCAGCGCCTGACGGCGAAGGGTTATGGCGCCGACAGGCCCATCGCGGACAACACCACGGAGGAGGGGCGGACGAAGAACCGGCGCGTCGAGTTCCGCGTGCTCCGCACGAAGCCCGCGGCCGGCGCGCCGCAGGGAGGTCCGAGGTGAGCGCGCGACGGCTCCCGGCGCTCGCCCTCGGGGCGGCCCTTGCGCTCTCCGGCGCGCTGCGGGAGAGCGCCGCCGACGATGGGGACGAGGAGGAGGCCGCGGCGGGATCCGAGGACACCGGCGGCCCCGAGGTCCTGCACATGCCGCTCCTGGAGCGCCAGGCCGAGCAGGGCATCCTGCGCGCGGTGCCGATCGAGCTGGACCTGCCGCGCGAGGTCGCGCTCCGCGCCAAGCGCGTGCTCGTGCATTACCGGCTATGGGGCGACCCCGACTGGACCACGATCGAGCTGCGGCGCAAGGGCGGGCACGCCGAGGGCGCGATCCCGTGCCTGGAGATCAGCACGGTCACCGGCGACCTCAAGTACTACATCCGCGTGCACGACGCGGAGGGGCGCGTGATCGCGACCGGCGCCTCCCGCGCGGCGCCCTATCGCGTGGCCATCAAGCACGACGACGCCCTCGAGGGCGGCGGCCGGCGCGCGGCGAAATGCCCCGACCCGGCCGATTGCCCGCGCGGCCTCCCCGGCTGCCCGAGCGAGCGGGTCATCCAGATCGCGTGCCGATCCGACGACGATTGCGAGGGCGGCACGACCTGCAGCTTCCGCGGCTTCTGCGAGCGGGTGACCCGGCGGTACACCTGGGTCTCGCTCTCGGTGCAGCAGGACGTCGGCGTCATCGCCGCGACCGGCGCGTGCAGCGTGGCCTCGCAGGAGAGCGAGGGCTACGCCTGTTATCAGGCCGACGGCGACCAGTACATCGGGACGCCCGCGCTCACCAACGAGCCCGTCGCGGCGGGCCGGGGCCCGACCAGGGTGGTGATCGGCGTGGATCACGTCATCCATTACAACACGAGCCTCGGCCTGCGCGCCGGCCTGGCCTTCCTCGGCGAGGGGCCCACCCCGCGCGCCGGGACCGCGTTCGTGCCGTTCTCGATCGCGGTCCGGGCGACCCACTGGTTCGGGGAGGATCCATTCGGCCGGCCGGGGCTGCGCCCGTTCGCCCTCCTCACGGCCGGTTATGCCATGGTCGACATCGAGGCCGAGACCCACGTCCGCGAGGACCCGACCGTGGCCTCGTTCCAGGGAGGCAATGACCTGGAGCAGACGGTGGGGCTCCGGAAGCGCGCCGGCGACGGCTTCGTCGGGGTGGGCGCGGGCGCCTCGATCCCGCTCGGCGCGCGCGTCGCCCTGGCCGGGGAGGTGGCATTGCTCCAGGCGTTCCCGTTCAGCGCCCTGGTCATCGCGCCGAGCGCGGGTCTCATGGTAGGGTTCTGAGGGAGGCCGAACCATGCGACCCTGGCTGCGCCCGCTCGCCGCGATCTCCCTCGCGTGCGCCCTGCTCCCCGCGTGCGCCTCCGACGCTGGACCGGAGCCGGAGCCCACCCTGGAGACCCCGGGCGCGTTCACGGCGGTGGACGAGGGCGCGGGCCACCTCTCGCTCTATCGCACGCTGGACACCCTGCGCGTCCAGGGAGACGTGCTGATCTACCTGACCCATTACGACGTGCACCCGGAGACGTGGGAAGCGGCCCGCGAGCTGTCGAAGCGGCCCGATCTGCCCATCTTCCTGGAGGTCACCAACGCGTCCCGCCGCCTGTTCCCGAGCGGGCCCTTCCAGGTGGTGTGGTACCGCTCGCTGAGCGAGGAGGAGGAGGCGCTTGTCCACTAGCAGCGCCGGGCTCCGGGGCGCCTCGGCGCGGCTCACGCTCGCCCGCGTGTCGGCCGCGCTCGCCGCCGCGGCGCTGGCCCCTGCGTGCGAGCGCACCGCGGACATCCGCGACGAGCCCGACAGCAGCGTCATCGAGCCCGGCCCCGCCCTCGACGCCGGGGACATCCCCGAGCTCGACAGCGGCCTCGGCGGCGACGCATTCCCGCTCTGCGCCGATCGGCCCGTCGGCGACTGCGCTGGCCCGATCGATTTCCCCTGCCAGATGGAGAGCTGGGTGCAGAGCACCGCGGAGAGCTGCCAGCTGGCGACGGGGTGCAAGACCAACGGCTGGCTCGAGGTGAGCATGGGCGCGGACGGCTGCGTGACCGAGATCGGAATGGATCAGCCGAACGACGAGATGGTCGCCTGCCTGCTCGCCACGTTCGGCGCCGAGCGCTGCCCCTGCGGCGAGGTGTCCTTTCGGTTCTTCCTCGGCGCGGGCAACAACGGCGTCTGCCCCTGATCCGAGGGCGGCGCCCCCGCGCGGGATCAATGGGTCTTCGGCGGCGGCAGCGGATCCGGCGGCGGCGGCGGCCGGCGCCGGGTCGGCGGCGGCAGCGGATCCGGCGGCGGCGGTGGCCGGTCCGGTCCGGTCGAGGGCGGCGGCGTCGCGAAGCCCCCGGTCGACGTCCCCGTGCCGTCGGGCGTGACGACCGGCGGCGGCAGCGGATCCGGCGGCGGCGGCAGCGGCCGGCCCGCGTCGGGCGCGGTCTCGATGACCGGCGGCGGCAGCGGATCCGGCGGCGGCGGCAGCGGATCGCAGGCGAGCGGCGTGAGCGCCAGCGTGGCCGCGGAGATCGCCTGCCACTGCGGGACGCGCGCCGCCCGCGCGGCGCGCGGCGCGAACGCGGCCCGGTAGATCTCGTTCGTCGCGGAGGCGACCTGCTCCTCCAGCCTGCGGTCCGCGAGCGAGATCTCCTCCGCGGCGCGCGCGGTGAAGTCCTCGAGGCGCGCCGGCTCCTTCGAGGCGTCCGAGGCCGCGAAATCGAGGATGGCGAGCATGCGCTCGACGCAATCGAGGTTCACCCGCCGCGTGGCCTCGTCGACCAGCCGCCGCAGCGCGCCGGTCATCGCGTGCGGATAGAACGTCCTGAGGAGGTGCAGGTGATAGCCGAGCCCGAGCGTGGAGTTCATCAGCCCGTCGCACCGGAAGTTCCGGTCGAGGAACGCCCTCGCGAACACGCGGAACGCGCGCTCCGCGGCCGGGTCGCGGATCTCGTAATCCCACCCGAAGACGTCCCCGACGAGCCGCCCCTCGCGCGCGAGCTTGTGCATGAGCGGCGTGCCCACGTAGATCTCGGTGCGGCAGAAGTTCATCGGCACCTCGGCATACTCGCGGATGAATTCGAAGCTCGACCGGAGGGAGCGGACGGTCGACTCCGGGTCGAACGCGAGCATGTTGAAGCAGGTGTACACGTCGCGGCTCCGGAGGAAATCGAGCGCGCGCCGGTTCTGCGCGAGGTCCACCCCCCGGCCGAGCACCCGGAGCCCCTCGGTCGAGCCCGCCTCGATGCCGAGGTAGACGCGGAGCAGGCCGATGTCCTGCAGCGCGGCGAAGACGCGCTCGTCGACGTCGTCCGGCCGGGCCTTGACCACCACGGCGATATCGTCGACGCCGCGGCGCCGGAGCCCGTCGCGGAGGGCGGTGACGCGCGCGAGGTCGCGGGCGGGGTCGCGCGTGAAGAAGTCGTCGTCGTGGAAGACGAACATGCGGGCGCCGCGGCTCCTGCGGAGCACGGCCATCTCCTCGGCGACGCTCTCGGCGCTCCGCATGCGGTACGCGGGCCCGCCCGCCTCCTTGAGGTAGGCGTGGATGCAGCAGAAGGTGCAATGCCCGTAGCAGCCGCGGCTGCCCACGAGGAAGGCGGCCGGGATGCCGAGGTGGAGCTGCGGCTCGCCGGTGCGCTTCGGGAAGGGCAATGCGTCGAGGTCCTCGACGAGGGGGCGCGCGGGATTGGTGATCACGGCGCCGTCCGCGCCGCGGAAGGCGACGCCCGTGACGCGCGCGAGCGCCTCGGGCGAGGCGCCCGCGGCGACCGCGGCGCAGAGCTCGGGGAGGGTGATCTCGCCCTCGTGCCGGACGACGGTATCGATCGCCGGGAATGCGTCGAGGACCTCGGCGTGGGCGAAGGTCGGGAAATGGCCGCCGCAGGTGATGTGGCCGGTATAGCCGGCGTCGCGCATGGCGGCGGCGAGGGCGCCGAACTCGCGGGCGCGGAACTGGAAGGTCATCGACATGCCCACGAGCTCCGGGGGCCGGCGCGCGAGGGCCGCGAGGACCCCGGGGGCGTCGGCCGCCCTGTCGAACGTGGCGAAATCGACGGTGTGGCCCGAGGCCTCGAGCGACGCCGCGAGGTATCGAAGCGCCAGGTTCTCCTCGAGCTCGGCGCCGACGAGCAGCACGTGCATGACCCTTCTCCTTCCGCGCAGCTTCTTCGCCGGAGCGCACGATCTGCGCCTCGCGACGGGGGCGCCGGGGGGTGGAATGCGCGTGCGATCAGGCGGTGATCCAGGGAGCGATGCATCGCGCGTGCCGGATAGCGGCGGGGCGCTCTTCCAGATCGAAGCCCGGGGCGCGCTCGCCGAGGTGAAATGGGGCAACCCGACCCGGGTTGGGGTCGAGACCCGGATGTGCTACCCTGGTAGTACAATGTCGAAGGTCAGCCCTGCCTCGAAGCCGAGCGCACCCCGGTCGCGCCCCGGCCGCACGGAAAAGATCAGCGTGTCCCTCGACCGCGCGGATGTCGATTCCCTGCGCAAGCGCGCCAAGAAGCTGTACGGCGGCAACCTCTCCGCGGCCGTCGCCGAGGGCGCGAGACGCATTCGCGAGGAGGAAGGTCGTGAAGCCCTGGTCGCCTGGCTCGGCCAGGCGGCCGATACCACCCCCGACGAGCGCGAAGCCATCCGCGCTGAATGGGGCGGAAAGCCGACGAAGCGGCGACGTCCTCGGGCGGCGTGAACGGGCTCACTTTCGATACCGGCGCCTTGATCGCGCTGGAGCGTCGCCGCCAGCGGATGGCGCAGATCTACCGGACCGCTGTGGAGGACGGTCTCATCGTGACGGTGCCGGCGCCCGTCATCGCCGAGTGGTGGCGCGGGCGAACGGACGCGCGCGAGACGATCCTTCGCGGGGTGCGCATCGAGCCGCTCGACGACGAGCTCGCAAAGCTGGCCGGCGATGCGCTCGCTGCGGTCGCAAACGCCACGACGATCGATGCGATCGTGATGGCCTCCGCAGCGCGCCGGGGGGACATCGTCTACACGACGGACATGGCAGACCTGTCGAGGCTTCAGGCGTTCTTCCCGTCCGTGCGCGTGCTCAGCACCTGAAGAGCCCGAGACCCGGTCGCGGCGCGCAGCGCGATCAGGCGGCCCAGGGGCGCTGGCGCCAGAGCGTCACGAGCACGCGGCCGAGCTGGATGACGCGATCGACCCTGGGGTTCGCGCGGAATGGATCCGCCCAGCGGAACGGGTCCTGCGCGCGGTACGGGCCGGAGCGAGGCGGGGCAGGCTCGGCCTCTTCAGAGGTCGGGCGGGCTTCGGGGGACCACGTGCCCGGGCCGAGGCGGGGCTGGAGGTGCTGCTCGAGCGCCTCGCCGACGACGTTGCTCATGTCGCGGTCGAGCTCGATGCAATGCACCGCGAGGCGATCCGCGAGGGCGCAGGGCAGGTAGACGGTGACCGCGCGCATCGCGCGGCCGCCCACCTCGACGCCGGGGCTCATCGGCGTCGCGTCGGCCACCTGCGGCGGCGGCTCGACGGCTGACTCCGGCTCGGTGGCGGGCGCAGGCTCGGTGTCCGGCGGAGCCGCGGCCACGGGCGCGGGCGCAGCCACGGGCGCGGGCGCGGCCACGGCCACGGGCGCGGGAACGGCCGCGGGCGCGGGCGCACTCACCGCCGTATTCGTCGCCGGCGCAGCGATCTGCACGCCGCTCTCCGGCGGGGCGCTCGGAGACGGCGCGGGCCTGTCGGCGCCGGCGGCGACGAATGCGTCGAGCTTCTCAGGCGACGGCGGCTTCCGCAATGAAACCGCCACGTGCTTCTTGGCCATGATGGAACGTCTCCAGTTCGGCGAGGAGGTTGAACATTTCCCGGGAGGCGGTGTCGCGGGGGGCGTAGGTCGTCACGCCCTGGCCCGTGGCCAGCGCCTCCTGGTAGGCGACTCGATAGCCGAGCTCGGTCGCGAGGACCGGCAGGCCGGAGGTCTCGAGCACGGCGCGGGCGCTCCGGCCCAGCGCGGTGCGGCCCTGCTTCCGGGTGATCAGGACCGCGCCGAGCAGGTGATCGCGGAGCGCCCGGGCCTCGTTGAAGAGCTCGACGGCGCCGGCGAGCGCCCAGGCGTCCGCGGCCGTGGGGCCGCAGGGGAAGATCGCGAGGTCGGCGACCATCAATGCGGAGCGGCAGATCTCGCCGTGGCGCGGCGGACAATCGATGATCGTGAGGTCGTAGGCAGGCGTGACCGCAGGGAGCTGTCCCGGCCGGTGCATGGTGGCGCCCATGGCCACCACGGTCGGGATCTCGTTCCCTGCCTCGCTGGCCACGTCACCCCACGTGCGGACCGTCCCCTGTGGATCGGCGTCGACGAGCAGCACCCGGCGGCCCTTCGCCTGCGCGGCGACCGCCAGGCTCACGGCCGTGGTGCTCTTTCCAATCCCACCCTTCTGTCCGGTGAGCGCGATGATCATGCGCACCCCGGTACCTGAAGCGGCGCGTCATGGCCCAATTTGCTGCAAGCCCGAGGCGGGCGCGGGCTCGGGCTCGGGCCGCGGACACGGAGCAACGGACGCGGGTGCAGGCGCGGACACGGACACGGACACGGGTGCAGGCGCGGACACGGACACGGACACGGACACAGATGCGGAGGCGGGCGCGGGGGCCACTATCCGCTGGCAGCCGGCGGGGCGGCCGCCTAGCGTTCGCGGCGTCGCGGCGGCCCCGCGGAGCCGGCCGCAGCCGGAACGGGGCGCACGAGGAGGAGCAGCGGATCGTGAGCAGAGCGGAGCGCAGCAGCAGGGAAGTCGGAGGCCGCCCGGGGGGGCTGCTCACCGCGGGAGGGCTGCTCGCCGCGGCGGCGGCGCTCGCGGCGTGCGCGCCGCAGGCCGAGGCGCCCAGGGCGCCGGTCCCGTCGCTCGCGGCCGTCTTCGGGGCCGCCCTCGAGGAGGAGGCCCAGAGCTCGGTGCTCGCGGGGCCGTACCTCGACGCGATCGATCGCGCGGCGGCGGATGTGCGGGCAGACGGGGCGCTCGCGACGATCGTCGCGTCGTGCGACGCGCTCGTGGGCGGGGCCGCGCCCGGGGTGGACGCGCCGGACTCGGGGATCGCGTACCGATCGAGCGAGATGCTCGCGGAGGTGGTGCTGCGCCTCACGCGCGCCTGGTCCGCGGCCGACGCGGCGGGGCTGGACGCGCCCGCGCTGCCCTTCGTGCGCGGGACGCTCGCCGCGGCGCTCCACCGGATCGCGCTGCGCGTGGGCGACGAGGGCGCGGCGGGGCTCTGGGGCACGCGCCGCGGGTGCGCGCAGGAGGCCGCGATCCTGGGGCCGATCGACTGGACGCCGCTGCGCGGGCTCGAGGGGCCGTCCCCGGTCGAGACCGTCGGCAAGCCGATGCAGCGGACGTACCCGGGGGTGGCGCCGTTCGCGGCGAAGATCGCGCCGGCGGCGGTGCGCGCGGACATGTGCGAGCTCAACGTGGACGCGACGTCGTTCCTGCAGGGCACGCGCGCCGTGGTGCTCGACCTCGCGAACCCCGTCGCGCAGCGCGTGAGCCTCGCGCTCACGTCGTCGTCCGCGGCCGTGGTCGAGATCGGCGGCGTCGCGGCGCTGCGGCGCGGCTACGAGGAGGGCGGCAGGCCGGTCACCCGGTTCGCGTCGGTGGACGCCGAGCCGGGCCTCCTGCGCGTGGTCGTGCGCGTCGCCCAGAAGAGCGACGGCGGCTCGCTCGAGCTCGACGCGTGGGGCGAGGACGGGCAGCCGATCCGCGCGCGCGCGCCGAAGCCCGGCGACGTGGCGCCCGCGCGCGCGTCGAAGCCGGCGCAGGTCGACCTCTCGCCGCGGAAGGGCGCGAGCCACGGGGAGCTGGCCCTCGGCGCCGCCGCGCTGCTCGGCCTCGGCGAGGCCCGCCGCGCCGAGCACCTGCTCGAGGCGTACGACCGCCGCGCCGAGGAGGCCGCCCTCGCCGCCTCTACGCGCGCGCCCGGAGCCGCGCCCGCTTCCGGGGCCGCGCCCGCGCCCGCTTCCGGGGCCGCGCCCGCGCCCGTTTCCGCGTCCGTTTCCGCGTCCGTTTCCGCGCCCGTTTCCGCGCCCGTTTCCGCGCCCGCTTCCGCGCCTGCGCCCGCTTCCTCGCCCCGCCTGGACCTCCTGTACGCGCGCGCCGTCGCGCTCGCCGACGACCTGCCCGACACCAAGGTCGTCGAGCGGCTCCGGCGCGTCAGCGAGCGCCTGGGCGCGGCGTGGCCGAGGTCGTGGGAGGCGCGCCTGCTCGCCGCGCAGCTCGCCGAGCGCCGCCGCGGCGCGGGGGAAGGGGTCATCGACGCCCTCAAGGCGCTCGGCGTGGACGCGCCGGCGCAGGGCGGGCGGGCGGGATCGCCCTCGGTCCCGGACGCCGATCGCATCGTCCTCTCGCAGATCGCCTCGATCGCGCGCCGCGCCTCCATGCCCGACGTGGCCGAGGCGGCGTACGCGAAGCTCGCCGCGATCGCGGCCGGATCGGTGCTGCTCGCGAACGTCGACGCCCGCCTGCACGGGCGCGTGGGCGCCGACGCGGTCAAGGCGGCCTGCGAGGGCGGCGCCGACCGGTCGAGCACCGCGTGCCTCGAGGCGCTCCACGACCGGGGCGGGCTCGAGCCCATGCTCGCGGAGATCGCCCGCCTCCGGCGCCTGCGCCGCGCCCCGGACGCGCTGCGCGAGGTCGAGCTCAGCGAGCGCGTCGCGCACGGCGACCTCGAGGGCGCGCTCGCGGTCTACGACGCCTTGCCCCCGGCCGATCGGCGCATGCTCGAGGCCCTCGGCCTCGCCGCGGGCCGCGGCAACCTGCGCGCCGTGCGGACCCGCCTCGCGCGCGACCGCATCCTCGCGCGCGACGCGCCCTATGCGATCGCGCCGCTCGTCCGCGCCCTGGGGCTCCTGCCCGATCCCGCGCCGCCGCTCGAGGCCGCGGGGCGCAAGCTCGTGCTCGAGGACCAGAAGACCCCCGTGCTGCCCGGCGCGGCGACCGCCGTGCTCCGCCACATCGAGCGCTACGACATCGCGGCGGACGGGCTCGTCCGGTACGTCACCTACGACCTCCGGCGCGTCTCCGGCACCACCGACGTCGCGCAGGGGGCGATCGCGTACGGGCCGATGATCGAGGGGCGCGGCACGCCGCGGCTCCTCCGCCGCCGCATCCACAAGCGCGACGGCCGCGTGCTCTCGCCCGACGCGGCGCAGTTCGCCGCGCAGGCCGCGAACGACCTCTCCCAGCTCGAGCAGGGCGATTACGTCGAGCAGATCACCGAGGGGTACGCGCTGCCCAGCGACACGGGGCAGCTCGTGATCGACACCTCGGACCTGTTGCCCGAGCGCACCAGCGTGCACGAGGCCGAGATCGAGGTCCGCCGCCCCGCGGCCATCCCGTTCGCGCTCTGGTCGCACCCGCTGCTCGGCAAGCCCGCGCAGCGCGCCGAGGGGCCGGTCTCCGTGATGGTCTGGCGCCTCAAGGACCAGCCGCCGCGCCGCCTCGAGGACGGCGTGCCCAGCATGGAGCAGGGCGTCCGGATCAGCCTCGGCACGCAGACCTGGGCGAACGTGGCGGCCGCGATCGACGAGAACATCCGGTCGCTCCAGGACCGCGACCCGTACGTCGCGCTCTGGGCCACCACGGCGAGCGCGCCGGCCGAGGGCGCGCTCGATCCGGCGGGGCGGTCGGGGCCGCGCGCGCTCGTCGAGCGCATCGTCGCGGCGGCGGGCAAGAAGGTGAAGGTCGCCGGCGGGGCGGAGCTCTCGGACGTCGCCGCGATCTTCGGCGGCGGCGCGCAGCGCACGACGGCGCGGACCATCCTCGAGCTCGGCCAGGGCAGCCGCTCGTGGATCATTTACCGGGCGCTCAACGAGCTCGGCGTGAAGGCCGACCTCGCGATCGCCGAGACCGAGCCCTTCAGCGCCGCGCCCGATTTCCCCGCGCACGTCGGCCGCTTCCGCCACCCGCTCGTGATCGCCCGCCTCGGCGGGGCCGACGGCGACCTGTGGATCGACGCCGACGTGGAGGGCCCGCCGCTGCCGCCCGGCCGCATCAGCCCCGAGCTCCGCGGCCGCGCGGCGATGCTGCCCAGCGGCGAGATCGTCACGGTGCAGGCCGCGGGCGGCGAGACCGGCGACGAGGTCGACGTGCGGCTCGCGGTCGATCCGCAGGGCAACGCGAAGGGCACCTTCACGATCCTCCTGCACGGCCGCCCCGCGCAGGCCCTGTCCGAGGCCTTCGAGACCGTGGTCGGCACCGATCGCCGCGAGATGCTCCGCAACGTGGTCATGGGCTGGGTCCCCTGGGCCGACGTGGAGGACGTGGCCGTCTCGTCGACCGAGGGCTCGTGGGAGGTCGCCCTCCGCGCCCAGATCGCGATCCACGGCTTCGCCCGCCCCGAGGGCAAGGGCGGCCGCACCTGGACGATCCCCGGCCTCGAGCCCGTGCACGTCGGCTTCCCGCGCTCGTTCGCGGGGACGCTCGGCGAGACGTACGCCTCGCGCGGCGCCCGGCAGAGCGCGCTCTCGATCGAGACCGCGCTCCAGTACCACGTGCGCCGCCGCATCGAGCTCCCGCCCGGCGCCAGGGTGGCGCGCGCCCCCGGCGCCGTGCGCGTCGAGGACGCGCGCATCCAGGCCTCGCGCAAGGGCAGCTACGCCCAGGTGATCGAGGAGGACTTCGTGCTGAGCCTGCCCACCGGCACCGTCGCGGCCGGCGAGTACGGCGGCTTCGTCGACCGCGTGCAGGCGATCGACAGCGGCTTCATGGCCGGCATCCGCGTCGACGCCCCCGCCGCCGCGGAGCCGCCCGCCGCCAGGCCGAAGGGAAAGGGCGCGCCCTGACGCTCGCGATCCGGGAGGACGTCCCGCTCGCGCCGCTCACGACCCTGGGCGTGGGCGGCCCTGCGCGCTGGCTCGCCGAGGCCGAGGCCGAGGCCGACGTGCTCGAGGCGCTCGCCTTCGCGCGGGGCCGCGGCGCGCCTGTCTTCGTGCTCGGCGGCGGCTCCAACCTGCTCGTCGCCGATCGCGGCCTCGACGCCCTGGTCCTCCGCGTGCGCCTCCGCGGCCTCGAGGCCTCGCGGCGCGGCGACCGCGTGCTCGTGCGCGCCGCGGCCGGCGAGCCCTGGGACGACCTCGTCGCCCGCGCCGTCGCCGAGGGCTGGGCCGGCCTCGAGTGCCTCTCCGGCATCCCCGGCGGCGTCGGCGCGACCCCGGTCCAGAACGTCGGCGCCTATGGCCAGGAGGTCGCCGAGACCATCGCCGAGGTCCACGCCGTCGAGCGCAGGACAGGCGCCACGACAGTTTTCGATAACGCCGGCTGCCATTTCGGTTATCGCGACAGCGCGTTCAAGCGCGAGCGCCGCGACGATCACGTGATCATTTCCGTCACGTTCGCGCTCCGCCCCGGCGGCGAGGCCGCGCTGCGCTACCCCGAGCTCCGCCGCGCCCTCGGGGATCCGGCGAAGGCGCCGCCGCTCTGCGAGGTCCGCGACGCCGTCCTGGCCCTCCGCCGCGCCAAATCCATGGTCATCGACCCCGCCGACGAGAACCGCCGGAGCGCCGGGTCCTTCTTCACCAATCCCACCCTCGATCCCGCCGCATTCGAGGCCGCGCGCGCGCGCATCGAGGCCGCGGGCGTGCTCGCCCCGGGCGAGGATTTCCCCCGCTATCCGGCCGCGTCCGGCCGCACCAAGCTCTCCGCCGCCTGGCTCATCGAGCGCGCCGGCTTCACCCGCGGCGCCCGCCTCGGCCCCGCGGCCATCTCGACGCGCCACACGCTCGCGCTCGTCAATCGCGGCGGCGCCACGGCCGCCGACCTGCTCGCGCTCGCGCGCGCCGTCCGCGCCGGCGTCCTCGAGCGCTTCGGCGTCGCCCTCACGCCCGAGCCGGACCTCGTGGGCTTCGCCCCCGACGAGATCGCCGATCTCGTGGGCTGACGGGCGCGATCGCCTGACCGGGATCGCCTGACCAGGATTCGGGGCGGAGGGGGCCCCGAACGTCAGCACGGGGGCGACAGCACGGGGGGCGACATCGTGCCGCAGCTCCCCGGCGCGTCCGGTCTGCTACTCTGGCCGACCCCCCGCGCGCCCTGCGCGCCATTGAATCGAGGTCCCGCCGATGCGCTTCAGCCGGCTCCTCTTCCTCGTCCCCGCCGCCGCCGCCCTGCTCTACGCCTGCGACGACCACGAGCACCCGCCCCCGGCCGACATCGGCGGCGTCATCCTCGAGGGCGACGTCACCGACGAGACCTTCCTCGCGCTCGACAGCGCCCTCGATCAGGGCGCGCCCGTGGCCGATCCGGCGCAGGCCGCCGTGATCGACCAGCCCGCTGCGGGCGCCGCGCTCCCGGAGACCCCGGCGCCGACCTTCACCTGGCACATCGGCGGGGCCGCCTCCCGCAGCGCGCCCGCCGCGCTCCGGCGCGCCGCGCTCGCGCCCTCGCCCTCGCCCTCGTGGAGCAGCCCCCTCACCCCCGCGCCCGCGGCCGCCTCGCCGCTCGCGTGGCTCACGGCCCCGCTCCGCGAGCTCGCCGGCCCGATCCGCAGCGCCCACGCGCACGGCGATCCGTACAACGGCACCGCCACGTACCTCCGCTTCTCCACCTCCTCGGAGCCCAGGCTCGTCGAGGTCCTCACGAGCGCGCTCACGTACGCCCCCGCGGCCGCCGCGTGGGACAAGATGACCGCCGCCGGCGCCCCGATCACGCTCACCCTGGTCACCGCGATCTTCGAGCAGGATCGCATCGCGCCCGACGGCGGCCCCTTCGCCGGCGGCACGGTCACCTTCACGGTGGCCCCGTGACGCGCGCGCGGTCGTGGGGCGCGCCGCTCGCCGCCGCGGCCGCGCTCACCGCGTGCACCGATCCCGATCCCGTCATCGAGCACCGCTACGCGCCCTACGAGGGCGAGGCCTACCCGAACCGCCGCCCCGGCATCGCCATCCCCCCGGGCGGAATGGGCATCGTCACCGACAGCCGCTCCGACACCATCTCGCTCTTCGACCTCGGCTCCGGCGACCGGTTCGCCGCCTACCCCGTCGGCCGCGAGCCCGTGACCATCGACGGCCCGCACCACGTCGCGGTCGACGTCGCCGGCGGCGCCGTCTACATCGCGCTCTCTTACCCCGCGATCGCGGGCGCCGGCCCGCACGCCTCCCACGGATCGAGCAAGGTCTCCGGATACGCGCAGAAGCTCGCGCTCGACGACCTCCGCCCCCTCGGCCAGGTCCGCGTCGACCCCAACCCCGGCGAGATCGTCCTCTCCGAGGACGGCAAGCGCCTCGTCGTCTCCCATTTCGATCTCCAGCGCGCCCTCGACAACCCCGGCGACCTGGACGCCGCCCGGTCCTCGCTCGCCCTCATCGACCCCTCCACCATGGCCCTCACCGGCTCCCCCGCGGCCACGCTGATCCGCGTCTGCATCGCCGCGCACGGGATGGTCCTCTCCCGCCCAGACGGCGCCACGGCCTACGTCGCCTGTTACGGCGAGGACGCCATTGCCATCGTCGACCTCACCGACCCGTCCGCCGAGGTGAGGCGCGTCCCGGTCGGCCCCGGCGCCACGATCGGCAACCCGTCGTATGGCCCCTACGCCCTCACGATGTCCCCCGATCAGAAGACCATTGCAGTGAGCAGCACCGAGAGCAGGGACGTCCGCTTCTTCGACGTCGCCACCGAGACGTTCGACGGCTCGCTCACCATCACCACCCAGGGCGCCCCCTTCTTCGTCGCCTGGACCCCCGACGGCACCGGCCTCTACGTCCCGACCCAGGCGCCCGACGCCGTCGCCTTCCATGATCTCGCGCAGCCCGCCAATCACTTCGAGCGCGACCTCGCCGGCGCCTGCGAGCGCCCGCACATCGTCGATCTCGACGGTGAGGAGGCGCTCTGGGTGGTCTGCGAGGGCGACCAGGCCACGACGCCCGGCAAGGTGATGAAGCTCGACCCCGCCACCCTGGCCACCGTCACCGAGGCCAGCGCGGGGCTCTACCCCGACGCCTTCATCCGCGTCCCCGGAGGCGCCCAGTGAGCCGCGCCCCCGCGATCGCCTGCGTCGCGCTCGCCGCGACCGCCTGCAGCGGCGACCCCGAGCCCAGGGTCGTCCATGGCACCGCTATCGAGCACGGCGCCGCCCTCTTCTCGGACCCTGCCGTGGCCCGCACGTCCGTCAATTCGTACTCGTGCGCGACCTGCCACGAGCCCGAGCCCGGCGACGCCGGCGATCGGATCCTGCCGGGCGCTCCCCTGGCCGGCGCCGCCCTGCGCCCCTCGTTCTGGGGCGGCCAGGAGCTCGATCTGCTGCGCGCCGTCAATGCTTGCCTCTATTACTTCATGCTGAAGGACGACGCCTGGACCGCGGAGGACGTCGAGGCCCGCGCCGTGTACGCGTACCTGGAGTCCCTCCCGCGCGACGCCGCCGGGACCGCGCCCGCCCCGTTCACGCCGGTGTACGCGGTCTCCGCCCCGCCCGCCGGCGACGCCGCCCGGGGCGCCGTCGCTTACAATCGAGCGTGCGCGAGCTGCCACGGCGCCGCCCGCACCGGCGCCGGCCGCCTGGTCGCCCGCGCGCCGATCCTGCCCGATCAGACGCTGCAGGAGCACCCCGACGGCGAATACACCGCCGAGGAGCGCCGCCTCGTGTTCGTCGAGAAGGTGCGCCACGGCGGCTTCGTCGGTTATGGCGGCGAGATGCCGCCCTTCTCGATCGAGAAGCTCAGCGACGCCGACATGGGCGACATCCTCGCCTTCTTCGGCGTCGATTGATCATAGATCGATCTGGACGCCGAGCTCCACGACCTGCTCCGGCGGCAGATTGAAATAAGCCGTCACCGAGCTCGCGTTCTTCATCATGAACCCGAACAGCGTCTCCGCGACCTTGCCCATCCGCCCCCGCTCGGTCGCGAGGAACGTCTCCCGCCCCAGGTAATAGGTCGCCTCGCCGATGTCGAGCGCCAGCCCGTGCGAGTCCACCGCGTGGCGCAGCAGCATCGGCACGTCCGTATCCTGCATGAAGCCCGAGCGGATCACCACGCGCAGGAACCCGCCCTCCAGCTTCGTGACCTCCACCCGCCGCGTGAGCGCCACCCGGGGCACCCGCTCCGTCAATACGGTCAAGAGCACCACGTGCTCGTGCAACGCCCGGTTGTGCTTCACGTGGTGCGTGAGCACGGGCGGCGCCTCCGTCGAGCTCGACGTCAGGAACACCGCCGTCCCCGGCACCCGCGCCGGCCCGCCGGCTCTGGCCAGCCCCGCCACGAACTCCGCGAGCGGCGTCACGGACCTGCCGAAGGTGTCCGCCAGGAGCGCCCGCCCCCGCTTCCACGTCGCCATCATCGCGAACAGCGCCGCCGCGATCAGGATAGGCACGTACCCGCCGTCCAGGATCTTCAGCGCGTTCGCCCCGAAGAAGGGCAGATCGAACGCCAGGAAGAGCAGGAGCAGCGGCAGCGCCTTCGCGACGGGCCACCCCCACGTCCGCCGCGCGACCACGTAGAACACGACCGACGTGATCCCCATCGTCCCGGTCACCGCGATGCCGTACGCCGCGGCCAGCCGGCTCGACTCCTTGAACGAGAGCACCAGCGCCACGCACCCGAGCGCGAGCGCCCAGTTGACCCCGGGCACGTAGATCTGCCCCTCGGTCGAGCTCGACGTGTGCTTCACGTGAACCCGCGGCAGATACCCGAGCTGCACCGCCTGGCGCGTCAGCGAGAACGCCCCGGAGATCAGCGCCTGCGACGCGATCACCGTCGCCGAGGCCGCGAGGCCGACGAGCGCGTACGTCGCGAGCCCGCGCGGCACCAGGCTGAAGAACGGGCTCCCGGCCGCCTCCGGGTGCGACAGGAGGTTCGCCCCCTGGCCGAAGTAGTTCAGCGCGAGCGCCGGCAGCACGAGGCCGTACCACGAGAGCCGGATCGGCCCGCGGCCGAAGTGCCCCATGTCGGCGTAGAGCGCCTCGCCGCCCGTGATCGCGAGCACGACCGAGCCGAGGATCGCGAACCCGTGCTTGCCGTGCTCCGCGAAGAAGCGCACGCCGTGGACCGGATTCACGGCGTGGAGCACCGCCGGGTTCTGCACCAGATAGTAGATCCCCAGGCCGCCGAGGACCGTGAACCAGGCGATCATGACCGGGCCGAAGATCTTGCCGATGCCCTCGGTGCCGCGCTTCTGGATCGCGAACAGCACGAACAGGATCACGCACGTCAGCGGGAGGACCGCCGGCTTCAGCGAGGTCGTCGCGACCTCGAGGCCCTCCATCGCGCTCAGCACCGAGATCGCCGGCGTGATCACGCCGTCGCCGTAGAGCAGCGCCGCGCCGAAGATCACGATCGCCGAGATCCATCCGAGCCGCGGCGAGCGCCGCGGGCGCAGCTCCTCGGGCACGAGCGCGAGCAGCGCGAGGATCCCGCCCTCGCCCTCGTTGTCCGCGCGCATGATGAAGGTCAGGTACTTGACCGTGACGACCATCATCAGGGACCAGAAGATCAAGGAGAGGATCCCGAGCACGTTCTCGGGGGTGGCGTCGACGCCGTGGGGCTTCGTCACGCACTCCTTGAGCGCGTAGAGGGGGCTCGTGCCGATGTCGCCGAAGACCACGCCGAGCGCGGCCAGCGCCAGCGCGGCCTTGCCGCCAGCGTGCCCGTGCCCCCCGTGCGCCTCGCCCTGCGCAGCCGCCGCCGATTGGTCGCTCATGGATCTCCGGTGCTCACCCCGCCCAGTGGGCGACGGCTATATACCGCGCGACGCACGGAGTCAGCGGCCTCGGCGGCACGCTCGCGCTCATCAGGCTCCGGCGGCGCGCCCCGCCGGAACTTGCCGCGCGCTGGCGAGCAGCGCGCGGCTGTCGATAGCATCGCAGGATGCTTGACCGATCCTTTGTCGCTTCGATCACGGCCGCCGCGGCGCTCGCCGCCGGCCTCTCCGGCTGCGCCGCGGCGCCGAGCCCCGGCCCCTCGCGGGACCTCCGGCTCCGCCACGTGGTCCTCTACCAGAATGGAATCGGCTACTTCGAGCGCACCGGCGTGCTGAGGCAGGACCGCCTCCGGCTCAGCTTCCGCGAGCGCGAGATCGACGACGTGCTGAAGAGCCTCGTGGTCGTCGAGGAGGGGCTCGGTCCGAAGGAGAAGCCCTCCACGATCAGCGCGCTCCTGCCGCAGGCGGCGCGCGTGGACGGCGCGCGCGACGACGAGGCCGAGACGTGGGTCGACCTCGTGCTCTCGCCGCCCACGCGCCGGAGCGTCTCGATCGCGTACGCGGTGCCGACCGCGGCGTGGAAGGCGACGTACCGCGTGCTCCTCCCGGACGCAGCGGGCCCGGGGGACCAGGCCTCGAAGGGGGCGCTGCTCCAGGCGTGGGCGCTCGTCGACAACGTGTCGGACGAGGACTGGAACAGCGTGCGCCTGACGCTCGCGACCGGCGCGCCGCTCTCGTTCGCGTCGGACCTGCGGACGCCGCGCTTCGTCCCGCGGCCCGGCGCGTCGAGCGGCGCGTTCGAGCCGGTCGCGACGGGGCCGGTGCTCGCCGAGCGCGCGCCGGCGCAGGACAGGGACGGCGACGGCATCACCGACGCGGACGACGCCTGCCCCACCGAGCCCGGCGGGCAGAGCGCCGAGGCCGCGCGGCGCGGCTGCCCGCAGCACTCGCGCGTCGTGGTCTCCGAGTCGGAGATCGTGATCATGGAGCGCGTGCTCTTCGAGCGCGACTCGGACGCGATCCGCCCCGCCTCGAGGCCGCTCATCGAAGCGATCGCGGCCACGCTGAAGAGCCACCCGGAGATCGCGGCGATCGCGGTCGAGGGCCACGCGAGCGGCGAGGAGCGCGACGCGTGGGGCGTCGCGGCGCGGCGCGCGGGCGCGGTGCGGGCGGCGCTCCTCGCGGCGGGCGTGACCGCCGCGCTGACGGTGAAGGCGTTCGGCGACACGCGGCCGATCGCGGACGGCGCGACCGAGGAGGGCCGCGCGAAGAACCGCCGCGTGGAGCTCCGCGTCGAGCGCGCGCGGGAGCGGGACGGGCGCGCGGCGCCCCGCGAGGCCTCCGGCGCGGCGCAGGCCGAGGCCATGGCGCGCGCGCCGAGCTCCGGCGGCGCCCCGCAGGACATCGCCGGCGCGATCCGCTACGACGTCAGGCACCCCGTCACGATCCCACGGCGATCGTCGACGATGGTGACCCTGATCAACGAGTACATGCCCGGCGAGGAGGTGCTGCTCTTCCGGCCCGACTCCGCGGTCCCGGGGAGCGCGACGTACCCGTTCCGCGCCGCGCGCCTCGAGAACCGCGGCGACCTCGCGCTGCAACCGGGCGCGGTCGCGATCTTCGCGGGCGGCACGTTCGCCGGCGAGGGCCTGCTCCGCAAGCTCGACCCGGGCGAGACCGCGCTGATCCCGTACGCGCTCGACAGCGCCACGACCGTGCGCGTCTCGACGGAGGAGGCGCTCCAGCCCGTGCGCATCCTCGCGCTGGCGCGCGGGATCGTGAGCGTCGAGGACGCGAGCGTCGTCACGACGAAGTACGAGATCGCGGCCGGCCGCAAGGCCCCCGCGCGGCTCTTCATCCGCCACGATCAGCGCCCGGGCTACGTGGCCCGCCGCCTCCCGCCCGGCGCCCAGGCCACCCCGGGCGCGCAGCTCATCCCGCTGCCGATCCAGGGCGGCAAGCCGAGCGTGCTCACCGTCGAGGAGACCCAGGCGCGGCGCGCGGAGATCATGGTGCTCGACGCGGGCGGCGCGCGCCTCGGCGCCTACCTGCAGGGCACCGCGCTGCCGCCCGAGGCCGACAAGCAGATCCGCGAGATCATCTCGCTCCGCGCCGATCTCGGCCGCATCGAGGAGGAGATCGACGGCCTGCGCGAGCAGCTCGCGGACGCCGCGCAGCGGAGCGGCGAGCTGCGCGAGAGCCTGCGCGCCGTCGAGCGCACGCCGCGCGCGGCCGCGATCCAGAAGACCCTGCTCGACCGGCTCGGCCAGGCCACGGCGCAGACGGAGCAGCTCTCCGCGAAGCTCGCGGAGAGGAGCGCCGGCCTCGCCGACACGCGCGCGAACCTGGCCGAGCGCCTGCGCGATCTGCGCATCGAGGCGAGGCCGGCCGGCGCGAAATGACGGGTCACAAGAAGACGAAGCGGGGAGGGCCTCTCGACCCTCCCCGCCTCTTCGCGCCGTCGTGCCGCGGGCTACGCCGTCAGTTGGACTCCTCGAACTCCGCGTCGATCACCGAGTCCTTGCCGCCCTTGCCGCCGGCCGGGGGCGGGGGCGCGCCGCCGCCGTCGGGGGGCGGAGCGGCGCCCTGCGGGCCGGCCTTCTCGTACATCACCGACGCGATCCGGTGCGCCTCCTTCTCGAGCTTCTCCAGGGCCGCGGACACGGCCGCGTCGTCCTGCTTCTCGATGGCCGAGCGGCCCTCGGCGATGATCGAGGTCAGCGCGGAGACGTCGCTCTCGGGCAGCTTGTCCTTGTTCTCGCCGAGCGTCTTCTCCAGCGTGTAGCAGAGGTTGTCGAGCTTGTTGCGCCGCTCGATCTGCTCGCGGCGCTGCTTGTCCTCGGCCTCGTGCGAGGCGGCCTCGTTGACCATCCGCTGGATCTCGTCCTCCTTGAGGCCGCCGGAGGCGGTGATCGTGATCCGCTGATCCTTGCCCGTCGCCATGTCCTTCGCGTGCACCGAGAGGATGCCGTTCGCGTCGATGTCGAACGTCACCTCGATCTTCGGCACGCCGCGCGGGGCCGGCATGATGCCCTCGAGGTGGAAGCGGCCGAGCGTGCGGTTGTAGCGGGCCTCGGTGCGCTCGCCCTGGAGCACGTGCACCTCGACGCTGGGCTGGCTGTCGGTCGCCGTCGAGAAGACCTCCTTCTTCTGCGTCGGGATCGTCGTGTTGCGCGGGATCATGACCGTCATCACGCCGCCGAGCGTCTCCACGCCGAGCGAGAGCGGGGTCACGTCGAGCAGCACGAGGTCCTTCACGTCGCCCGCGAGCACGCCGGCCTGCACCGCGGCGCCGACCGCCACGACCTCGTCCGGGTTCACGCCCTTGTGCGGATCCTTGCCGAAGAACTTCCGCACCGTCTCCTGCACCAGCGGGATGCGCGTCGAGCCGCCGACGAGCACCACCTCGTCGATCTGCTGCGGCGTCTTCTTCGCGTCCTGGAGCGCCTTGCGCACGGGCTCGAGGCTGCGGTCGATGAGCGGGCGGATCATCTGCTCCAGCCGCGCGCGGTTGAGCTGCTTCTGGAGGTGCTTCGGGCCCGACGCGTCCGCCGTGAGGAACGGCAGGTTGACCGTCGTCTCCTGCACGTTGGACAGCTCGATCTTCGCCTGCTCCGCCGCGTCCTTGAGGCGCTGCACGACCATCTTGTCGTTCGAGACGTCGATGCCGGTGTCCTTCTTGAACTCGGCGATCAGCCAGTCCATGACGAGGTGGTCGACGTCGTCGCCGCCGAGGTGCGTGTCGCCGTTGGTCGAGATGACCTGCACGACGTTGTCGCCGACCTCGAGGATCGAGATGTCGAAGGTGCCGCCGCCGAAGTCGTAGACCGCGATGACCTCCTCGCTCTTCTTGTCGAGGCCGTAGGCGAGCGCGGCCGCGGTCGGCTCGTTGACGATGCGCTTCACGTCGAGGCCCGCGATGCGGCCGGCGTCCTTGGTCGCCTGGCGCTGCGCGTCATTGAAGTACGCGGGCACCGTGATGACCGCCTCGGTGACCTTCTCGCCGAGGTAGTCCTCCGCCGCCTTCTTGAGCTTCTGCAGGACCTTCGCGGAGACCTCGGGCGGCGTGATCTGCTTGCCGCGGAGCTCGAAGACCGCGTCGTTGTTCTTGCCCTTCGTGACCTTGTAGGGCACGCGCCGCGTCTCGTCCGAGACCTCCTCGAGGCGGCGGCCCATGAAGCGCTTCGCGGAGTAGACGGTGTTCGTCGGGTTCGTCACCGCCTGACGCTTGGCGATCTGTCCAACGAGCACCTCGCCCTTGTCATCCCACGCGACGACGGACGGCGTGAGGCGCGATCCCTCCTCGTTGACGATGACCTTGGGCTCCTTGCCCTCCATCACCGCGACGACGCTGTTGGTCGTGCCGAGATCGATGCCGATGATCTTGCCCATGACGTGAAACCCTCCGAGAGATGTGTGCGCGACGGCTGACGTGAACCGCGGTGAGCGGGAGCCCCGACCGCCAGCGGACATCGACCGACGGCTCCTGTGACGAGCTCGCTGCCAGGGCGCGGCGATATCACGTTCGCAAGGCCCCGGAGGAGTCGAATCCGCTGGAAACTCGGCTACTTTTTCGAGTGCCGCGAGCTCTACCGGCCCGCGACGCCGAAGCTAATCATGTGGGCCCCGACGTCAACGCCGCCCCTAGCAATTGTCGTGCGCGCACCAGTGCCCGGTGTTCTCCGTGTCGGGCGTTCAGAGACATCCGCGCCGGAGGAGGAGGAGCCGCCGCCGCCTTGCGGTTCGTGGTGGCCCGGGCTATAGGCGCGCTCCCCCCGGCGGCACGGGGGCCGCGATGGCGGCGCCTCAGACCCGCGCGGAGGAAGAAGGAGCATCCCCATGAAGTCCGGCATCCACCCCGACTACAAGTCCGCGACGATCACCTGCGCGTGCGGCTCCACGGTCCAGACCCGCTCGACCCGCGGCAGCTTCACCACCGACGTCTGCTCCCAGTGCCACCCGTTCTACACGGGCAAGCACAAGATCATGGACGTCGCCGGCCGCGTCGACCGGTTCCGCAGGAAGTACGCGAACACGCCCAAGCCGGCCTGATCGGGCATCTCGGGCATCGTCTCTCGATGCGAAGGGGGGCCTGGGGCGCGCCGGTGCGAGCCGCGCGTGGCCGCGCTAGATTGTCTCCATGAGCGAGCAGCCTGCACGTCCGTACATCGGCGGCCAAGCCGTGATCGAAGGGGTCATGATGCGGTCCCCGAGCTCGCTCGCCATCGTGTGCCGGCGCCGCTCGGGCGAGCTCGTCGTGCGCGAGCAGCCCATGCCCGGCACGCCGAAGGGGCCGCGCACCTGGCCGCTGCTGCGCGGCGTGGCGACGGTCGTCGAGTCGCTGCGGATCGGATCGCAGGCGCTGCGCTGGTCCGCGGAGCTCTACGAGAAGGACGCGAACGACGAGGCTCCCCGGGGGCCCGGGACGAGGTCCCCAGGCGTCGCGTCCGCGCTCGCGCTGAGCGTGGCCGCCCTCGCGACGCAAGGAGCCGACGGGCCCGGGCCCGCGTCCGACGACAGGAAGGGCGGCGGCATGATGGGCCTGCTCCCGATCCTGTTCGCCGTCGCGCTCTTCGTCGCGCTGCCGCAGGCGGCCGCCGAGGGGATCAACAAGCTCTTCCACCTCGGGCTGGAGGTCACCTCGCCCGCGTACCAGGCGATCACGGGCGGCTCGAAGCTGCTCATCGTGATCGGGTACCTCCTCGGGATCCGGCAGATCCCGGAGATCCGGCGCGTCTTCCAGTACCACGGGGCGGAGCACAAGGCGATCTCGACCTACGAGGCGCGCGAGCCGCTCGAGGTGGACAGCGCGCGCCGCAAGACGACGATGCACCCGCGCTGCGGGACGACGTTCCTCGTGATGGTGGCGATGGTCTCGATCATCGTCTTCACCGCCGCGGGCAGCGTGCTGCCGAAGCTGCCCGGGGGGCGCCTCGTCGAGAGCCTGGGCTTCTTCGTGATGAAGCTCCCGTTCCTGCCGGTCATCGCCGCGATCACGTTCGAGATCCAGCGCTTCTTCGCCCGCTACTGCACGGTGGGCCCGCTGCGCGCGCTGCTGTGGCCGGGCTTCCTCGTGCAGAAGATCACGACCGCGGAGCCCGAGGACGCGCAGCTCGAGACGGCGCTCGCGTCGCTCCGCGCGACGCTCTGGCGCGAGGAGGCGGTGAGCGCGCCCGTGCGGCCCGATCGGGTCTTCGAGAGCTACGACAAGCTGCTCGACGATCCCGGGTACGCCGGCGCGCACGGCTAGCGGCGCCTCCCCCGCCGGTCCCCGAAGCGTCGTAGACTCCGCCCTCCAACATCTCCGGATCCGCCATGCTCCCCATCGCGAAGCTCGAAGCGGTCGCGCGCCGCTTCCAGGAACTCGAGCACCTGCTCTGCAGCCCCGCCGTCCTCGCGGACCCGAACGCGCTGCAGAAGCTGAACCGAGAGCGCAGCGACCTCGAGCCGGTCGTCGCCGCGTTCGCGAGGCTGCGCGACGTCGAGCGCCGCATCGCCGACGACCGCGAGGCCCTCGGCGATCCGGAGCTCTCGGAGCTCGCGCAGGCCGAGCTGCCCGGCCTCGAGGAGGAGCTCGCGCGCATCTCGGCCGACCTCGAGATCCTCCTCCTGCCCAAGGACCCGAACGACGCGCGCAACACGGTGATCGAGATCCGGAGCGGCGAGGGCGGCGAGGAGGCGGCGCTCTTCGCGGCGGACCTCTTCCGGATGCTCTGTCGCTACGCCGAGGGCAAGCGCTGGCGCGTCGAGGTGCTCAACATGAGCGAGGCCTCGGCGGGCGGCTACAAGGAGGTCGTCGCGCTGATCACCGGACAGGACGTGTACTCGCACCTCCGCTACGAGGCCGGCGTGCACCGCGTCCAGCGCGTGCCCGCGACCGAGGCGCAGGGCCGGATCCACACCTCGACCGCGACCGTCGCGGTGCTGCCGGAGGCCGACGAGGTCGACGTGCACATCGACGACAAGGACCTCGAGATCTCGATCGCCGCCTCGGGCGGGCCCGGCGGGCAGGGCGTGAACACCACGAACAGCGCGGTGCAGATCAAGCACCTGCCGACCGGCATCATCGTGAAGTGCCAGGACGAGCGCTCGCAGCTCAAGAACAAGGCGAAGGCGATGAAGGTGCTCCGGAGCCGCCTGCTCGAGCTCGAGCAGCGCCGCCAGGAGGAGGCCACGAGCGCGGAGCGGCGCACGATGGTCGGCACCGGCGAGCGGGCGCAGAAGGTCAGGACCTACAACTTCCCGCAGAACCGGGTGACCGATCACCGGATCGGGCTGACCCTGCACAAGCTCGACAAGATCATGGAGGGAGATCTGGACGAGCTCATCGCCGCGCTGCGCACGCACCGGCAGGCGGAGCTCCTGCAGCGCGGCGGCCTCACGGCGCCGGGCGCGCAGGACGCGAGGGCCTGAGGTGGCGGCGATCGACCCCGACGCGCTGATGGTCGCGCTCGTGCTGGCGCCGACGACGTACTCGCGGAACCGCTTCTTCGCGCTCTATCACGACCCGGCCGCGCGGCGGGCGAGGCGCCGGGCGGCGACCCTGCGGAGCGTGGTCAGGCACCTTGGCGGGAGCGCGGACGCGGCGGACGTCGCGATCACGCCGGCGGAGGGCGGCGGCGCGGTGCTCACCTACGAGGTGCCCGCGCTCGGGCTGAAGCGGCGGATCGCGCTCGAGGCGCTGGAGCTCGCGGTGGTGCGCTTCGCGGTGGCCCG
Source organism: uncultured Polyangiaceae bacterium (assembly GCA_964421485.1). Classification (GTDB taxonomy): domain Bacteria; phylum Myxococcota_A; class Polyangia; order Polyangiales; family Polyangiaceae; genus CAYQYG01. The sequence continues at coordinate 5,434 of CAYQYG010000003.1, read as the reverse complement.
GGCGCTCGGGGGCGAAGCGGCGCCGCCCCCGGCGCTCCGCCCCGAGCTGTCGGACGGGCCGCGGATCGACGCGGCGCTGGCCCGGCTCCTGCCCGAGGACCCGCGGCGGAGCACGCAGGCGTCGTAGAAGCCGTCATAGCGGCGAGGAGGAGGAGGCGACCATGTGCAACTCGTGCATTTTTTGCAAGATCGCGAGCAAGCAGATCCCGACCAAGGTGGTGCTCGAGGAGGACGACCTGATCGCCTTCCACGACACGAACCCCCAGGCGCCGACGCACGTGCTGATCATCCCGAAGAAGCACATCAGCGGGCTGCGCGAGGCCGCGCGCGAGGACGCCGAGATCCTGGGGCACCTGCTCCTGGCCGTGCGGAAGGTCGCGGCCGCGACCGGGATCGAGGAGAGCGGCTTCCGCACGGTGGTGAACAGCGGGCCGAACGCCGGCCAGACCGTGTTCCACCTGCATGTGCACGTGCTGGGCGGGCGGCCGATGGCCTGGCCGCCCGGCTGAAAGACATGATAGCCTCTCGCGCTCGTGAACACTCGAGCGATCGCCGCGTGCGCGGCACTGGGTCTTTTTGGGGTCATCTCCATCTCCGCGTGCGGCGGCGACACCACGCCCATGAAGCAGAAGGCCGAGTACGAGGAGTACGAGTGCCCCGCGCCGATCGGGAAGATCGTGCGCGAGGACTGCTCGAAGTCAGCGCTCCAGTACCAGGGCGAGAGCTTCGAGGGCTCGGTCGGCGCGATGGGCGTGGGCGCGAGCGCGTCCTACAAGCAGTCGGCGCTCCGCGAGGCAGACGCGCTGGTGCAGATGCTGAAGGAGCAGCGCGTCTCGCTCTGCAACAACTTCAACACCTGCAAGATCACGGTGAAGGAGTACCGCGAGGACCAGAAGAGCCTCGATGACTCGTTCATCGCGCTGACGGCCCTCAAGGACAAGATGGCGAACGTCGACGCCGACGGCGCGACGAAGCTGCTCGAGCAGATCCGCTCGATCCGCGCGCAGGCGAAGGGCGACGCGGCGCCGGCCGCGGGCGGCGCGACGCCCGCGTCCACGGGCGGGGCGGCGCCCGCGTCCACGGGCGGGACCGCGCCGGCGTCGACCGGCGCGACGGCGCCCGCGTTTACTTGCAAGGGGCCGCCCATCCTGATGTTCCAGCGCGGGATGATCGCGGGCCCCTACTACAACTACGACAAGACGCGCGAGGCGCTGAAGGGGCACCCGGAGCTCGCGAAGGTCGAGTTCGTGGAGTTCGTGCTCGAGAACGAGACGATGACCGGCAAGACGCAGCAGTACGCGCTCGTCGGGGTCGCGCCGGACGCCGCGACGGCCGAGGCGCTGCGCGCGATCGTGAAGAAGATCAACCCCGGCTCGGGCCATGACATCCCCTGCCCGAACCGCGCGCCGGCCCGGAAGCTCGACATCGACGTGAAGTAGCCGGGGCGCGTGCCGAAGCGAGCGGCCCTCCTCTGCGCGCTGTCCGTCGCGCTCGCCGGGTGCGGCGGCTGCGAGGGCGAGCCCCAGCCCGCCGCGGACGCGGGCGCCGTGCCCTCGGGCTCGATCGCGATCACGCCGCCGGCGCCGAGCGCGTCCGCGCCGCCCGAGGCCGGCCCGCCCGAGCGCCCGCCGCTGCGCTGCCCGCCCGAGATGGTCGCCGTCGATGGCCGCTTCTGCGTCGACCGCTGGGAGGCGCAGCTCGTCGACAAGAAGACCAGGGCCGCGCTGAGCCCCTATTACCCGCCGCAGCGGCGGTTCGCGATCGAGCGCTTCGACAGGTGGGAGAAGGAGCGGCTGACCATCGGCAGCGAGGAGGCGCGCGCGATGGCGGTGCCCTCCCTGCCCGACTGGCAGCGGCAGCGCGAGCCGGAGCCGATGGCGGTCTCGAAGGGCGGCGTGGTGCCGAGCGGGTACGTGTCGGGCGACGTGGCCGCGGTCGCGTGCAAGAGCGCGGGCAAGCGGCTCTGCCTCTACGACGAGTGGCTCACCGCCTGCCAGGGGCAGGAGAAGCGGCAGTTCCCGTACGGCGATGCGTACAAGCAGGGCGCGTGCAACATCTTCCGGCCCACGCACCCGGCGCTGGTGCTGCACGACAATCCGTCGATCGGGCACGACGATCCTCGGCTCAACCTGGTCACGGACAAGGGCGATCCGCTGCTCCGGCGGACGGGCGCGACGAAGACCTGCGCGAGCCGATGGGGCGACGACGCGATCTTCGACATGAACGGCAACCTCGACGAGTGGGTGCAGGACGAGAAGGGGCGCTTCGCGGGCGGGTTCTACTCGCGCTCGAAGAAGGACGGCTGCCGGTCGGTGGTGACGGCGCACGCGAGCTCGTACTTCGACTACTCGACGGGGGCGCGCTGCTGCTGGGCGCCCGAGGAGGCGTCCTCGCCGCCCGCCGGCGACGCGGGCGCGGAGGACGCAGGTTCGGGCGGCGCAGGCCCGGGGTCCGGGGCGCAGGGCGCGCCGGGTGGAGCCCCGGATGCGAAACCGGACGGCGGCTGAGGCTCAGGTCGATCCGCCGACGGCGCGGGCGGCGGCGAGGGTCGCGTCGATCCAGGCGGCCTCGCGGGCATCGAGCGGCGGATCGCGATCGAGCGCGGTGGGGAGCGGGCGCGCGCGCGAGGGGCCGTGGGCGCGGAGCGTCGCCGAGGTGAGCGCGCCGGCGCGGCCCTCGGCGCCGAGGAAGAGCGCGAAGAGGTCAGGGCCGACCGCGCGGCGGGGCGCGGGGCGGACCTCGAGCTCGGCGCCCGACGCGAAGCGGGCGGTGAAGCCGGCGACGAGGTGATCGACGGGGTCGGCCCAGGGGTCGGGCGCGCCGCGCGCGCCGGCGGCGATCCAGGCGTCGACGGTGGTGTGGCCGGGGGGCGCGCCGGGGCCGAGCGCGAGCGTGAGGCCCTCGCGGGCGAGCGCGCGCTCCACCTCGTCGAGCGTGGCAGTGGCGGCGACGCGGACGAGCTGCGAGCCGCGGTCGATCTCGGGCGCGGCGGGCGGGGGCGCGAGCGCGGGGCGCGAGCGCGGCGCGGAGTCTCGGGGCTCGCGCGGGAGGAGGTTGCCGGGGTTCATGATGCCGGCGGGATCGAGCACGCGGCGGAGCGCGTGCACGACGTCGACGCCGAGGCCGAGCTCGGCGCCGAGGCGCGGGGCCTTGCTGCGGCCGACGCCGTGGTGGTGCGAGAGCGTGCCGCCGGCCCCGATCGCGGCGTCGAGCGCGGCGCGCCACGCCTCGTCGTAGCGCGCCTCGGCCGCGGCGACGGTGGGCGCGGCGCCGGCGAACGTGAAGTAGATGCTGCAGCCGTCCGGGTACGCGTGGGAGAGGTGGGCCATCACGAAGACGTGGCGGCCGAGCGCCTCGCGCACCGCGCGGTAGAGGCCCTCGAGGCGCGACCACGTCGCGGCGACCTCCATCGTGTCGCCGAAGGCGCCCGCCATGAACACGGGCGCCTGCCGGTAGCTGACGCTGTAGCGGTGCGCGAGCCAGTGGCGCGCGGGCTCCTCGCCGAGGTGCTTCGCGCCGCCGCGCGCGGCGATCGCCTCGGCGCGCGCGAGGTCGTCCGCGGCCTCGCGGGCGGCGCCCTCGAAGATGAGGATCAGCGTCGCGCCGCGGAAGACGCGCGCGCCGAAGGCGTCGACGAGCTGGTTCACGAGGCCCGGCGCGCGGAGGAGGCTCCGGAGCACGCGGCCGCCGCTGCCGGGGACCGCGGCCTTCGCGCGGCGCCCGCGGCTTGCGCGGGCGCGCCCGCCGGGCGGCGCGACGAGATCGGCCGCGGAGGGCTCGGGTTCGCCGGCGTGGCGGGCGCGGCGCGCGGCGCCCATGCGGGCGATGAAGGAGTCGAACGGGTCGTAGAGGCGCGCGACCGCGGGGCGCAGCCCGGCCTGGAACATGGCCTGCATCGCGATCCAGCCGGCCTCGACGCTCGGGAACGAGAGCGCGGCGAGCGCGCGGGCAGGGGGCGCGGGGTGGAGGCGGAGCCGCGCGGCCGTGACGACGCCGAGCACTCCCTCGCTGCCGGTGATGAGCGGCGTGAGATCGGGGCCGTGCGCGCGGCGCTCGAGGCGGACGACCTCGCCGTCGCCGACGACGCACTCGAGCGAGGCGATCATGTCCTCGATCTTTCCGTAGCGCCCCGAGCACTGGCCCGCGCCGCGCGCCGCGATCCATCCGCCGACCGTGGAGCAGAGGATCGAGGACGGAAAATGTCCCAGCGTGAGGCCCTCCGCGTTGAGCTCCTCCTCGAAGCGGATCCCGAGCGCGCCCGCCTCGATCTCGACGGAGGGGGCCTCGCGATCGAGCGATCGCCGGCGCGCCATGCGCTTCATGTCGAGGATCACCGCGCGCGGGTCGGGGAGCACGCCGCCGCAGACGCCGGAGCCGGCGCCGAACGGGACCAGCGGGAGGCCCTCGCCGGCGCAGAAGCGGACGACGGCCGCGACCTCCTCGGCGCGCTCGGGCCACACGATCACGCCCGGGCGGTGCTCGGCGATGCGGCCCTCGGAGACCGCGAGGTGATGGCGCGGCCAGAGGTCGCGCGCGTACGCGATGCGGTCCACCGGCGCAGCGCTGCGTGGGATGGAGGGCAGCGCCTTCGCGATCGTGTCTTCGAGATCCATGCCTCCCCGCTCCCGGCCCCGTCAGCTCCGCTCGGCGAGGATGATGAGCCGCGGCGACTCCGAACCGAAAAAGACGCCCGGGTGCGCGGGGTGGCCGGTCACCTCGGTGACCTTGAAGCCCGCGTCGTGCAGCAGCTTGCCGAGCTCGTGCAGCCCGTAGAGGCGGATCGAGTAGTCGAGCTCGCGCGAGCGGCCGTCCTCGAACATCACCGTGCGCTTCACCTTGAGGCGGCTCGTGAAGAAGTCGACCGCCATCTCATCCATGCACACGCAGCCCTCGCCCTCGAACCAGACCAGGCTCGGCTGGCGGCACGCGACGTAGTCGCGGTTGATCACGTCGAGCAGCAGCATCCCCCCCGCGCGGAGGGCGCGGCGGATGCGGTGGAGCACGTCGGCGTTCTTGTCCTCGTCGAAGTAGCCGAAGCTCGTCGACCAGCAGTAGACGGCGTCGAAGGTCTCCTCGAAGGCCATGTCCCGCATGTCGCCCTGGAGGAAGTTCAGCTTCTGGCCGCGGTCCTGCGCCTCGTCGGCGGCGAGGGCGAGCATGGCGAGCGAGAGGTCGTAGCCGACGACGCTGTAGCCGCGGCTGGCCATCTCCACGGCGTGCGCGCCGGCGCCGCACGCGAGGTCGAGGATCACCGCGCCCTTCTCGACGCCGAGGCGCTCGTCGATGAAGTCGACCTCGTGGCGGACGACCTTGGGCTCGAGCCTGTCGAGGGTGCGGATGAAATCGTCGCCGAAGAGCTCCTCCCACCACGGCTTCTTGCGGCGCACGGCCTCGGAGACGGTCAGCAGATGCGCACCAACGAGGAGGTTGTTGA
>CAYQYG010000002.1:38318-83243 GCA_964421485.1 uncultured Polyangiaceae bacterium | reverse complement strand
CCGCGCCATCGTCCCGTCGTCGTTCATGATCTCGCAGATCACGCCCGCGGGCCGCATGCCTGCCAGCCGCGCGAGATCGACGGACCCCTCCGTCTGCCCCGTGCGCACCAGCACCCCGCCGCGCCGCGCCTTCAGCGGGAAGACGTGCCCCGGCGTGACCAGGTCCTCGGGCCGGGCCTCCGGCGAGATCGCCACCTGGATCGTGCGTGCCCGGTCCGCCGCGCTGATCCCCGTCGTCACGCCGGTGCGCGCCTCGACGCTCACCGTGAACGCGGTCCCGAGCGGCGGCCCGTTGCGCCCCGGCGCGGCCATCATCGGCAGCTCCAGCCGCGCGACCTGCTCCTCGTCCAGCGCCAGGCAGATGAGCCCTCGCCCGTGCGTCGCCATGAAGTTGATGGCCTCGGCCGTCACCGCCTGCGCCGCCATGCAGAGGTCGCCCTCGTTCTCGCGATCCTCGTCGTCGACGAGGATCACCATCCTGCCGGATCGGATGTGGTCCAGCGCGGTGTTCACGCGATCGAGGACCGCCTTCTCGATCGTCAGTCGATGCGGCATCGCGCCTCCCGCCTCAGCGCCCCGCTGCGCCGGCTCTGCGCCGGTCCGGGCGTGCGCCCCACGCGCCTCATCGGAAGCCTCCCGCTCGGAGCTTCTCGAGAAATCGTTGGTCATGATCGACATGCGCCTCCGCTTCTCCCCGCCCCTCTGCACCGCCGATCGAGGCGGCCTCCATCTGCCGCGCGACGTAGCGCGCGAGCACATCGGCTTCAAGGTTCACCGCCGCCCCGGGCCTGAGCTCGCCGAGCAGCGTCCGCTCGATCGTGTGCGGCACCAGCATCACCTCGAGCTCGACGGCGGCGCCGCCCGGCGGGCTCACCTGGTTCAAGGTCAGGCTGACCCCGTCGATCGCGATCGAGCCCTTCGCGGCCATGAACCGGGCGAGCTCCGTCGGCGCCTGGACGCGTAGCCGGATCGCCGGGCCCGCCGGCGTCCGCGCCGAGACGCGGCCGATCCCGTCCACGTGCCCGAGCACCATGTGCCCGCCCATCCGCCCCCCGAGCGGCGTCGCGCGCTCCAGGTGGACCCGCGCGCCGTGCGGCAGCGCGCCCAGCGTCGTCAGCGCCAGCGTCTCCGGCGAGAGATCGCACTCGAACCCGTCGGTCGCGATCCGGTCCACCGTCAAGCACGCGCCGTTCACGCTCACCGACTCGCCGAGCGCCAGCGGCCCGAGCCGCGCCTCGATCAGCGCGCGCGCCACCGCGCCGCCGCCCTTGCGCCTCAGCACCCCGATCGACTCGACCAGCCCGGTGAACATCTCGACGCCCTCGCGCTACTCCCTCGGCGCGCGGTGCCCCTGGCTGGTGAGCAGCTTGTCGATGAGCCCCTTCGAGTAGCTCGACAGCTCGGTGAAGACCACGCCCATGCCCGGCGGATCGTCGTGCACGCGCACCACCTCGCCGACGCCCTCCACGGTCTCGATATCGTCCATGATCACCGTGAACCGCAGGTTCACCTTCGTGCCCACGGCGAGCGGGGTCTTCGAGCGCACGAACACACCCGTCCGGGAGATGTTCGTCACGTACTCGTTGATGAACGCGTCGTACGACTCGAACTCCTTGTTGATTGTGACGCGCTCGTCCTTGCGCCCCTTGGCCTCCGTGGGCTCCTCGGGCTGGCCGTGATCGTCCGCCATCGCGTCTTCACCTGCCCTGCAGATCGAACTGCTCGAGGTGGTACTCCTTGCGCGGGACGAGGTCGATCCGCCGCTGGAACAGCCGCTCGGCCTCCTGCACCGCGATGCGCTCGTCGCTCTTGAGCAGGTCGATGACCGCCGGGTGCGCGTTCACCACGACCGAGTATCCGGGCAGGTTCATCCGCTCGCGCCTGATCTGCCGGAGGATCTCGTAGGCGATCGTCTGCTTCGACTGGAGCTGGCCGGTGCCGTCGCAGTAGAAGCACGGCTCGAGGATCGTCCTCCCGAGGCTCTCCCGCGTCCGCTTCCGGGTCATCTCGATGAGGCCCAGGTCCGAGATCCGGTTCAGCGTCGTCTTCGCCTTGTCGCGCGAGAGCAGCTCCTCCAGGCGCTTCCGCACCTTCTCGCGGTTCTGCGCGCGCTCCATGTCGATGAGGTCGAGGATGATCAGCCCGCCGATGTTCCGGAACCGGAGCTGGTAGGCGATCTCCTCCACGGCCTCGAGGTTCGTCGTGAGGATCGTCTCCTCGAGGTCCTTCGACCCCTTGCCGACGAACCGGCCCGTGTTCACGTCGATCGCGGTGAGCGCCTCGGCCTGGTCGATGATGAGGTGGCCGCCCGACGGCAGCGGGACCTTGCGCGCGAGCGCGCGCTGGATCTCGTCCTCGATCCCGTACGCGTCGAAGATCGGCTCCTCGCCCTCATAGAGCTCGACCGCGTCGGCCCGCTCGGGCATGAACATCTCGACGAAGCGCTTCAGCCGGATGTACTCGTCGCGATCGTCGATGACGATCTTCTCGATGTCGTCGGTGAACAGGTCGCGCGCCGTCTTCAGGACGAGGTCGAGCTCGGTGTAGAGCACCACCGGCGCCTTCATCCCGCTCTCGCGCTTCTTCACCACCTCGCCCCAGAGGCGGACCAGGTAGCCGACGTCGGCCTTGAGCTGCTTCTTGGTGAGCCCCTCCGCGAGCGTCCGGACGATGAGCCCGCCCTGCGGCGGCTTCATCGCCTCGATCGACTCGCGGAGCCGAGACCGCTCCTTCTCGGAGCCGATCCGCTTCGAGATCCCGATGTGATCGACCGTCGGCAGGTAGACGACGTACCTCCCCGGGAGCGAGATGTGGCTCGTGACGCGCGCGCCCTTCGTGCCGATCGGCTCCTTCGAGATCTGGACGAGGACCTCCTGCCCCTCCCGGATCACCTCGCGGATCGGCGTGGACTTGGAGATCCGCGGCGGCTCGTTCTGTCGCGTCCGCGCGCCCTGCGCCCCGCGCGCGCCGCCGCGGCCCTTCGCGTCCCGCCCGCCCTGATCGCGGCCCCGATCGCGCCCGCGCTGATCGCGTCCGCGCTGATCCTTCTGATCGCGCCCCTCGCGCCGCTGATCACGCCCTTCGCGCGGCTCACGGCCCTCGCGCCGCTGATCGCGCGCGGGCTCGCGCCCCTCGCGCTGCGGCGCCTCGGGCGCGGCCTCCTCCGCGCCGACACCCGCGCGCCGGTCTCGCGTATGCCCGGAGCGGCGCACGCGCCCCTCGCGCCGGGGCCGTGCGGTCCTGCCGGTCCGCGCTCGCGGCACCTGGGGGACCTCCTCCTCGGCGCTCTCGCTGGCCGCGGCGGGGCCCGGCGCCGCGACCTCCGACGGCGCGGTCGCTGAGCCCTCGGCGGCGCGCTCATCGCCTGGCTCCAGGAGGCCCTCGCCGCGGTCCTCGCGCGCCGCCGCCGCGCCCTCCTCCTCGACCAGCTCCCCCGCCGGCGCGACGTCGTACGCAGGCTCTTCGATGTCCTCGTCGACGCCCTCCGCGGGCTCGCTCTCCGCGTCAGCGGCCTCAGCGGGCTCCTCATCGGCGCCGTCGTCCTCTCCGGCCCCCTCGAGCTCGTCCTCGCCGCCGTCGTCGTCTTCTTCTTCCCCATCCAGCGGCTCGATCCCGTCCATGCCGGCGAACGCCTCCGCGGACGGACCTCCGAGCACATCGAGCGCGGTCGGCAGCTCGATGGGCACGTCGCGCTCCGGCGCAGCGGCAGCTTGCGCCTCGACATCGGACGGCAGCTCGTCTTCTTCGGGCTGCGCCTCGGCCTCCTCGGCTTGCGGTTCGGCCTCCTCGGCTTGCGCCTCGACCTCCTCCGCTGGCTGGGCCGCGGCCGATTCCTCCTCGGCCTCCTCTGCCTCGGGGTGCTCGCTCGGGGGCCTCGCGGAGGCTCGACGCGTCTCGCGCTGCTCCTCGCCGTGACGGCGGTGCCCCGCGAGGTAGGCCTCGAAGTCGTCTGGCCGGATCAGATCCTCGACGTGCAGGAACGCCGCGCGCTCCAGCCCGACGTCGATGAACGCGGCCTGCATGCCCGGCAGCACGCGGCTGACCTTGCCGAGGTAGATGTTCCCGAGCGTTCCCTTCGAGCTCTCCCGCTCGAGGTGCAGCTCGGCGATGATCCCATTCTCGATCAGCGCGACGCGGGTCTCGCGGATGTCGACATTGATGACGAGGAGGTTCTTTCCCATGTCGGAAGCCGCACAACGGCGGCGTCGCCAAGCGTTACCACGGGTTGCCCGGGCCATGAAGGCGCAACCCTCAACGCGTGCCGGGCAGCCCCGGCCGCGCGCAGCCACGCCTCGGAGCGCGCACCCGGACGGCCGGCGCGCGCGGCCGGCGGCCGGAGCCTGCTGTGACCCGACGGACGGGCGCGGGTGATCCGGGAGGCGCGCCCAGGTGTGCTCTGTGGGGCAGGGGCACAAAAAGCGAAGGGGGCGCTTCGCAGCGCCCCCTCCGACGAGATCAGCTCACGCTGATCGTTGGTGTCACGGGCAGCCCGAGCCGGGGCCGTCGCAGTCGACCGGGCACTGCTCGCAGATCGCGCAGAACACCAGGTCGTTGTACAGCGTCGCGCCACCGGGGTGGTCGGCCGCGCACTGATCGGCGCACGCCTGATCCGCGCAGCCGTCGAGGCACGTCACGAAGGCGATGCAGTCGCCGGACGCGTCGTTCTGGCAAGCCGCCAGCTCGTCCGCGCAGTCGCCCGCCATCGCGCAGCCGATGCAGCCGCTCTGCGCGGAGCCGCAGTCGCCGGAGTTGTCGCACGCAGCGGTCGACGTCGTGCTGCTCGTCGTGCTCGACGTGGTCGACGAAGTCGTGCTGGTGGTCGTCGTCCCACCGCCCGAGCCACCCGAGCCACCCGAGCCGCCGGTCCCGGAGTCATCGCAGGCCGCCAGAGCGGCAACAGAAACGAAAATCGCAGCAAATGCCCAAGATTTCATGCTCAATACCTCCACAAAACCAATCGACTAGCGTTCGTTCGTTTTTCGGCGACCACCGACATTCGGAAGGCGACCACCGTCCTCGCGGCGCGCCGTTGACCACGGGCTAAGTGCGACAGGCCCCTGGCTAACCCTGAAACGGATCGTTTGTCAGACGATCAACAAGAAACCCACGTGCTCGCGCGGACCAGCGTTCGGGCGCGCAAGCCAATCCTCTACACGGTCGGTCTGGACGGCGCAACCACCCAGCGCATTTCTGTACGCGGTCCTCTTTGATTCCTTCCCCCGGCGCCTCTCGTGCCCCCGCTCGCCCCACCCTCGCCGACCCTTCTCGTGCCCCGTCCGGCCCGCCGCGCGATGTTGGACGAGGCGAGGCGACCGTTCCAGCGGCGCGATCTTGCTGCGGTTTTTCCTAGAGCGGAATGTTGCCGTGCTTCCTGGGGGGGTTCCGGTCGCGCTTGTCGCGGAGGAGCTCGAGGGCGCGGGCGAGGCGGATGCGGGCCATGCGCGGGTAGATGACCTCGTCGATGAAGCCCAGCTCCGCGGCCTTGTAGGGGTTCGCGAACTTCGCCTTGTACTCCTCGACGAAGCGGGCGCGCGTCTCGGCGGGATCCGCGGCCTGCTGGATCTCCTTCCTGTAGACGATGTTGACCGCCCCCTCGGGGCCCATCACCGCGATCTCCGCGGTCGGGAAGGCCAGGTTGTAGTCGGCGCGGATGTGCTTCGAGGCCATCACGTCGTACGCGCCGCCGTAGGCCTTGCGGGTGATCACGGTGACCTTGGGCACCGTGGCCTCGGCGAACGCGTAGAGGAGCTTGGCCCCGTGCGTGATGATCCCGCCGTACTCCTGGTCGGTGCCGGGGAGGAAGCCGGGGACGTCGACGAACGTGACGAGCGGGATGTTGAAGCAGTCGCAGAAGCGGACGAAGCGGGCGCCCTTGATGCTCGCCTTGATGTCGAGGCAGCCGGCGAGCACCTGCGGCTGGTTCGCGACGATCCCGATCGGCGCGCCGCCGAGCCGCGCGAAGCCGACGACGATGTTCTGCGCGTAGCGCTCGTGCACCTCGAGCAGGTGGCCGTCGTCGACCACCGCGCGGATCACGTGCTTGATGTCGTACGGCTTCGAAGCCTCGACCGGCACCATCGCGTCGAGCTCCGGCACCTCGCGATCGACCGGGTCCGCGCAGGCGCGGCGGGGCGGGTCCTCCGTGTTGTTCGAGGGGAGGAAGGAGAGCAGCTCGCGGACCTGCGCGAGCGCGGCGCGATCGTCGGGCGCCGTGAAGTGGCAGACCCCGCTCCTCGACGCGTGCGCCGCCGCGCCGCCGAGGTCCTCCTTCGTGACGTCCTCGTTGGTGACCGTCTTGATGACCTCGGGGCCGGTGATGAACATGTAGCTCGTCCGCTCGACCATCAGGATGAAGTCCGTGATCGCGGGCGAGTAGACCGCGCCGCCGGCGCACGGGCCGAGGATCGCGCTGATCTGCGGGACGACGCCGCTCGCGAGCGTGTTGCGCAGGAAGATGTCGGCGTAGCCCGCGAGCGACTCGACCCCCTCCTGGATGCGCGCGCCGCCCGAGTCGTTGAGGCCGATCACGGGGGCGCCGATCTTCATGGCGAGGTCCATGACCTTGCAGATCTTCGAGGCGTAGGCGGCCGAGAGCGAGCCGCCGATCACGGTGAAGTCCTGCGCGAAGACCATCACCTTGCGACCGTCGACCAGGCCCCAGCCGGTGACGACCCCGTCGCCCAGGACCTTGTTCTTGTCCATGTCGAAGTCGGTGCACCGGTGGACGACGAAGCGGTCGATCTCGACGAAGGAGCCGGGATCAAGGAGGAGGTCGACCCGCTCGCGGGCCGTCAGCTTGCCGGCCTCGTGCTGCTTCGCGATCCGCGCCGCGCCGCCGCCCTCGAGCGCGCGGTGGTTCATCTCGTCAAGGCGGGCGAGCGTCGGGGCCCGAGGCGGGGTCGGTTCGGCCATGGCAGCGCCCCTACCACATACGCCGCCGGGATCGAAACGTCCGACCTGCCCGGAGGATGGTGCGACAAGGGGGTGGGTAAGCGGAAAACTCCCACGAAAATAAGCGAGGGTTCATGACAGGAGGCGCGCGTGCCTTGCGGAGCCGTGAGCCGCCCACGTACCCTCAACAACCATTGGGCGCCGCCGGCAGGCGCAGCTAGCCGACGGTTTCTCCATGGAGGTCGCCTTGAAGCAACACTGGGCCGCGCTCGCCGCACTCGCCATGATCCTGGCTCCCGGAGCCGTCCTCGCTGGATCCATCTCGGCTTCAGCTCGTGTGGTAGGTTACAATAGTGGGACGAACACCGTCACGGTGTCCAGCACCACTCTGGCCGAGGAGAAGCTGCAGATTCTGGCTGGAACCACGTATCGGTTTATCGACTGCCCCGACCTCTTCCCTGCGGGGTCCTCGTGCAGTTACGACGCTAGCAAGTGGAACCTCGGTCGCTTCCGCAACGAGTCGCCGGAGTATTTCCGGAAGCTCCTCGGGGATCTCGCTGCGCACGGCTGCAACATCGAGTACGAGCGAACCGACAGCGCCGATACGAGCGGCGCGTACGGGGCCGTCAGCGTGCGCCCGGCCCCCTGATCCCCCCTCGGAGCGCGCCGCTCGAGGCATCGAGCCGGGCGGGGGTGATGGCTTCCGACGAGAGGTCGTTGGGATGAAGCTTGCCCACACCCGCGAGGCTCGGGCGGTGGCCATCGCCGCCGCGGCGCGTGGTCTCATCCGCGTCGACGCCCTCTGGGACATCGCCTGCCGGTGGACCCTCGGAGGGGCGTCGTCGGCGCGCGATCTCTTCGACGGGCTCCTCACGCCGGAGCAGGTCGCGGAGCTGGCGGCCGAGGGGCCGGTGAGCGAGCGAGGCGCGGCGGCATCGGATCCATCGGCACCGGCGCAACGACAAGCAGAGGCGGCGTCGCCGGCCACGGCGGATCCGGGAGCTGCGCAGCCCGCGAGCGCGCCGGGTGACGCGCGCGCTCCGGAGTCAAAGGTCGAGGAGCTGCCCTCGACGGCCGCGCGATCGAGCTCGAGTCGATACGTGTTCGGCGAGTCGCTGGGCATCGGCGGCGCGGGCAGGGTGGTCCGCGCGCGGGACCGGGAGATCGGGCGCGTGGTCGCGCTGAAGACGCTGAAGCCGAACGCGGAGGCCGACTCGGCGCTCGGCGGCCGGTTCCTCGCCGAGGCCCAGATCACGGCGCAGCTCGAGCACCCGAACATCATCCCGGTCTACGACATCGGCGCGCTGCCCGGCGGGGAGCCGTACTACACGATGCGCGTCGTCAAGCAGCAGAGCCTGCAGGACGTGCTCGCGAGCACCGAGCTCCGCAAGCATTGGCCGCTGGTCCGGCTCGTCGGCGCCTTCGTGCAGGTCTCGCGCGCGCTCGCGTACGCGCACCGGCGCGGCGTCGTCCACCGCGACATCAAGCCGGAGAACGTGCTGCTCGGTGACTACGGCGAGGTGTACCTGGCGGACTGGGGCAACGCGAAGGTGCTCGCGAGCGCCGACGGGCGCGAGGCGCTGGCGCCGATCGGGGCGAGGCCGCTCGCGGGCGGGCTCGGGCGCAGGCGGCGCGACACGCTCCCGAGCGGGCTCTCGGGCACGCCCGGCTACATCGCGCCGGAGCAGATCCAGGGCGATCGCGCCCGGATCGATCATCGCGCGGACATCTTCGCGCTCGGCGTCGTGCTGTACGAGATGCTCACCGGGGAGCACCCCTTCGACGCGGCGACCGTGCTCGCGGTCATCCTCGCGACGCAGACGCGCGAGCCGCGGCCGCCGCGATCGATCTCGCCGAGCTGCCCGCTCCTGCTCGAGGACCTCTGCCTCGCGATGCTCGCGAAGGATCCGGCGAAGCGGCCGGCGTCCGCGGACGTGGTCGCGGCGGAGGCGGAGGCGTTCCTCGAGGGCGCGAAGGAGCGCAGCCGCCGGCGCGAGGAGGCGATCAAGCTCTGCGATCTGGCGAAGGGGCCCGTCGAGCGGGACCGCGTGCTCGACGGGGAGCGGCAGCGGCTGGTCGAGGAGGCCCGCAAGCTGCTGCAGGACGTGAAGGGCTACGAGGCGATCGAGCGCAAGCGGCCCGGCTGGGAGCTCGAGGATCACGCGGCCGAGGTCGAGCGGGAGCAGGCGCGCGCGACGGCGGAGGCCATCGACCTCTACACCAAGGCGCTCGCCTATGATCCCGAGCTCGTGGAGGCGCGCGCCGGGCTCGCGGATCTCTACTGGCTGCGCGCGGTGCGAGCCGACGAGGAGCGCCGGCAGGCGGAGCGCATCTACTACGAGGCGCTCGTGTCCGAGTTCGACGTGGGGCGCTACGGCGCGCTCCTCAAGGCGGACGCGGCGCTCTCGCTGGACACCGCGCCCTCGGGCGCCGCGGTGGTCGCGTACCGCTACGTCGAGAAGGACCGCGTCCTCGTCGCGACGGACGAGCGCTACCTCGGCCGCACGCCGCTCCGCGAGGTGCGGCTCAGCCCCGGGAGCTACCTCTTCGTGCTGAAGCGGGCGGGGTACCGGGACGTGCGCTTCCCGCTCCTGCTCCGGCGCGGCGGTCACCACCAGGCGGAGGTGAACCTCTACACCGACGCGGAGATCGGCGACGGCTTCATCTACGTGCCGGCCGGCCCGTTCATCGCGGGCGGCGATCCGGAGGCCTACGATCCGCTCCGCAGGGCCGAGCTGCACGTGCCCGACTTCGCGATCGCGAGGTTCCCGGTGACGTTCCGCGAGTACTGCGAGTTCCTGAACGACCTCGAGGCGCGCGACCTGGGGTTCGCGCTGAAGCGCGCGCCGCACGACACGCGGGGGTCGGAAGGGTACGTCGTCCAGCCCGCGAGCGGCGGCGGCTGGGAGCCGCTCCCGACCATCCTCGAGGGCGACGCGCGCAAGCTCTTCCCCGCTGACGAGGGGCACCTCTGGAACCTGCCGGCGTTCCTGGTCGACTGGTTCGATGCCGTCGCGTACTGCCGCTTCCGGAGCGAGCGAGAGGGCGTCGAGATCCGCCTCCCGACCGAGCTCGAGTGGGAGAAGGCCGCGCGCGGAACGGACGGCCGCTTCTATCCGTGGGGCGATCACTTCGATCCCACCTTCTGCCTCATGCGCTCGTCGCGCCCGTTCGTGCCGCAGCCAGAGCCCGTGGGCACGTTCCCGATCGACACCTCGCCCTACGGAGTCCGCGACATGGCGGGCGGGATCCGCGAGTGGGTGGCCGACGTGCACGGCGAGAGGACCTGGGCCGAGACGGCGAACGAGCCGGAGCCGAACGCGGACACCGAGCGCGACGCGTCGCCCTGGCGGGTGTTCCGGTCGGGCAACTGGGCGGCCGATCCGCAGCGCTGCAGGAGCGCGTCGCGCACGCGGTACTTCGCGCTGGCGCGGATCTCGAACCTCTCGTTCCGCGTGGCCAAGACGCTCTCGCGCGGATCGCGCGGCTGATCAGCCGCGATCGCGCGCGGGGGGCGGGTCCAGGTACTCCACCCGGGCGCCGCGGTGCGTGCGCAGCACGGTGCGGCCGGGGCTCCTCGCCACGACGTAGTCGGGGCCGACGGGGACCTTCCCCATGCCGCCGGGCGTGTCCACGATGAGCCGCGGCAGCGCGATGCCGGTGAGGCGCCCCTGCAGCCGCTCCATGATCTCGATGCCGCGCGCGAGCGGCGTCCGGAGGTGCGCCGTGCCGCGCACCGGATCCGCCTGCAGGAGGTAATACGGGCGCACGCGCCACCGCACGAGCCCGCGGAAGAGCGCCTCGAGCGTCTCCGCGTCGTCGTTCACGCCGCGGAGCAGCACGGTCTGGTTCATCACCGGGAACCCGTGATCCACGAGCCGCCGGCACGCGCGCGCGGCGGCCGGGGTGAGCTCCCTGGGGTGATTGAAATGCGTCATCACCCAGATCGGGTGGTAAGGTCGCAGCGCGCGCACGAGCTCCGCGGTGATCCGCTGTGGCAGCGTGACCGGCACCCGCGTCGCGAGGCGGATCGTCTCGACGCTCGGGATCTCACGCAGCCGCGCGAGGAGGCGGACGATCCGATCGGTCGAGACCGTGAGCGGATCGCCGCCGCTCACGATCACGTCGCGCACCTCGGGGTGCGCGGCGAGGTACGCCAGCGCAGGCGCGAGCCGGTCGAGCGGCACGACGCCGCCGCCGTCGCCGACCATCCGCGATCGGGTGCAGAAGCGGCAGTAGACCGCGCACCGATCGGTCGCGAGCAGGAGCGCGCGATCCGGGTATCGCTGGACGAGGTGCGGCGCGACCTCGTGCGCCTCCTCGCCGAGCGGATCGGCGAGATCGCCGGGCGCATCGATCGACTCGTCCGAGCGCGGCACGCACTGCAGCCGGATCGGGCAGCGGGGGTCATTCTTGTCGCAGAGGCCGAGGTAGTAGGGCGTGATCCCGATCGGCAGCCCGGCCCTCTCGGCGCGCCGCGCGCCCTCGAGCTCCGCGGGCGTCAGCGAGAGCGCGCGGTGGAGCTCGTCCGCGCTGGAGAGCGCGTGCCGGATCTGCCAAGTCCAGTCGCGCGGGCCCTTGCTCCTGCGCGCGCCGTGCGACCCCGATCGGCCGCGCCGATCGGGGCCCGCCTCGCCGCGGGAGCCTTCGCCGTCGTCCGGTCGCCGCAGGAGGTGCTCCGCGGCGACGAGGTGGTCACGGTCCGCCATCGCCCGCCTGCGCGGGGCCGCCGTCCGGCGCGGGCGCCGGCTCAGCACCCTGCGGGCTCGGCTGCGAGGCCCTCGGGCTCGCGCCGCTGCCGGGCGCGGTGAGCTGCTCCGGCAGCTTGATCGCGCCCAGCGCGGCCTCGTCGATCTGGACCGGCAGCTTCTTCCTCAGCTCTGCCTCGAGCGCGCGATCCTGATTCGCCATCTTCTGCTGGAGGATCGCGACCCGGATGGAGCGGTCCGCCTCGGCCAGCGTGCGCTTGTGGCCGGCGGTGATCCCGTTCATCCGCACGATGTAGAGCTTGCCCTCGACCTCGATGACCTCGCCGGCGATCGCCCCGACGTCGCCGATCTTGAACACGGCGGCGCGGATCGGCTCCGGCACCTGCGGGTTCCCGCCGCGCACGTCGCCGGGAGGGCCGACGATGCCTAGATCGCCGGCGAGATCGACCGGCGAGTTGGGGCCGCGCTCCTTCGGCGCGGTGATGGAGTGCTTGTAGAAGAGCTCGCCCCACGCGCTGCCGGTGCTCGATTTCTCGGCCTCCTTGAGCACCTTCTCGGCGGCCTTCCTGTCCGTCATCACGATCGCGGCGACGCGGCGGCGCTCGGGCTCGTCGAACCTGTCCGCGTTCGCCTCGTAGTACGCGCGGACCTCCTCGGCCGAGATCTCCGCCGGCGCCGGGAGGCCCTGCCGCGCCTTCGCGAGCATCGCGTCACGGAGGAGCTGGCGGATCGCGTCCTCGACCTCGGGATCCTTGTCGAGGCCGCGGCGCCGCGCCTCCTGCGCGAGGAGCTCGACGTCGACGAGCTCGCCGAGCAGCTCGCGGCGCCGCTCCTTCGTCTGATACCGGAGGCGATCGAACTGATCCATTCGCTCCAGCGTCCTGCCGAAATCGCCCAGCGTGATGCGCCGGTCGCCGATCCGGGCGAGGACGCGCGAGGACTGCTCCGCGGTGAGGCCGAAGGCGGGCGTCCCGCCGTCGGTCGGCTGCTCGAGCGCGGGCTCGTTGCAGCTCGAGAGGGAGGCCGCGAGCGCGGCTGTGAGGAGCGTGGAGAGCGCGGTGGCGCGGGTCATCGCCGGCGCGATCTAGCACGGTTTGCGCGGGGCGAGCGGGCGAAGCGGCCAGGGCGCTCCCGTCGCCCGGCGGGCAGCGGGAGCGCGCGGGCGGCGCTCAGGGGTCCTCGACCACCGTGCCGATGCTCTCGCCCTTGCACACGCGCAGGATGTTGCCGTGGGTCGTGAGCTTGAAGACGCGGATCGGGAGCTTGTTCTCCCGGCAGAGCGTCACGGCCGTCGAGTCCATCACGCCGATCTTGTCGACGAGGAAGCGGTCGTAGGTGAGGCGCGCGAACATCTGCGCGTCCTCGTGCCGGGCCGGATCGCGATCGTAGATGCCCTCGACCTTCGTCGCCTTGAAGAGCGCCTGCGCCTGGATCTCCATCGCCCGCAGGGCCGCCGCGGTGTCCGTGGAGAAGTAGGGGTTGCCCGTGCCGGCGGCGAAGATGACGAGGTAGCCCTTCTCGAGGTGCCGGATCGCGCGGCGCCGGATGTACGGCTCGGCCACCTGCCGGATCTCGATCGCCGTCATGACCCGCGTCGGCACGCCCGCCTTCTCGAGGGAGTCCTGGAGCGCCAGCGCGTTGATCACCGTGGCGAGCATCCCCATGTAGTCGCTCTGCGAGCGATCCATGCCCGCGCTGGCGCCCTTGAGCCCGCGGAAGATGTTGCCGCCGCCGACGACGATGCCGATCTGGACGCCCATGCGCTGGAGCTCGGCGATCTCGGCCGCGACGCGGTGCAGCGTCTCGGGCCGGATGCCGAAGCCGCCCTCCTGGCCGCAGAGGGCCTCGCCGCTCAGCTTGAGGACGATGCGGCTGTACTTCAGCCCGGGGGCGGGGGGAGGCGGGGGGAGGAGGGATTCGTGCTCGAGGGCCACGCGGGACCTCGTAGTCCCAGGGGGGCTGGACGGCAATGGAGGCCAGCGAGCGGGTCGGAGCGCGATGGTCCCATCGCTTGCCCGTCGGACAGAGGGGCGCTAGCCTCCGCACCCCTATGGCCCGTGTCACCGTGGAAGATTGCCTCGAGCGTGAGGAGAACCGCTTCGCCTTGGTCGTGCTGGCGGCCAACCGGACGCGGCAGATCATGAAGGGCGGCGAGCCCCTCGTGAAGACGAAGAACAAGCCGGCCGTCACGAGCTTGCGCGAGATCGCCGCGGGCAAGGTGCACTTCAACCGCAGCTCGCACGAGGTCGTCACGGAGTGGCTGAAGCACATGAGCTCCGCCAACCGGTGAGCCAGCCCGGCGCGCGCCCGTCGCGACGGAGCCGCGCCCGATCATGAAGAAGGGGACCGAGACCGGATCCGGAGCGACGCGCCGCCGCAGGCGCGATCGCGAGCTCGAGGCCGGTACATCGGCCCACTACGAGGACCCCGCCTACTACACGCAGGCGTACACCGACCGGACCTACGACGTCCGCTATTACGTGGAGCTCGCCGCCGCGTGCGGTGGGCCGGTGCTCGAGTACGGCTGCGGGAACGGGCGGATCACGATCCCGATCGCGCGGGCCGGCGTCCCGGTCACGGGGGTCGATCTCTCGACGCCGATGCTCCGCGATCTGCGAGCCCGGATCGCGCGCGAGCCGCCCGAGGTCGCCTCGCGGATCGAGCTCCGGCGCGGGGACATGCGCCGGGCGCGGCTCGGCCGCAGGTTCCCGCTGGTCATCTGCCCGTTCAACGCGCTCCTGCACCTCTACGCGCGCGCCGACGTCGAGGCCTTCCTCGCGCGGGCGCGCGAGCACCTCGCTCCGCGGGGCGAGCTCGTCTTCGACGTCTCCATGCCCGAGCCCGCCGAGCTCGCGCGCGAGCCCTCGCGCGCTTACCACACGCCGCGGTTCCGCTACCCGGACAGCCGCGCCTCCGCCGGAGTCGTGCGCTACTCGGAGCGCTTCGACTACGACAAGGTGCGCCAGATCCTCTTCGTCTCGATGGAGTTCGCGCCCGTCGGCGGCGGCGCGCGCTGGACCACGCCGCTCGCGCACCGCCAGCTCTACCCGCAGGAGCTCGAGGCGCTGCTGCACTACAACGGGTTCAGGATCGCGTCGCTCAGCGGCGACTTCTCCGACGAGGCGCCGACCAACGAGACGGTGACGCTCGTCTATCGCTGCCGCCCGCGCGCGGCGAGCCGGCGCTAGGGCGTGTCGGCAAACCTGCTACGCGCCCCGAATCGTCGGTCGCGCTCCCTAGCTTCGGGGCGCTCGCGACGGTTTGCCGACACGCCCTAGACGCCGATGTAGAGCCGGTGCGCGAAGTTCCGCTCGAGCTTCGCGCGGAGGACCTTCTCGGCGGCCGTCTCGATGTCGTACTCGACGCGCTTGAACTCGAAGCGCTTCGCGTCGGTGTCGTAGATCGTGTAGCTCGCCCGGTTGTCGTAGTCGCGCGGCTGGCCGACGGAGCCGACGCTCACGATGTACTTGCGCCCGGGCTCGAGGCTGAAGTCGATCGCCGGGAGCTCCTCGACGCTGCCCGGCGTCAGGGCGAAGACCTTGCACAGGTGGGAGTGGCCGATCAGCGTGAGGTGACCGAGCTCGTTCCACATCGGCAGGCACTCGCGCGCCTGCTCCGGGGCGAAGATGTACTCGAACTCCTCGAGGCGCACCGGCGAGCCGTGGCAGAGGTCGACGCTGATGTCGGTCAGCTTCTCCTGGTACGTCAGGCTGCGGAGCCACGCCGCGTTCTCGGGGGACAGCATCGACGCGTGCGCGTCGAGCGCGTGCCGGGCGGCCTCGTAGTAGTACGAGTAGTCCATCCGGCCCGCGACCGCCGCGTCGTGGTTCCCGAGGATCGTCTTCTTCGCGACCTTGCGGACGAGGTCGGCGCACTCGTTCGGCGAGCCGCCGTAGCCGACCGTGTCCCCGAGGCAGTAGTAGACGTCGATGCGCTCGCGGCGGTACGCCTCCAGAACAGCGCTGAGCGCCTCGTAATTGGCGTGCGTGTCGCTGAAGATCCCGAGTCTCATTTCGACGTGAGGGCGGAGTCTAGCACGAGGGCCTCTTGGTTACGGTAGCAATTCCAGCGGGGGGGGCTCGTCGCTCTTCGTGTCCGGGGCGCGGATCAAGCGCCGGGGTGCGTGCGATGGGCCTGGGCGAGTGCCTGCTCCAGGGGCAGGCTCTCTACTTCCCAAGGCACCGCGGCGCAGCAACGGCGAGGCCCATCACGCCTCGCGGGTCGGCGCCGAGGACACCGGCGGCCGGGAGGCCACGGCGGTCGGGTGAGAGGAGCAGTGAGAGCGCGATGGAGATGGATGGGAAACGAAACGGGATGAGGCGTCCGCCGGTCGCACCCGCGGCGCCGGACTGGCTCGGCGCGCCCCCGCCGGACGAGATCGCCGAGCTCGCGGGCGGGTGCGTCCGCGCGGTGGAGCGGTCGCTCGGCGTGAAGCTTGACTATCAGCCCGAGACGCTGCCGGTGGTGGACCACTACCTGGAGCAGGCACGTGGGACCGCGAGCGCGAGGCCCGAGGCGCTGATCGTCGTCGCGCAGATGGTCGGCGCGTACTTCGGCGAGGTGATCCGGCGCCGGCACGCGTCGTGGTGGCGGCTCGAGCGGCCGGACGATCCGACGACGTGGCGCATCGAGCTCGAGGAGGTGTACCTGGCGTTCAACCCGGTGCTCTTCGTGCACGAGGCGCTCTCTCGCGGAGACGCGGCGCCCGCGCCGGGCGACGCGGAGGAGCTCGCCGGCGCCGAAGCGGCGCCCCTCGAGCTGCAGGAGGAGGACAGCCGGGCGATCTCCGAGCGGCTCGCGGAGCTACCGCCGGTCCCCGAGGACGAGTACTACGCGCCCTCGACGCGGCTGGAGGTGATCGACATCGCGGTGGATGTCATCCGTGCCCGCCGGATGGCGGCCGGCGAGGACGCGGACGCCGCGCTCGAGCCCGACGACTACGACCGCGGCGATTGATGCCGACCTCCGCGCGGCCGCCCGCGCGGCATCGCGGCGAGCCCGGACGTCCCCGGTCCGCACATTTCGTGACCCGAGCGCGCGGGGCCTGCTTGCTCACCGCGAGGGTGGTATCGTCGCCGTCGTGTGGTGGATCCTCTTCGCGCTGTTCATCCTCATCGCCTGGGCGCTGTGGTTCACTCTGAGCCTGCACATCGCGATCCCGATCGCCGTGACGGTGGTGATCGCCCTCGCCGCGGCGGCGCTCTTCGTCGTCCGCCGCTTCCGCGCGAGCCGGGCCGCGACGGCGCTCGAGCGCGCCATCGCGCAGCAGGGCGCGCAGCAGGCCCTCAACGCGCGCCCTGAGCGCCGCGCCGAGATCCAGGAGCTCCAGCGGCAGGTCCAGAGCGGCATCAACGCGCTGAAGAGCTCCAAGCTCGGCAAGGGGAAGAAGAGCGGCATCGCGGCGCTCTACTCGCTCCCCTGGTACGTGATCATCGGCCCCCCCGGCGCGGGCAAGACGACCGCGCTGAAGCACTCCGGCCTCGTCTTCCCTTACGCCGACCCGCGCAGCGGCGGCGGCGTCCGCGGCGTCGGCGGCACGCGCAACTGCGACTGGTGGTTCACCAACGAGGCGATCCTCCTCGACACCGCCGGCCGCTACACGACCGAGCAGGACGACCACGACGAGTGGATAGCGTTCCTCCAGATGCTCCGCCGCTACCGGAGCCGCCGGCCGCTGAACGGCGTGCTCGTCGCGGTGAGCATCACCGACCTCATCGACGCGAACGAGCAGCAGATCGAGTCGATGGGCAAGAAGCTCCGCGCCCGCGTCGACGAGGTCATGACGCAGCTCCAGATGGTGCTGCCTGTCTACATCCTCTTCACGAAGTGCGACCTGATCGCCGGCTTCTCGGAGTTCTTCGGCGACCTCAGGAAGAGCGATCGCGCGCAGGCGTGGGGCGCCACGCTGAAGCTCGGCATGGACAAGAGCGAGCCGGGCCGCATCTTCGACGCCGAGTTCGACGTGCTCGTGCGGCAGCTCCACGGCCGCGCATTGAAGCGGCTCGTGATGGAGCGCAACCGCGAGGCGCGCGAGAAGATCTACCAGTTCCCGCTCGAGTTCTCGGGCGTCCGCCGGAACCTGTCGGACCTCATCTCGACCATGTTCATGGTCAACGCGTTCCAGGGGACGCCGATCTTCCGCGGCTTCTACTTCACGAGCGGCACCCAGGAGGGCCGCCCGCTCGACCGCGTGCTCCAGCGCATGGGGCAGGCGATGGGGATCCGGCCCCAGGAGGCCGCCGCGCAGCAGAACGTCGAGTCGAAGAGCTACTTCCTGTTCGACATGTTCATGAACGTCGTCTTCCCCGACGCGGACATCGCGGCGCGCAGCGCGAGCGAGCTCCGGCGGCAGAAGATCATGCGCTTCGCGATCAGCGGGGCGGCCGCGGCGCTCGGGGTCATCCTCGCGCTGCCCGGCATCGCGTCGTTCCTCAACAACCGTGCGTTCCTGCGCGAGACGGAGGAGCGGTCGCGCGCGGTCGCCGCGGTCCAGTGGGGCGATTCGAAGCCCCTCTCCGAGAAGCTGGCGGTCATGAAGCCGGCCCTGGAGCGCCTGCTCGAGATGGACAAGTACCGCGACGAGGGCCCGCCGATCGGGATGGGCTGGACGATGTATCAGGGCGAGACGATCTACCGCCCGACCGTGGCGGTGTACGTCTCGAGCCTGCAGACGGGCTTCGTGATCCCGTGCAAGCAGCGGCTGGAAGATCGCCTCAAGCTCGCGAAGGGCGACCTCTACCTGCGCGAGCGGCTCGACCTCAAGACGTACCTGATGCTCAGCGACGTCGAGAACCTCGACGTCGAGTGGGCCACGGGCAAGTTCACCGCGCTCTGGGCCGAGATCCTCCGGCCGATCTCCAACCTGCCGGAGCCTGACCTGCGCAAGCAGCTCGTCGGGCACGTGAACTACTACTTCCAGCTCCTCAAGGACCGGAAGGTCACGCCCGTCCCGCCGAACGCGGAGCTCGTCGCGAACGTCCGCAAGACGCTCCAGAGCGTGCCCGTCCGCAAGCGCTACTACGACCTCTTCGTGAACTCGCTGATCGAGGAGAAGTACGACGAGACCGGCGACAACAGCCGCGCGAACCGCAAGTACCCGCCCCACACGCTCGGCGACATGTTCAGCGATCGCCCGGACGTGCTGAAGGTGCTCACGAGCACCCAGTACGCGAAGGAGAAGCGCTGGAAGGAGGTCGACGGGCCGTACACCGAGAAGGGGCACTTCGCCGTCCTCGAGAACATCGCCGAGGGCGCGGGTCTGCTCGAGCGCGAGCAGTGGGTGGTGCCGCTCGGCCGCGACGAGCAGGCCGACAGCATCCCCAAGCACCTGCAGATCCTCGCGGGCGACTACGACACCCGCTACACCGAGCAGTGGACCGACTGGATGGCCGACCTCTCGGTGCGCACCCCCGCCAACCTGAAAGAGGCCAGGGAGCTCTACACGGAGCTCGCGAAGCCGGACTACCCGTACCTCAGGATCCTGCGCGCCCTCGAGGACCACACGCAGTGGAAGCGCGATCGCGGCGCGTTCGAGAACGAGGGCATCAACCGGCGGATCAACCAGGAGATCAACCAGAAGCTGACGCAGAAGACCCAGGGGCTGCGGTTCAACATCGACGTGAAGAAGATCGGCAACCGGCTCAGCACGGTCCCGGGCGAGTTCAAGCGGACCGTGGAGTTCGGTGTGCCGAGCGCGTCGGGCGGTCCGGTGCCGATCACGGACACGCCGCTCGCGAAGTACATCTCGCTGCTCAACTCGCTGCGCGACGAGGTGCAGAAGCTCGAGGACCTGAACCCCAACGCCGACGCCCGCCAGATCTCGGACAAGCTCGTCGACGGCGTCCGGCAGGTCGAGGCGCTGCTCCAGCCCTTCGATGATCGGGCGAAGACGCTCCTCCGCCCGCTGCTCCTCAACCCGCTCCTGGTCGTCGCCGCGCGGCTCCCGCCGCTCTCCGCCATCAGCCGCGTCCCCGCCGGGGCGCCTGGCCGCCCGATCCGCTGATCCTGCTCCGGGCGCGGCCGGGGATCACACGTCGAAGTGGATCTCGTCGCTACCAGGCTGGATCGCGCCCGTCGTCGGATCGAGCGAGAGGACCATCTCGATCGCGTCTTCGTCGTTGTCGCCGTAGTAGCGCGGGCGCACGCCCATCGCCGTGAAGCCGAGCCCGCGGTAGAGCTGCAGCGCCGGGCGGTTGGAGCGTCGCACCTCGAGCAGGACGATCCTCACGTGGTGCTCCTGGGCGTAGCGCAGCGACGCGCGCATCAGGGCGGTCGCGAGCCCGCGCCGCCGCGCTGAAGGCAGCGTGGCCACGTTGAGCACGTGGAGCTCGTCCGCGACGTGCCAGGCGATCAGGAACGCGAGCGCGCGCCCTGCCTCGCGCGCGACCCAGCAGCGCGTCCAGGGGCGCGCGAGCTCCTCGTGCGCCGAGAACCGCGGATCCTGGAAGGCAGCGGCCGCGATCGCGTCGACCGCGTCGAGATCCTCCGCGCCCTGGAAGAGCGGCGCGACGTCGAAGGCCTCGGCTGCGGCCTCGCTGCGCCTCAATTCGCGGCCTCGGTCGGGCATCCGGAGACGATCTGGACCTGCCGCACCTGCCCGCCCTTCACCCGCTGACACGGCTCGCCGCGGAGCTCCACGACCGCGGGCTCCTTCCAGTACCAGCCGTTCGTCGCGCTGTAGGGGACGAGCTCCTGGTCGAGGTACACGTTCGTCTTGCCCTCCTCGGGCGGCGGGTCGACGAGGTCGAACTCGCACGAGATGACGACGCTGGCGATCGAGGAGAGCACCGTGCCGAGGGTGTCGAGGTTGTCGACCTTGTAGTAGTACGGGCTCACGAACTGCGGCGCGCCCCCCGCGAGCGCCATCTCGTCCAGCACATCGCCGTAGAGCTCGCTGCCGGGGATGCCGATCACGTAGACGTCGATCCCCAGCGCCGCGATCGCGGAGACGGCGGTCACCGTCGCGGCGCGATCGACACAACCTTCGGGCCCGGCGGCCCCGCCCGGCTCGCAGCAAGCCTCGCCGCACTGCCCCTCGACGTGAGGTATGCACTCCTCCGGCCCGCACGTCGCGCCCGCGTTGCAGTTGGGCCCGCCGTCGGTCGCGAGCAGCACGATCGTCTCGCCGGAGAGCGCTCCGAGATCCGGCGCAAGCGCCTCGAGCGTCGCCGAGGTGGGCGTACCACCGAACGGATCGACGTTCGTCGTCGCTCGGAAAGCCTTCGTCGTGGTCCCGTCGCCCTGGCCCTCGACGTAGGCGTCGCCCGGCGTCACCGCGAACACCTCCCCGCCCGCGTGGCAGGTGTCGCCGTCCTCTGCCCTGGGGAAGACCGCGGCGCCGACGTTGATCAGCGGTCCGAGGTTGCGCACGAGCCCCACCGCGGCGTCGTGCACCCGATCGTAGCGGGTCGCGGTCCCCGAGACCGTGGTCGCCATGCTGCCCGACGCATCGAGCACGAAGTAGAGGTTCGGTGCGTTGGTGATGATCTCGTGGATCTGGTTGCCGCAGAGGCCGCCGGCGTCCGGGGCCGGCGGCGGGCCCCCACCGTCGTCGAACGTGAACCCGCCGCCGCCGCCCGTCGTGCCGGAGCCCGCCTGGTGAGGCGGCCCGAGCGAGTCCTCCTCGCACGACGCGAGCCCGCAGGCGGCCGCCAGCGACGCGGCGAGCCCGACGAGCGCGCTCACGCCCGTCCGTCGGCCGCCTCGCCCCGCGCGCGCTCCCATCGCCCGGAGCGTACCACGCGCCCCGAGGGCCTGGAGCGCCTCGCGCGCTCCCTTTGCTTGCGTGCTCGCGCCGTGCCGGCGGTCGCGGCGCGCCGATCGCCTCAGGGCTCGCGATAGAAGCGCGGCACCCGCCGGGAGATGCTGGTCAGCACCTCCCACGCGATCGTCCCTGTCTGCTCGGCGATCTCGCTCGCGTGGATCACGTCGCGGCCCAGCGGCCCCTCCTGCGCTCCGAGGAACACGACCTCGTCGCCGGCGCGTACCCCGCGGACGTCGGTCACGTCGAGCATCGTGAGATCCATCGACACCGCGCCGGCGATCGGCGCGCGCATGCCGCGCACCAGCGCGCTGCCGCGGTTCGAGAGCTGCCGGCTCAGGCCGTCGGCGTAGCCCATCGGCACGGTCGCGACGACGCTGCTCCGCGGCGCCTCCCACGTGTGCCCGTAGCCGATCCGCTCGCCCTTCGCGACCGCGCGCAGCGCGACGACCTCGCTCCGCACGCGCATCACGGGCTTGAGCTCCGGCGCGAGCCCCGCCCGCGGCGTGACGCCGAAGAGCGCGATCCCCGGTCGGACCAGATCGAGCCTCGCCTCGGGCAGCCGCAGCATCGCCGCGCTGTTCGACGCGTGCCGCGCCTTCGGCGACAGGCCTGCCTCCCGCGCCCGCCGCTCCATCTCCTCGAACCGGCGCATCTGCTCCAGCGTCGAGCCGAGGTCGTCCGCGTCCGCGCACGCGAGGTGCGTCATGAGCCCGTCGAGCCGCACCTCCGGGTACCGCGCGAGCGCCTCGAGCACCGCCGCGTACTCCTCCTGCCCCGCGCCGAGGCGGCCCATGCCCGTGTCCACCTTGAGGTGCACGCCGACGCGGCCATATCCCTCGAAGCGCGCCAGCGTCGCGAGCCGCTCGATCTGGCCCGCGTCGTACACGACCGGCGTGAGATCCCGGGCCACGATCTCCTCGAGCCCCTCGCGCCGCGGCCCGTAGTAGCCGCCCATCACGAGGATCGGGATCCGGATCCCCGCGTCGCGCAGCTCGATCGCCTCCTCCAGCAGCGCCACGCAGAGCCCCGGGATCCCCGCGCGCTCGAGCGTGCGCGCGACCGCCGGCGCCCCGTGCCCGTAGGCGTCCGCCTTGAGCACGCCCCAGATCTGCGGGCTCGACGCGCCCGCGACCGCGCGCTCGAGCACGCGCAGGTTGTGGCGGAGGTGGGCCAGGTTGACCTCCGCGCGCGTCGGCCGAACGGCGTCCGCCGGCGCGGCGCGCCGCGGCCGGAGGACACGCACCGCGCCCGCCCCCGGGCCGAGCCCATCGTGAGCCGGCGCGGCGCCGCCCCGTTCGAGTCCTGCGCTGATGATCTCTGCGGAGCCGCCGTACGAAGGGTGCATCGGCATCGCGGATATCCCTACGCTCGATCTCGGGTCAAGATTCCAGGTCAGCTTGGTAGGACAAGGTGGGCGACCGCGCGCCCCTCAGAAGCAGCGCCGCATGCAGCGCTTGTACTTGCCGGCGCAGCCCTTCTCGCACGCGGGCGATTTGCACTCCTGCCGGCAGAAGGTCCAGCTCTCCTCGCACTCGCCCGTGCAGTCCGCGGCGGGCGGCGGCCCCTCCTCGGTCGCGGCGGGCGCCGGCGCGGCGCCGTCGGCGGCGGGCGCGCCCGCATCGGAGGCGAGCATCATCGGCGGCGGCGCGAGCGCGCTCGTCGGCTCTGGCACCGCCGACGGGCTGCGGCCGCCCGGCGGGCTCCAGCCCGCCTCATCGAAGTCGCTCGCGTTCCCGAGCTGCTTCTGCCGCAGCGTCGCGTACTCCACGCGATCCCGCGTCTGCCCGAACGTGTAGAACTTGACCCACTCCTCCCAGCACGCTCGCCGCAGCGTCGGCTTCACGTCGGGCCGCGAGTCCAGGGCCATGCAGTGCTCGAAGCGGACGTCGCCCTCGTAGAGCGCGTTGATGCTCGCGCCGCACGCGGTCACGGCCGCGGCGAGCGCTGCGAGAGAAAGGAAGGTGGTGGGCCGCACCCGGGGCTCCTGGAAAGACCGATAGCAGAACGCGCCCGGCGCTGCCCGACCCGCCGCGCGAACGCCATCTCCCCCTGCTGCCAGCGGCCGCCCAGGCCAGCCCGGCCGCTCCGGCCGGGCGGGCCTGCGCGCACGAGCTCACCGGGCCCGCGGCTCCCGATTGCACTTTTCACGGCGATGCCGTAGCTTCCCCGCCCCCTCGCGCCGACAGCGGGCGCAACAACGCTCCCGCGCGGCGCTCCTCCCCACGGAGCCAGCCATGTTCCTCATGCTCTCGAAGGGCCCGCGCAAGACGACGCGCTCCAAGTCGAAGCGCTTCCGGGCCAAGCTGAAGGCGAAGAACCGCAACCGCCGGAACCGGATCTACCAGCGCGCCTGAGCGCTCGCGGTCGGTCGCGGTTCGACATCCGGGGCTCCGGGGCTCCGGGGCTCCGGGTCGCGCTCCCTCCTGTCGCGCGCCCCGCGCCCCGAAGCCCGACGAACGGATCGCAAGTCGTCCGGGTCGCAGAGGGCAGCGCGGAGCGTCCGCGATGCCCTCTGCGGCGCCGGCCTCCTCGGGTGGCTTACGGCCCGCCCTTCTTCAGCTCGGTCAGCACGAGCTTCGCGACGGCCTTCAGCGTGTCGAACACGCCGACGCCCGTCCGCGCAACGCCCTCGAAGTCCGGCACCCCCATCGGGTTCAGCAGCTCGCGGAGCTCCTCGACCGTCCCGATCTCCGGCAGATCACGCTTGTTGTACTGGATGACGTACGGGATCTTGTCGAGCGAGTAGCCTTGCTCGGCGAGGTTTGTCCGCAGGTTCTCGACCGACTCCTGGTTCGCCTCGATGCGACCGAGCTGCGAGTCGGCGACGAACACGACCCCGTCCACGCCCTTCAGGATGAGCTTCCGGCTCGCGTCGTAGAAGACCTGCCCGGGCACCGTGTAGAGGTGGAACCGCGTCTTGAAGCCCCGGATCTCGCCGAGGGCGAGGGGCAGGAAGTCGAAGAAGAGTGTACGGTCCGTCTCCGTCGCGAGCGAGATCATCTTCCCCTTCGCGTCCGGGTTGGTGCGCTCGTAGATGTACTGCAGGTTGGTCGTCTTTCCGCACAGACCGGGGCCGTAGTAGACGATCTTGCAGTTGATCTCGCGCGCCATGTAGTTGATGAAGCTCATCGAGCGCGCTCCTAATCGTTGAAGAGGTTGTCGATATCCTCGTCGGTGATCTCGGCGAACGGCGAGTCGGCCCCCGGCTCCTGCACCTTTTTGAGCAGCGCCTCGAAGATGTGGTTGAGCTCCTCGCTCGCCTTCCGCACCCGGAGGCGTACCAGTCCCAGGCTCGATTTCGAGTCGAAGATCACCACGAGGATCACGCGGTTGCCGACGAGCTGGATGTGGATGTTCGCCTTTTCGCCCTCGTGGAACTGGGTGGCGAACTCGTTCTCCTTGAGGAGCTTCGCCATCCCGCCCGTGGCGGCGATGTTGCCCGCGGTCAGCGAGGCGAGCGACGTGGTGTCGAGGTTGTCGACGTCCCCGCTGGCGGCGATGAGCTGCCCGTTCTTGTCGACGATGAACACGACCTTCGCATTGGCGTCCTTGACGAGGCGATCCACCACGCTCTGGATCTGATTGAACTCCTCCTCGTACATCACCATCTGAGGGTTGGGCATCGTTCCTCCGCCAGCGCTCTCGCGATGGGGCCGTGGGCATCTCGGGTTCCGCGGGTGCGGCCCATGTCAGGGGAGGGGCCGCACGTGCGGGCCCGGCTCACCACTCACCACCGGCACCGCGGTCGCGGTACCGTCCTCGCCGTTCGGGAAAGCGTCGTCGCCGATCGTGGCGCTCGGTTCGAAGGGGTTCGACCGGGCGCCCGTACATCTCGGGACGGTTCTATCCGAAGCCGGCAGGGTCGAGCAAGGCGACCTTTTCTGGAAGTGCACCTCCAGGGTGCGGGGGCCTTCATTCTCCGGCCTGTTCGAGGCTCCCCCCGCCTGGACGACCCGTGAGCCGGGGCGTCCGGGCGTCGGGCGGCGCGCCGCGGGCGGGCGGCGCGCCGCCGCGCGCCCCTCGTCGAGCAGGGGCGCCCCCCCCCGCCCGCCCCCGCGCCCGGGCGGCGGCAGGTGGAGAAAAATCTACGCGGGGCCGACCGGTGCGCCGGGGCGCCCGGGGGTGGGGCGGCGCGCCGGGGGGGGGCGGCGCGCCGCCGAGCGCCCGTTCAGATGCAGGGCGGCCGCCCGGAGCCGGCCTCGGCGCAGGCGCTGCGGCTGGTCTAGACTGAGCTCCGAGGGCCGGCCCTCGCGCCGGTGCGGCGGGGCCTCGCGAGCAGCCATGGGAATTTTCCTCGTCTTCGTCCTCCCGATCGTCGTGGGCTTCGGGTTGATCTTCCTGATGGCCCGGTACTCCCCGAACGTGCCGCGCATCGCGCCGCTGCGGGCCGGCCAGAAGATCGACGAACGGCCGGAGATCACCGCGGACGAGTTCAGTGACCTCGTGAGGGATCTGCTCGACGCGCTGGGCCTCGAGACGGTCTTCTCGTCGGCGGGGACGGGGGGCGTGGTCGACGTGACCGCGCGCGATCCGCGCCCGCTCACCGGCGGCAGGATCCTCCTGCACGCGACGCCGGTGATGGGCGGGCAGATCGATGCGGTCGACGTGCTCTCGTTCGCGGAGGGCGTGCGCGCCGACATGGGCGCGCTGAAGGGCATCTTCATCGCGCTCGCGGGCTTCACGGACGAGGCGCACGCCGGCGTGCGCGCGAGCCCCGCGCCCGTCGATCTCGTCGACGGATCGAAGCTCCTGGAGCTCGTGAGAGAGCACCTGCCCGACCGGGCTGAGCAGCTCGAGGGCTACCGCGGCTTCGACCGGGTGGCGTCGCGCCACGTGCGCGCCGGGCGCGAGGAGCGCGACGGCAAGGACCTGTCGCCCTAGCCGCGCTCACCCTTGACCGGCGGCGGCCGGCACGGGATAGCGGCTGGATGCGAGAAGCCCCCCAAGGGACGACCACCTCCGGCGGGCGCCTGCCTGCGCGCGCGGCGCCGCTCGGAGCGATCGCGGCGCTCGTCGGCGCGACCCTCATGCCCGCGGACGCCGCGGCGGACCTGGGCGCCGTGCACCCCGACGTGATCGAGGCCGCGGCCGCGGTCCGCGCCGCGCGGGGCCCGGAGGTGTACGCCGCGCTGCGCGAGCTCTGGCGCACCTGGGATCGCGCCGACCCCGCGCAGGTCGAGGAGGCGATCGCGTCGGTGTCCGAGAGCGCCACGGCGAGCGCGCCGGCCCGCGTCTACGCGGAGCTCCTCTCTGCCTACGCCCGCCGGCGCCGCGGCGATCTCGACGGCGCCATCGCGAAGGTCAACCGGCTCGGGTTCATCGGCCGGTGGGCCACCGTCGGCCCGTTCGACAACGAGGGGAAGGTCGGGCTGGATCGCGACTTCGGGCCGGAGAGCGAGCTCGGCCAGCCGATCCCGGTCGGTCGCGCCTACGACGGGAAGGAGCGGGCCGTGCGCTGGCGCGTCCCGCCGGAGATCCCGCTCTACGGCTGGTTCGATTTCGGCGACTTCATGCGTCCGGCCGAGGGGGTCTGCGCCTACGCGACGACCTTCGTCCGCGCGCGGCCGGGCACACGCGCCCCGCGGCCGGTCTCGCTCTGGATCGGCGCCGAGGGCGCCTTCAAGCTCTTCTGGAACGGCGAGAAGGTCCTCGCCGATCCGGGCTACCGCGACCTCGACATCGACCGCTTCGCGGCCCCCGTCACGCTTCGCGCCGGCTACAACCGCCTCACCGTCAAGGTCTGCGGCGGCGCATCCGCCCCGAAG
Organism: uncultured Polyangiaceae bacterium; assembly: GCA_964421485.1. Lineage (GTDB taxonomy): Bacteria > Myxococcota_A > Polyangia > Polyangiales > Polyangiaceae > CAYQYG01. Next base: position 56,115 of record CAYQYG010000002.1, on the reverse strand, counting down.
TTCGCGCTGCGCATCGCGGACGACAAGGGCGCGTCCGATCTCGATCTCGAGGTGACCGCGGACCTCGCGACGCAGGCCGTGGCGCCCGAGGCGACCGGCAAGCCGGCGGCGACGCCGCGCGCGCCCTCGATCGAGGGGCCGATGCAGGCGTTCGAGCGCGTCGCGAGCGCGGCGAAGCCGTCGCCGGCGATCCTCGAGGCCTTCGCGCGCTATCTGATGCTCACCGGCGGCGACGCCGAGGGCGAGCACAGGGCCCGCGACCTCGCGCGCCGCGCCGCCGAGGAGGAGCCCACCGTCCGCCGCCACCTGCTCGCGGGCCAGCTCGCCGAGGATCGGAACCAGCAGCGCGCCTGGGTCGAGCGCGCCGCTGCGCTCGCGGGCGCCGAGGACGTCGACGTCCTCCTCGCGCAGGCGCGCCTCGCGCAGACCGGCCCCAACTGGCGCGACGCCGTGCCGATCTACGAGCGCATCCTCGCCGTCGATCCCGATCACGTCACGGCGCTCCTCGGCTTCGCCGACCTGTACGTCGAGGCGGGGCTGAAGCGCACCGCGCTCGCGACGCTGGAGCGCGCGCTCGCGCGCCAGCCGAGCAGCGTGGCGCTGCTCCGCGCCTACGCCGGGCAGCTCCGCACCCTCGGCCGCGACACCGAGGCCGCCGAGGTCGAGGCGCGCTACGCCGCGCTCCGGTTCGACGACTCGAGCTTCCTCAGCGAGCAGGTCGAGCTCGCCGTCGCCCGCCGCGACTCGGCGGGCGCCGAGCGCTGGCTCGATCGCTTCCTCCGCAGCGAGCCTGACTCGGTCTGGGCGCGCACCGTGGCGGCGCGAACCTACCGCGCCCTCGGCCAGCGGGAGCGAGCGCTCGCCGCACACCAGCGCGCGCTCGCGATGGCGCCGGAGGACGTCCCCACGCTGCGCGCCCTCTCGGATCTCCACGGTGAGGCCGGTGATCGCGAGCACCAGCTCGAGCTGCTCCAGCAGATCCTCGCGATCAGTCCACAGGCGAAGGACATCCGGGAGTACGTCGAGCACATCGAGCCGCCGAAGCCGCGGCCGGACGAGGCGTACGCCCTGGCCCCCGAGCGCTTCCTGGAGCTCCGCTCCACGGCGGATCGCCGGTACCCGAAGCGCACGCTGCGCAACCTCACGGTCACCACCGTCTTCCCGAACGGCCTCGCGAGCCGCTTCCGCCAGGTCGTGTTCCAGCCGCTCACCGACGAGGCAGCGGCGAGCGCCCGCCAGTACGCGTTCGAGTACCAGGCCGACAAGCAGGTCGTCAGCCTGCGCGCCGCGCGCGTCTACCGCGCCGATGGCAAGGTCGACGAGGCGATCGAGAGCGGCGAGGGCGGCGTGAACAACCCCGCGATCGCGATGTACACCTCGGCCCGCACCTTCTACGTCAGCTTCCCGCGCCTCAACGCGGGCGATGTCGTCGAGCTCCGGTACCGCGTGGAGGACGTGAGCCCCCGCAACGAGATCGCCGACTACTTCGGCGAGGTCGAGTACATCCAGGGCGACGAGCCGATCGTCAGCTCCGAGTACGTGCTGATCACCCCCAAGGCGAAGAGCTTCCACATCTTCGCGTCCGACCTGCCGGGCCTCGTGCGCGAGACCAAGGAGGAGGGCGACCTCCGGATCTATCGCTTCGCGGCGACCAACGTCCCGCCGATCGCGCCCGAGCCCGCCATGCCGCCGTGGGCCGAGAGCCTCGCGTACGTGCACGTGTCCACGTTCAAGACGTGGGACGAGGTCGGCGCGTGGTACTGGGGCCTCGCGCGCGAGCAGCTCGACGTCGACGACGAGGTCCGGAAGAAGCTCCGCGAGATCACGAAGGGCCTGACCGACGAGCGGGGCAAGGTCCGCGCGATCTACAAGTACGCCACCGAGACCCGCTACGTGGCGCTCGAGTTCGGCATCGAGGGCATCCGCCCGCGCCGCGCCGCCCAGACGCTCGCCCGCGGCTGGGGCGACTGCAAGGACAAGGCGACGCTCATCGTCACGATGCTCCGCGAGGTTGGCATCCCCGCGACGATCGTGCTGGTGCGCACGCGCATGCGCGGCGACATCCGCTCCGAGCCGGCGAGCCTCGCGCCGTTCGATCACGCCATCGCGTACGTCCCCTCGCTGGACCTCTACCTCGACGGCACTGCCGAGCACACCGGCTCGACCGAGCTCCCGGTCATGGACCGCGGCGCCCTCGCCCTGCAGATCAACGAGGGCAAGCCGAAGCTCGTCCGACTCCCTCATCCTCCGGCGGAGGAGTCGGTCACGCGCCGCCTCGTCGACCTCACGCTCGCGGCGGACGGCTCCGCCCACTTCTCCGTCGACGCGCAGGTGACCGGGGCCTCGGCCGTCGACTGGCGGACCCGCTACATGGCCGAAGGCACCCGCCGCGACCGCGCCGCCCGGGACCTCGCCGCTGACATGGGCGCGGTGGAGCTCGCCCCTGGCAAGGCGGGCGTCGACGTGAACGACCTCGAGGACATCGAGCAGGCGGTGAAGCTCCGGGCCCGCGGCAAGGCCCCCGCGTTTGCCCGCCGAGAGGGCGACGTCCTCTCGATCCCGGCCGGCCCCTCGCAGCGCCTCGCCGCCGACTACGCCTCCCTCTCCACGCGCACGCTCGACGTGATCCTCCCCGCGCTCGCGGCCCGCGAGGAGGAGTGGACGGTGCACATCCCTGCCGGCATGCGCGTCACGCGCGCCCCGCTGCCTCAGGAGCTCGACTCCCCCTTCGGCAAGCTCTCGATCACGATCGAGCAGCCGGCCGGCAAGGTCGTCGTGCGGAGCCGGCTCGCGCTCAAGAAGATCCGGATCACGCCCGCCGAGTACATGAGCTTCCGGACGTTCTGCGAGACGGTGGATCGCGCCTTCGGACAGCGCATCGTGATCGGGAAGTGAGCGTGCTCGATCCCGACGGTAGCCTGCAGGACGGGGGAGACGCTGCGGCCGAGGCCGGGCGCCGCGAGCCCCTTCGACCCCTCCCTGCGCCGCACGGCGGTGGCGGCGAGCCTCGCCTGCCCACGCTCCCCCCCGGCGTGCTCCGTGCGCGCCTCGGCCCCGGGGCGAACTGTTCCTCGGCCGGCAGCGCCATCGACGTCCTCTTCTACGGCAGCGTCCTCGCCGGCGCGCTCGCCGTCGCCCTGGCGGCCGCGCTCCCCCCCACCCCGCCGCGGGAGTCTGCTCGCGATCCGCGCGCCCCGGACCCCCACGGCCCTGGTCCTGGATCGAGCGGCGGCCCCGGCGCCTCCCCGCCCTCTTGACAAGCCCACCACACCCCGCCATAACGCCGCCTCCCCGCATCCCCTGCGGCGTGCAACAGCCCCTCCGGCGGTCGGAGGGCGCGGCCGCCGGGAGCGGATGACCACTCGGATCGAGGGCGTCATGCCGAAGATGAAGACGAACCGCGCCGCTGCGAAGCGGTTCAAGGTGACCGGCACCGGCCGAATTCGCCGGAGCAAGGGCGGGCTCAACCACGGGATGCAGGAGAAGAGCAAGAAGCGCCTGCGTCGCCTCCGCAAGAACGACATGGTCGACAAGGCCATGGAGCACCGCGTTCGCCTGCTCCTCCCCAACGGCTGAGCCCACCCGAGAGGTAAGATTCGATGCCGCGCGTAAAGAGAGGGTTCAAGGCCCGCCGTCGCCGCAATCGCGTTCTCAACCAGACCGAGGGCTACTTCCTCGGCAGGAAGAACCGCTTCCGTCAAGCCGTCGAGGTCCTGCGTCACGCGTGGGAGTACGGCTACATCAGCCGCAAGCTCAAGAAGCGGGACTTCCGCCGCTTGTGGATCACCCGCATCAACGCGGCCGCCCGCATGAACGGGACGACGTACTCCCGGCTGGTCAGCGCTCTGAAGAAGGCGGGAATCGCCCTCGACCGGAAGGTCCTCTCCGAGATCGCCATCCACGATCCGGCCTCGTTTGGCGCGGTGGCGCAGCTCGCCTCCTCCGCAAAGGCGTAGGGACGCTGCCGGGACCCCGGATGAGCGTGCCCGCGGACCCCGTCCAGGCGATCGAGCAAGGCCTCGCTGCGCTCGGGACGCGCTTCCGCGACGCCTTCACGGCAGCGGAATCGGAGGCAGCGCTCCGGCTCGAGCATGCGAAGCTGCTCGGGAAGAAGGGCGAGCTGACCGCCGTGCTGGCGCTGATGCGTCACGTCTCGGCGGACAGCCGACCGGCGGTCGGGGCGAAGGTGAACGTCTTCAAGGAGGAGGTCGAGGTCGCCTTCGCCCAGCGCCTGCGCGACCTCGCGCGGGCGGCGCGTGACGCCGAGCTACGTGCCCGCCCCTACGACTTGACGCTCCCCGGCCGGCTCGATCTGGGCCGCGGGCACGGCCACCCGATCGCTCAGGTCATGGATGAGCTCCTCGGGATCTTCCGGGACCTTGGCTTCGTGGTCGCGGACGGCCGCGAGGTCGAGCTGGAGGAGAACAACTTCACCAAGCTCGCGTTCCCGCCCGATCACCCTGCCACCGACATGCAGGACAGCTTCTGGATCGGCCCGGGAGTGCTGCTGCGCACGCACACGAGCAACGTACAGGTGCGCGAGATGACCCGGCCCGGGTTGAAGCTTCCCCTGGCCGTGGTCAGCGCCGGCCGCGTGTACCGACGTGACGATGACGTCACCCACTCGCCGATGTTCCACCAGCTCGAGGGCTTCCTCATCGACGAGCAGGTGAGCTTGGCGGAGCTGAAGGGAGTGCTCACTGCGTTCGCAGAGCGGCTCTACGGTCCAGGCACCCCCGTCCGGCTCCGGCCCAGCTACTTCCCGTTCGTCGAGCCGGGTGCGGAGGTTGACGTCGGCTGCGTGTTCTGCGTGCAGCCCGACGGCTCCCGTGCCGGATGCCGTGTGTGCAAGCACACTGGCTGGTTGGAGATCCTGGGTTGCGGGATGGTCCACCCAGAAGTGTTCCGCCACTGCGGAATCGACAGCGAGCGCTACACGGGCTTCGCGTTCGGCATGGGGATCGAGCGGGTGGCCATGCTCCGCTACGGGATCCCGAACATCCGCCTGCTGTTCGAGAACGATCCGCGCTTCCTGGCGCAGTTCTGACTTCCTGGCGGGAGAGCGAGCGCTGCCTCAGGGGCGAGCGTGCGCACGAAATTCGCATCTGTGCAGCTTTTCTACGGCACCCGTGACGGCGCGATCATGGGTGGTGCCAGTCCGTCCCTGCCGTTTGTGCGACGCCGGCTGTCGGTGTCAGCCGAATCCTGACCTTCCCCCCTTGACAGACCTGAAGGAGCAATTCTGCTCGCCCTACAGCACGACGACGTCGCGACCGGACTTTACGACGGCCGAGGAATGCCCAACTTACAGGGACCAGAAGCAGACCAAGGTCCCCTCCCCCTCGGCGCGTCATGAGGACGACGGTTTTGACAAGCAGCCCCCTCCACCTCAGGTGAACGGCACTCGCCCCTTTCGCAATCTCCCCTGTCGTCGAGAAATTTCAAGTTAATTCGCCCCCTTGCGCACACAGCGGGGGCAGCCCGATCAGTTCCACGCGAACCGAAATCTCGGATGAGGCTCTCAGGAGAGTCATGGTCCCGATGCTGTCACGCCCGCCTCGAACCCTCGCTGGCTCGATCCGCCTGAGGGCATCCTGGCACACTGGCGCGACCGTTCGTCCGGCCCACCACCCACCCTGTCACACCTGGGAGAAAAGGGAACGCAAGGGAAATAGGGCACTGTTCTTGCTAGAAACGGCGAGCTGCCCGGCCAGCCGTGGCAGAAACGCAACTCCGTTCCCGACCGCACGCCCGATCCGATGGGGGAGGGGTCCAGCCGGAATCAAAAGTGCTCTCAGGGGGTTGGGGCCTGGAAGGGAGCACCTGATGGGGGAACCCGCATCCCCCTCTCGAGCTCCTCTTTTTTTGACACGAAACCACCCTCCCCGCCGTCGAAACGTGGTCGAGGGTTTCAATCCCGAAATGTCAACAGTCTAGAAGTGAACGCTGGGACCACATCAAAGATGAGCACGTCGACCGCCCGCCGTCCAGAAGCCCCTCGTACCAACGCGAAGCCCGCCGTGGAAGCCCACCAGGCGCGGCTCGTGGCATCCAAGCAGGGAGCCGACACGGCGTCCGTTTCCAGGCGGTCGGCACCCCGAGGGCAGGGATCCGCCACCGTGGAGGGAGCCACCATGAGGTCGATCAAGAGCAACGCCACCGTGACGAAGGGCGACCCCTTCGCGCAGACCAGCGGAGCTGCCGCGCCGGAGCTCGCGTCCCTCGGTCTTCTCGAGGACGATCATACGGAGGAGACCGCGGTGCGTCCGCGTCCGAAGGACCTCGTCGACGACGAGCCTGCGGCGGAGTTCATCGACCTCGATCTCGCCCCGATCGATCGGGTGCCGCAGCCCGAGCGCCCGCGCATGCAGGATCGCGAGCTCAAGGACGTGGAGGACGGGGGTGGGGACTCCATGCTCGCCCGCTACTTCCGCGACATGGCCCTCCACCCCGTGATGGGGCCGGACGAGGAGTTCGAGACGGCGCGCGCCGTCGAGCGCACCGAGATCGAGCACTGGGTGGCGCTGCTCTCGTACCTGCCCGCCGCCGAGTACATCCTCACGGCCCTCGAAGAGGACGTCGCCAAGGCGGGGGAGGACGAGGTCAAGGCCCCTCAGATCGCGGAGCTCCAGAAGCTCGTGAAGGCGACGAAGAAGCAGAAGGGCAAGCTCACGTCGGATCAGGAGAAGCAGTGGGACAATCTCGCGGAGGAGCTCGCGGCGGTGATCCGCCTGCCGGACTCGGACCGGCTGTGGATGGCGCGCGCGTACACCATCGCGCGCGATCTCGTCCGTGAGCCCGACTTCGAGGACGACGTGAGCGACCCGGAGGAGACCCGCCCGACGCGCCCGAGGCTGCCGCTGTCGGGGCCGTACCGGCGGTACCTCGACAGGCTCGAGCGGACCTTCGAGGCGCAGCACAGCGCCAAGAACCGGTTCGTGAAGGCGAACCTCCGCCTCGTCGTCTCCATCGCTCGCCGGTACAACCGTGGCCGGCTGCCGCTCATCGACCTCATCCAGGAGGGCAACATCGGCCTGATGAAGGCGGTGGAGCGGTTCGATCACAATCGCGGCTACCGCTTCTCGACCTACGCGTCGTGGTGGATCCGGCACGCGATCAGCCGCGCGCTCGCGGACAAGGGGCGCGCGGTGCGGATCCCGGTCCACATGCTCGACACGTACAACCGCGTGGCGCGCGCGACGCAGGCGATCATCGCGCGCACGGGCCACGAGCCGACGATCGAGGAGCTCGAGAAGGAGACGGGCGTCCCGCGCGAGAAGCTCGACAAGGTGAAGGATTTCTACGCCGAGACGCCGTTCTCTCTCGACCGCCCGGTCGGTGACGAGGACGGGCGAAAGTTCATCGACTTCCTGCAGGAAGAGAACGCGCTCTCGCCGTTCGATCACCTGGCCAACCGGAAGTGGAGCGACGAGGTCCGCCGGCTGCTCACCACGCTGACCCCGATCGAGTCGCGGATCATCCGCTGGCGCTTCGGGCTCGACGATGAGGATGAGCTGACGCTCAAGGAGATCGGCGACAAGTACAACCTGTCGCGAGAGCGCATCCGCCAGCTTCAGGAGCAGGCGCTCGGCAAGATCCGGAAGCAGATGCGCGACTACTGATCGAGCAGCGTAGGCGGGGCGCGAAGCGGCCGCGCGGCCTCGGGGCCGGGTGGCCGCTTCGCTTTTTGTCGATCGCGCGAGCCGCTCGTCGCGGGGCTCCCGCGCGCTCGTGATCACTTCCCCATCGTGGCGAGCAGGCGGTTGGCGACATCGATGGAGTGGCTCGCCTGGATCTTGATCGTGCTCAACGTGTCGATGTAGGGCGGCTGCTCGGGCGCGTCGGGCACGGACCAGCCGGCGGCGACGGAGTCCAGGATGGCGTTCGCCGACTTGATCTGCGCGAGGGCATTGTTGAGCTGTTTGAGCGCGTCGCTGGTGCGTGGAGGCATGGTGGACCTTTGGTAAGTTTAGTTGTCGGTGGGCCGCGCCAGCACGAAGCTGCTCAGGCGGGGCGCCTGCGATGGTAACCTCGCACGCGTGTCCGAAGGTAAGCTGAATCGTGACACGTGGCTGATCTCCCCGAACCGAGTGCGCCAGGCGCTCCAGAGCCTCGCGAGCGAGAGCGAGACCGAGTGCCTGTCTGACCGCCTCGTGGCCAGCCAGACGCCGTCGGTGGCGTCGGCGGATGAGATCGCGCTCACCGTGGCGCAGGCTGAGCGCTACGCGTACGCGGGCGAGCTCGGACGCGGTGGGATGGGCCGCGTCGACGCGGTCTTCGATCGCGCGCTCGGGCGGACCATCGCGCGGAAGACGACGCTGCCCGATCGCGGCCACCCGGCGCTGCTCGTGGCAGAGGCGCAGATCTGCGCGCAGCTCGAGCACCCGTCGATCGTGCCGGTCTACGACGTCGGCGCCGACGAGGGGGGCGCGCCGCACTACACGATGCGCGTGGTCCGCGGCCGGACGCTGCGCCAGGTGCTCAGCGACAACGAGACGTCGGACAAGCCTCACCTGGGGCTGTTTCAGCTCCTCGGCATCCTCCGCCAGGTGTGCCTGGTCGTCGATTACGCCCACAGCCGGGGCGTCATCCACCGCGATCTCAAGCCGGAGAACATCATCGTCGGCGAGTTCGGCGAGGTGTACGTGCTCGACTGGGGAGTCGCGCACGTCAGCGAGACGAGCGACATCCGGCGGAGCCGGAACGGCGCGTTCAACCTCGATGCCGTCGGCAGCCTCGGGTACATGGCGCCGGAGCAGGCGCTCGGTGAGCTGATCACCCCGAGGACGGACGTGTTCGCGCTCGGGGTCATCCTGTTCGAGGTGCTCACCGGTGAGCGGCCGTTCGACGACAGCAACATCGACAGCATCCGGGAGCGCATCACGCGGCCCCTCCCGCGTCCGCCGAGCCTGATCTCCACGAAGCGGATCACGACGGCCTTCGATCACCTGGTCACGTCGTGCCTCGAACCGTGGCCGCAAGACCGCCCTGCCAGCGCGCGCATCCTCGCCGAGGCGATCGAGGCCTTCCTCGACGGTGAGCGCGCGCGCGCGGAGCGCGAGCGCGAGGCCGCCGCCTACGCTCGCGACGGCGAGCGGGCGCGGGCGGCGTTCGAGGCGCTCGACGCGGAGGCGCGCCGCCTCCAGGAGAGCGCCGAGGCCTCGCTCGCGACGATCAGCCCCTGGGAGCCTGCGGCGCGCAAGCATGCGGCGTGGGCGCTCGCGCAGGAGGGGAGGCGGCTCGCCTCCGAGGCGGCGCGCGCGCTCGCGCGGGCCGAGGCGGCGTTCACGCGCTCGCTCGGGCGCGTGCCGGATCACCCCGAGGCGCGCCGCGGCCTCACGGCGCTCTATTTCCGGCAGTTCGAGGCGGCGGAGGCGCGAGGCGATCACGAGCTGATGGCGCAGTACCTCGATCTCGCCCGCGCCTACGACGACGGCACGCTCCGGCTCGAGCTCGCGGATCAGGGCGCGCTCGTCGTCGACGCCCCGGCCGGGGCGGAGGTCACCGTGGCCCGCTATGAGCCCCACGGCCTCCTGCTCCGGTGCGGTGCGCGGCGCCTCGTCGGCGCCGAGCCCTGCCTGCTCGACTCGGGATCATACCTCGTCACCGCGCAGCACGAGGGCCGCGAGGTGCGCTACCCGCTGCTGATCGAGCGCGCGAAGGAGCATCACCTGCGGCTCCGCTTCCCGGCGCACGGCGAGGTGCCGGAGGGGCTGATCCTGATCCCCGGCGGCCCCTTCCTCGCGTACCCGCCGCGAGCGAAGCGGGCTGCTCGCGCGGAGCTCCCGGACTTCGCGATCGGCCGCTTCCCGGTCACGTTCCGGGAGTACATCGAGTTCCTCGAGTCGATCTCCGATCCGCAGGAGCGCGAGCGGCGGACCCCGGGGCACGGGCGCGATGCCGACCCGCTCATCGTGCGTGACGGGAGCGGCGGGTGGCAGATCAGCGCGCGCTGCGTGGAGGGAGAGGCCCGGAAGCGGGTGCCGCGCGGGCGGGAGCTGGACCTGCCGGTGCACGAGATCTCCTGGTACGACGCGGTCGCTTACACCCGGTGGCTCGCGCAGCGCGAGGGGCGCGACTACCGGCTCCCGACCGATCTCGAGTGGGAGAAGGCCGCGCGCGGCGCCGATGGGCGGAGCTTCCCCATGGGCAACCAGCTCGACGCGTCCTTCGCCAAGCTGCGTGAGTCGCGGCCGGAGGCCTCGCAGCCCGAGGTCATCGGCGCCTTCGAGGACGATCGATCACCGTATGGAGTCCGCGATCTCGCCGGCGGTGTGGCCGACTGGACGTCGACGTCGCTCGACGGGGCGCCGCTCCCCGATCTCTCCGCCGAGGGGACGCCGGCCGCGGACGAGCGCCAGGCGATCTGGCGCGGAGGGACGTGGGGGACCACGGCGGCCGCCTCGCGCGCGATGCGCTACTCGCAGATGCTCCGACACCGCAGCGTGCTGGTCGGGTTCCGGGTCGCGCTCAGCCTGGATGCGGGAGGCAGCTCCCGGCTGGAGATCCGACCGCTCCCACGCCCTGATGCGTAGCGCCGCCCGACCTCTGCGCCGCGCTTCTCCGGGCCGTGAGGTTGCGATAGAAGGACAGGGATGCTCGGCGTGGTCCTCGTGATGCAGGCGGCAGGGACGCCCGCTCCTCCTCCGGCGCCCGCGCCCCAGCCGCCGGCGGCGTCCGCCTCCGCCGCGCTGCCCGGGATGCCGACAGCCCCCGCCGCATCACCGCCGCCGGGCTACGCACCGTATCCGTATTATTATCCGTACCCGCCTCCCTACCCGTACGCTCCGCCGCCGCCCGTCGCGCCTCCCGCTCCACCGCCCGCGCAGCCTGCGCCTGAACGCGAGGTGACGTGGTTCGCGCGCCTCGAGCTCGGGCTGGGTACGCCTGGGTTCTCCGAGGAGACCGAGCTCCTCCGGCTGGAGGGGTACGGCGGCGCGAAGCTCTGGGCGACGCTCGACGGCGGCTACCTCTTTCACCCGAACGTGGGCATCGGCGCCTGGGTCGGCCTCGCGCGCTGGTCGAGCTCGCCGCACGACGTGGCGCCGCCCCTCAGCGAGAACGACTACTTCGTCGGCGCCGAGGTGCCGTTCAAGCTCGGGACGCGGTCGATCTCGTTCGTCGGCGCGCCGCGCGTCGGGTTCGCCACGGGCCAGGTCGAGATCGGCGGCGACGCGCCCTTTCAATCGGCGTTCGCGTACGGCGTGGAGATAGGCGTGGCTTCGTTCCGGTACCACATCGGTGGGTCGGTCGGCATCCTTCGAGCGGCCGTCCCGCCGCCCGGCGAGCTCGGGCGCGATCACGATCTCGGGGGCTTTTACGTGGTCATCGGGGGAATGATCGATGGGTGATCAAGTCCTCGCCGGGAGCGGGCGAGCGCGCGGGCCCGCGTCGTGGCGCCGCACCTGCCGCCGCCTCTTGCTCACGATCCCGCTCGGTCTGGGCGCGTTCGCCGCGTGCAACGACGATCCGTGCGAGGGCTCGACGTGCGTCGATGAGTCCGGGATGCGGCTCCTCGATCGCGTCTGCGCTTCGGAGCTCGAGGGCGGGCCGGCGTGCGAGCTGAGCGGCGCCGCGGAGCAGACCTCCGCGATCAGCGCGGACACGATCGGCTTCAGGCTGGGTGACGCAGGGGGCTCGCTGACGATCCATCTCCAGGCGGTCGACGCGGTGAGCTACGCGTCCGGTGCCTTCGATATCGAGGTGCTGGCCGTGGCGAGGAACAGCGGGACCACGCCGATGCTCACGTCGACGTTCACGTGGGGGGGGTGCGCGCAGGGCTGCCCCCCCGATCCTCCGGAGTACACCGTCGGCGTCCCGGACGAGTACGCGTGGATCAGGGTGGTCTCCGACCAGCCCACCACGGCCTCCACGCTGGAGTACGACGCGACGCTCACGCTGGCCGGCGCCGGGATCGACATCGCCGACATCCGGTCGACGACGGTCTACGAGCCGAGCTGCTCGATCGCCGGTCCGATCGGCAGCCGCCGCTAGCTCAGCGGGCGCCCTTCCACAGCTCGCGGGCGAGCGCATCGACCACGCGGTCGATGTCCTCGCGCGCCGCGCCGACCTTGCCGGCGACGCCGTTCACGAGGATCGAGAACGCGATCGGTGATCGTCCGGGAGGGGGCAGCACGTAACCGGAGAGGGACGCGACCGCATCGAGCGTCCCGGTCTTCGCCCGGATCGCGCGCTGCTTGGCCCACGAGCGGAACCTTCCTCGAAGGGTGCCGTCCACGCCGCCGATCGCGAGCTGCGCCGTGAAATCGGCGCTGAGCGCCGGATCGCGGGCGGCGGCGCGCAGCAGCGCGGCCATCGCCCAGGGGGAGCTCCGGTTCGCGTCGAAGAGGCCGGAGCCGTTCCTCACGACGACTCCCTCGTCCGCGGCGCCCAGCGCCTCGATCGACTCGGCCACGATCTCGGCCGCCGCGGCGGCGGTGCCGGGCCGACCTCGCTTCTCCGCGGCGATCGTCTTGAACACGGTCTCCGCATAGAAGTTGTCGCTGTCCTTGCCGACGGACTGGAGGAGCTGCCCGAGCGGAGCGGACCGGTGCGCGGCGAGGAGCCGCTTCTGTCGCTCGCCGCCGAGCCGCGGCTCCCCCGTGACCTCGACACCCGCGCCCTGGAGGATGGCCTTCAGCGCGTAGCCCGCGAGCAGACGTGGATCATCCGCCCGCTTCGCGAGCCGGACCAGGCGGCCCCCCTCGGGGACGTTGCCGCCGAGGCGCGCGGCGAGGCGAGCTCCGCGCGGCGTGAGGTCGATCAGGATCCTCTCCGGCGTCCCCTTGTCCGCGGTCTCGACGGTCCCGGAGACGTCGACGACGCCGGGCGGATCCACCGCGATCGACGCGGCTTGCCCGCTCTTCGCTGCCCGGATCGTGAAGAGCACCGTGTTCTCGTTCAGCGAGGTCGCGGCCACGGGGGCGCGGAATGCGGCCCACTCGGCGGGCTGTTGCTCGAACGCCGGCGGCACGTAGAGGTCGTCGAAGTAGCCCTGATCGATCGCGATCGAGCCCACCTTGCGCACGCCGGCGGCCCGGAGATCGCGGGCCAGCTCCCAGAGGTTCTGCGTCCCGAGCGACGGATCGCCCGAGCCTCGGAGGACGAGCTCGGGGACGGTGTCCCCAGAGGGCGCGCCGTAGAGGCCGGTCAGGTAGCGGTGGCTCGGCCCGAGCACGCGCAGCGCGGTCGCTGCCGTGAAGAGCTTCGCGTTCGACGCGGGGTTGTAGAGGCCGTGCTCGTCCAGCGCGACGAGCGTGGCGCCGCTCGCGATGTCGATCGCGATGACGCCGACACGACCGCCCCAGCGCTTCACGTTCGCCTCGAGCTGCTCGACGCGCCGCCGCGCTCCGGTCGGGTCAATCGGCGCGGTCGATCCGGCCGCGGAGGTGGGCGGCGGGTCGGCGGCGGATCCTCCGGGCGGGGCCACGCCCGGGCCGGGCGGCTGGGAGCCGCCGGGGCGCGCGAGCGTCGAGAGGGCGACGAGGGCGGCGAGCGCGAGCGCGCAGCGAGATCGAGGCATGGCGAGCTCAGGCGTACTACCACGCCGCCCGCGCGCGGCGGCCCCGACCTGGGGTTCCATCGGCGGGCGGCCCGCGGTCAACGCTCGGCGCAGCGCGCGACGTTCCACGGTTGTCCTCGCAAACCAGAGCTTGCTAGGGTGCGCGGAGGTAGACTGCTTTTCGCCTTCACGGGAGGATCACGTGGCCCAGCATCACTCGCTCCGTGCGCTCTTGGCACTCCTCGGGCTCGTCTTCGCTGGCTGCGGTGGCACGCAACCCAGGCAGGCCGGCGAGGAGAACAACTTCGAGGTCACGCCCACCGGGGGGCCCTCGGCGGAGGCGCCCAGCTCCGAGGGGAGCAGCGCGTCCGAGGACCAGGGCGGGCTGAACCCCGATCAGAAGAAGCAGATGGAGATCGCCCTGCGGCGCGGCGGCGAGAAGGCCGCCAACTGCGCCGAGGTCGTGGCGGACGCGCCTGCGGGGGAGGGCGAGGTGAAGGTCGTCTTCGATGGGCAGAAGGGTCGCATCACGGACGTCGCCGTCGGGCCGCCATTTGCCGGCACCCCTGCCGAGGCGTGCATCAAGCGGGCGTTCGTCGGTGAGATCGTGCTCCCCTTCGAGGGGGACCCGCTGGAGGTGCCGTACACCGTCAAGCTCCCCCCCAAGAAGGGAGCGGCGCCGCCGCCCGACAAAAAGAAGTAGCCCATGAAGATCATCGCCATCGCTCTCCTCGCAGCGGCCTCGCTGAGCGCCGCCACGGCCGCCGCAGAGGAGCCGGCGCCGCCGCCCCCGCGCTATCCGCCGTCGTCCGTGCGGCCTCGGCTCATCGCCGGCGGGCTCGTCGTCACCGGGCTGGCTTACGGCGCGGGGTTCCTCGCGGCCTCGTCGTGGCCGGAGGTGCCGGGCTCGAGCGAGCTCAAGATCCCGGTCGTTGGACCATGGATGGCGCTCGCCAAGAACGACTGCGCGCCGGACGATCCGGACTGCGGCTTCATCCTGTACATGCGCGGGTTCCTGACGATCATCGACGGGCTGATGCAGCTCGGCGGCCTCGGCATCGCCGGAGAGGGCGTGTTCATGACGACCGAGGCCAGCTCGACGCCGGAGGCGCGGCCCGCGGCCATCAGGGTGCGGCCCACGCCGATCGTCGCCGCGAGCGGCGCCGGCCTCGGTGTGGTCGGCACCTTCTGAGCGCGCACGTGGCCGCAGCGCTCAGCGCCGGCGCCACGCGATCGGCACCGGACCGCGCGCGGGGCGGCCCGCGAGCTTGCCGATGCGCTCGATGAGCAGCTCCACGCTGGCACCGTAACGGAGCCGCAGGCCCGCGCTCGCAGCGCTCCCGGCGAGCACGCAGCCTGCCCCGATGACATCACCGGCGCGCAGATCGACATGGTCGCTCACGAACGAGATGGACTCCGTGGGGGAGAACGTCCACTCCCCGACGCGTGAGCACTGGCGAACGCCGGCGTCGGCGCGCGCCTGCGTCCGCAGCCCCTCGATCGGCCCCAGCTCATCGGGCGTGACGAGCACGGGGCCGAGCTGCGTCGCGAAGTCCTTCGCCTCGGAGGCGGGCAGCCCCTCCGCCCTCGCGCGCGCCTCGGCGCGGCGCGCTGTCCAGTCGTTGAGCACGGCGAAGCCCGCGATCGCCCGCTCTGCCTCGAGGGGCGTGGCGCGGCGCAGATCCTCTCCGAGGATCACGCCGAGGTTGAGCTCGAAGTCCGGCTCGTCCTCGGCCGCGGGGAACGGGATCGTCGCCGCGTGCCCCAGCAGGCCGCGGGCGTTGCCGAGCCGGTACGCGGGTCGATCCAGGCCGGTCGCTGCATACGGAGCGAGCTGGATGTACGCCGCCCGATCGGGCGCGCACGGCGGCAGCCAGAGGAACGCGCCGGGCTGGAGCCGCGCGGCCGACGGGCGATCGCCGCCTCGAAGTCGATCGTCCAGCGCGTCGAGCCCCGCGCGTCCGAGCGCGATGACCCGCGTGTGGAAATCGGACGCGCCCGGGATGTCTGCGAGCCTCGTCCTGAAGCAGCGATCGAGCTCTGCGACGTCGTAGAGCGCGCCGTCGCGCTCGAGCGCCACGATCGGCGTCGACGTCTCGATCTGGAGCACGTGGGCGATCCTCATGGTGAGACCCGCGCGGCGCCGCGGCTGCACGCCTGCGCCGGAGCGCACGATCGTAGCCTACGGACACAGGCCGGTTCCGCGCCGCCAAGGTGTGGAGGCGCAAATCTCGCGCGTCGATCTTCCGCGCTTCGGCCTGTTTGCGTTGACGTGTCTCCGTGGCGGCCTAGAATGCCGGCGATTTTTGAGAGCGGTGTTCATGTTGTGCAGGCGTGTCCTGGGCCCCTCCGGTCCACGACGGGCCGCTCGGGGTGCCGGGCCGCACCCTCCAACTCTGGCCTCCGCCGAGCGCCTGCGGCCCTCGTGTCCCTCGGCGGAATCGCGGCCGCGTCGCCCGGACGACACGCCGCGGAGAGCCGCACATCATCGGATCGGGCTCATCGAGAGCCGGCCGGGCAAATATTTGCGGGCGCGAGCGCCACGCAACGGAGCGACAGGTCATGAGCAAGCGGACCAAATTCGTCTTCGTCACGGGCGGGGTCGTGTCGTCGATCGGCAAAGGGCTCGGCGCTGCCTCGATCGGCGCGCTGATGGAGTCGCGGGGCCTGCGGGTCACGCACATGAAGCTCGATCCGTACATCAACGTCGATCCTGGGACGATGTCGCCGTACCAGCACGGCGAGGTGTTCGTCACGGACGACGGCGCCGAGACCGACCTGGACCTCGGCCACTACGAGCGCTTCACGCTGGCCCGGATGACGCGCCAGAACAACTTCACGACCGGCCGCATCTACGAGGCCGTGATCTCGAAGGAGCGCCGCGGCGAGTACCTCGGCGCGACGGTGCAGGTCATCCCGCACGTCACCGACGAGATCAAGCTCCGCATCCGCTCGGCCGCCGAGGGCGCCGACGTGGCGATCGTCGAGATCGGCGGCACCGTGGGCGACATCGAGTCGCTGCCGTTCATCGAGGCGATCCGGCAGCTCAAGATCGAGTCCGGCGCGCAGAACGCGATCTCGGTGCACGTCACCCTCGTCCCCTTCATCGCCACGGCCGGCGAGCTGAAGACCAAGCCGACGCAGCACTCGGTCAAGGAGATGCGGGCGATCGGCATCCAGCCCGACATCCTCCTCTGCCGCTGCGACCGGCCCTTGCCGCGCGAGATGAAGCAGAAGATCTCGCTGTTCTCGAACGTGGCCGTGGACTGCGTCATCGCGGCGGTGGACGTGCCGTGCATCTACGAGCTGCCGCTCGTCCTCCACGCGGAGGGCATCGACGAGAAGATCACCGAGCTGCTCAACATCTGGGCGCGGCAGCCGGACCTCTCGGCGTGGCAGCGCATCGTCGAGCGCTTCAAGAAGCCCTCGCGCGGCGCCGTGCGGATCGGGGTGGTCGGCAAGTACGTGCACCTGCGCGACTCGTACAAGTCGCTCCACGAGGCGCTCGTGCACGGCGGGCTCCACAACGACACGCGCGTGGACCTGGAGTACATCGACTCCGAGCAGATCGAGCAGCGCGGCGCCGCCGAGCTCCTGGGCCACCTCGATGCCATCCTGGTGCCCGGCGGCTTCGGCGATCGCGGGACCGAGGGGAAGATCGAGGCGATCCGCTTCGCCCGCGAGGAGAAGATCCCGTTCTTCGGCATCTGCCTCGGCATGCAGCTCGCGGTCGTCGAGTTCGCGCGGCACGTCTGCGGCATGGCCGGGGCCAACTCCGTCGAGTTCGATCGCGACGCCGCTTACCCCGTGATCGACCTCATGCCGGATCAGAAGGGCGTGATCGAGAAGGGCGGCACGATGCGCCTCGGGGCCTACCCCTGCGTGCTCGAGAAGGGGACCCTCGCCGCCGACGCGTACGGCGCGACCTCGATCAGCGAGCGCCACCGCCACCGCTACGAGGTCGCCAACAGGTACCGCGAGGCCATGGTGCAGAAGGGGCTGGTCCTCTCCGGGACGTCCCCTGATCAGCGCCTCGTCGAGATGGTGGAGCTCCGCGATCATCCGTACTTCGTCGGCTGTCAGTTCCACCCGGAGTTCAAGAGCCGCCCGCACAGCGCGCACCCGCTCTTCGCGCGCTTCGTGCGCGCGGCGCTCGAGCGCCAGGTCGATCGGCAGCGGGAGCGGAGCAAGGCGGAGAAGCCGAAGCCCGGCGAGGCGAGCGCGCACAACCAGCAGTCCGCCTCGACCATCAACTAGAGGAGCAGCCTCGGCGGGCAATTTTTTTGCTCCCGGGGG
>CAYQYG010000002.1:0-38218 GCA_964421485.1 uncultured Polyangiaceae bacterium | reverse complement strand
CTCGACCATCAACTAGAGGAGCAGCCTCGGCGGGCAATTTTTTTGCTCCCGGGGGGCTGTCGGCAGCCTCGGCGGGCAATCTTTTTTGCTCCCGGGGGCTGCCGGCAGCCTCGGCGGGCAATTCTCGTCAGGGTCGGTTCAGGATCGCGCAGGCAACCGCGTTGCGGACGCGGGGCTCCGCATCGGCGAGCAGCGGCGCGGCGCGGACGCGCTCGCCGAGATCGGCGAACGCGACGCCCGCGGCCTCCCGGAGCCGGGCGTCCCTGGATCGCGCGTCGGCCGCCAGGATCGGGGCGACCTCGCGGACGCGTGCGCGCGCCAGCGCCGCCTTCGCGAGCAGCGCGTGGATGGTGCTCCCTCGGGCGATCTTGAGCAGCCGCGCGATCACCGCAGCGCGGGTGCCGGGGGGCCGCCCCGGCATGTCGAGCTGCGCCTCGAGGGCCGCGAGGGCGACCGCCTCGTCGGCGTCGTCCTGCGCCTTCGCCAGGGCGGCGCGCACGGCCGGATCGGCGGAGGGCGCGGCGCGGATCGCGTAGACGCGATCGCGCGTGGGGCCCGCCTCGATCGCGCGCACGAGCACGCCGATCGCGTCGCCGGAGCCCGCCGCGCCCGCCGCCGCGAGCGCGCGCGCCGCGGCGATCGCAGGACCCCCGCGCTGCGTCGCGATCGCCCAGAGGAGCTGGCTCCGCCCGCCGGCGTCCACGGCGCGGGGCGCGACCCACGCGTCCGCGATCGCCTCGCGGGACGGCTCGTCCGCGAGCACCCAGACGTCCCGCAGCGCGAGGACGACGGCCTCGCCGCCGATCGCGCCGGCGGCGCGGATCGCGAGCGTGCGCGCCATCGGCTGCGGGTCGAGCCGCGCGGCCTCGAGGACCGCGTCGCGATCGCCGGGATCGGCCGCGATGATCGCCGCCCGGAGCGCGGCGACGCGGACGGCCTCGTCCCCGTCGAGCATCCGCTCGCGGCGCTTCGGTCCATCCTCCGGCCCCATCAGCGTGCGGGTGAACACGGCGCGGTGGGCGCCGGCCAGCTCGGCCGGGCCCGCGGCCTCCATCAGGGCCGCCCGGGCGCGCGTGGCCTCGACGTCGGCGAGGTTGGCGTCGAGCAGGATCATCGCGGCGAGCGGCGCGAGCGCGTCGGAGCCGGCGGCGCGCTCCCCGAACGCAGCCTCGGCGTGGCGCACGCAGGGCCGGAGCTCGCGCAGCCGATCCGCGCCCGCCGGAGGCGCCGCCCGCCGGATCTCCCCCTCCGCGACCGCGCGGGCCACGTCGCGCGCGTCGTCCTCGTCGAGGTCACCGCGCCGGAGATCGTCGGCCAGGAGCCGGCCGAGCTCGCCGTACCGCCCCGCCTCGGCCGCGCGGATCGCCGCGGACCCTCCGCAGGCGGCCGCCGAGAGCGCGAGGGATCCCGCGAGGCACGTTCTCAGGAGGAGACGGAGCATCGGCGTGTCCTTAGCGCGCCGCCGCGCGGGCTCGTAGCCTCTTCGATATCCGGGGCTCCCGACCCCGTCCGGCTCGACCAGATCGACAAACCGTTCTATAGCGCGCGCTGGCGATCGCCAGCCCATGCGCATCGACGTCGTCGTGAACGCCACTGCCCGCCGGTACCGGTTGACGCCGTCGCTCCTCGATCGTGTCGGCGCGGCATGCGCGGGCGCCGCAGAGCTCCACGCGACGACGAGCGTGGTCGAGCTGGAGGAGATCTGCCGCGCCATCGCCCGCCGCGGCACCGATCTGGTCGCGCTCTCGGGCGGCGACGGCAGCTACATGGCCGGGCTGACCGCGCTCGCCCGGGCTCATGGCGCGCAGCCGCTGCCGCCGATCGCGCTGCTCCCGGGGGGCACCGTGTCGACCGTGGCCCGGAACTGGGGCATGGCCGGCGATCCCGCCGACCTGCTCCGGGGCATCCTGCGCCGCCACGCCGGCCCGGGCGGCGAGGCGCCTGCGCGACGCGTCGCCCGGCGCCCCACGCTCCGCGTGCGCGCGACGGGGTTCGGGCTCGGGGCGGAGGGCGCGCGGCAGGAGGAGCGCCTCGGCTTCATCTTCGGCACCGGCCTCGTGGCGAGGTTCTTCGACGTGTACTACCGCGGCGGCGGCGACGGCTACGGCGCCGCGGCGCGCATCGTCGCCCGGGTGTTCGTCGAATCCTTCTACGGGGGCGCGTACGCCCGTCGGGTGCTCGATCCGCTCCCGTGCACGATCGAGGTCGAGGGGCGCGCGCTCCCTCCGCCGGCCTGGTCCCTGGTCTGCGCGGCCGTCGTGCCCGATCTCGGTATCCGGATGCGCGTCACCTATCGGGCCGGAGAGGATCTCGATCGGCCTCACCTGGTCGCGAGCCCCCTGCCGTCGCGGCAGCTCGGGCCGCGCGCGCCCCTCGTGCTCGCCGGCAAGCGCATCGGCGGCGCGGGTCATTTCGACGACCTGGTCCGCGAGTTCACCCTCCGGTTCGGCGATGGGAGCCCCGCTGCCGCGGAGGGGCCCTACGTCCTCGATGGGGACATGCTGCGCGCGCGCGAGATCCGCGTCTCCGCTGGACCTGCGATCGACGTGCTCCTGCCGCCGGGGCGCTGAACGCGTCGCGTCGATCGCGCCGCGTCGAGCACGGCGCGCGATCGGATGACGAAATCGTGACGGGCGCAGGGGATGCGCCCGACACGCATGCCCGATGCTGCGGCCCATCGTGGAAAGTACCCCCTCCAGACGCTCCGACCGGGGCTCGCTCGACGGCGCGCGGCCCATCCAGATCATCGCCCCGAAGCGCCGCCTCACGTTCGGCCAGTGCTTCAATGTCGTCGGGATCGCTGCGATCCACGTGGGCGCCGTGATCGCGGTGGTCCGCGGCGCCACGTGGCGGCTCGTCGCGCTCGCGGCCGCGCTCTACGTGGTCCGCATGTTCGCGATCACCGCGGGCTATCACCGCTACTTCTCGCACCGGAGCTACCGCACGAGCCGCGCGTTCCAGCTCGTGCTCGCGTTCCTCGGCACGACCGCGGTGCAGAAGGGGCCGCTCTGGTGGGGCTCGACGCACCGGGTCCATCACCGCTACTCCGACACGGAGCGCGACGTGCACAGCCCGCTCCGGCGGGGCTTCTGGTACGCGCACATGGGGTGGTGGCTCGGGCGCGAGCACGAGGACCTCGATCTGAAGAAGATCCCTGATCTCGCCGGCTACCCGGAGCTCCGCTGGCTCGATCGGTACCACGTCGTGGGGCCGCTCTCGCTCATCGGCGCGCTGCTGATCGTGGGCGGGTTCGACGCCTTCCTGTGGGGCTTCGTCGTCTCGACGTGCGCGCTGATGCACGGGACCTTCACGATCAACTCGCTCTCGCACGTCTTCGGGACGAGGCGCTTCGCGACGACGGACACCAGCCGCAACAACCTCCTGCTCGCGCTCATCACGCTCGGCGAGGGCTGGCACAACAACCACCACCACTACCAGAGCAGCGCCAACCAGGGCTTCTTCTGGTGGGAGATCGACGTCAGCTTCTACGTGCTGCGCGCGCTGGCGAAGGTCGGGCTGGTGTGGGACCTGCGGCTCCCGCCGAAGCACGCGCTCACGCGGGACCTCATCGCGCAGGTCGGCGAGCGCGCGCCGCTGCTCCTCTCCGATCCCGCCGCGCCCGCCGCGGCCGGGGCCTCGCGGCCGGACGCCGAGGAAGAAGACTGGAGCGGCGAGCAGCAGCCGGCAAAGGCCGCGGGGTCGCTCGCGTAGATCGCGCCGATCAGAACCGCGAGACGAGCTCCAGCCGCGCGCCCTCGAACGGCGGGAAGAACCTGCACGCGCCCGATACGCAGCGGATCCCCCCGCGCCGCTGGCCGACGAACACCTGGACGGTGTCGAAGACCTGCTCGAGCACCGTGTCGCTCGAGCCCGATTTCCACTGCAACCCGCCGTTGAAGTAGTGGCAGAGCCCCTCGGTCTCGCCGGGCTCGCACCCCTCCTGGGACGTGTACTCGTAGCCGAAGATCGCCGAGACGTGAGGCGACCACTGGAGCGCGCTGTAGTTCTCGCCCTCGAACCATGACCGGGCGAAGTTCTCCGGCCTGTAGCGGCGCCGGTGATTTCCCTGCATCTGCAGCGAGAACGCGCCGGTGAGGTGCTTCACGAGGTCGTAGCGGATGTACCCTTCGCTGTAGAAGATCTCGCCCTCCCCGCCGTGGAAGGGCACGGCGGCGTCGGTCTGGCGCGCGCCGCCCCACACCTTCGCGTGCGACTTGCCGCGCTCGAACACGAGATCGGTGCCGGCCGCCGTGTCCCACGTGTCGGTCCGCATCGCGTCGCCGGTGTCGCACTGGTTGTTCTCGGTGAGCTCCGAGAAGCTCGCGTACCGGCCCACCCAGGCGTAGACGGCGGCGCTCCGGTGGAAGCGGTAGTCCACGCGCCCGCGCCCGCCGCTGACGCAGACGTTGGGCGCGCCGATCGGCTCCGTGTAGATGGCCTCCGCCGTCGGCACCTGGTTGTAGGCGACCGCGTCGAACTCCGGCGCGCCGAAGCCCACGCCCGTGATCGGGTCGACGTCGACGTTCGCCGAGAGCGGGAAGAAGCGGCGGTAGTGCTTCCCCTCGAGCGAGACCGAGACGGGCCCGCCCCGCACGCTCGCCGCCGCGTAGACCGCGTAGCCCGAGAGATCCTCCTCGGCCTTGCCGTTGCGGTCGACGTGGCCGTCCCGGAGCTGCTGCCCCGCCACCTCGACGTAGAGATCGCCGTGATCGGCGATGGACGGCAGGTTCACCGAGCCGCTGAAGGTCCGGATGGTGTCGTGCAGCCGCGACGCGTTGATCCGCGCGAACTCGGGGAACTCGTTCGCGCAGAGCCCCCGGACCAGCGTGCCCGGCGCCTGCTGCTGGTCCGCAGCGCGCTCGTAGTAGCAGTCGTTGAAGTCGCCCGTGTACGACTTCCTGAGGAGCATCGCGCCGTTCACCGCGAGCTGCACGTCGTCGTTGCCGCCCTCCACGCGCCCGCCGAAGACCGTGTCCTCGAGGTAGCTGGGCCGTGACTTCTCGGTCACCGACACCGTGTTCCCCTCCGCATCCGTGAACGCCTCGATGCCCTCGAGGTCGTCGACGCTGTCCCTGTCCGGGAACCCGAAGAACAGGGGCGACCCGTCGCCGTGCAGGCGCCGGCCGCTCGCGTCGTCCACGCGCACCGGGTTCATCTGCCCGGCGAAGGCGGTGGCCCCGAGGCGCAGCGGCCCGAAGTCATGGTCGGCGACGAGCTTGCCGCCGCGGACCGTCGTGTCGATCGCGAGCTCGTCGAGCTTGCGGACGCTGAACACGAGGCCCCGGCCGAGCTGCACGTAGTAGTCGCCGACCGTCGCCTCGAGGCCCGGCTGCACGTAGCTGAGCCAGAGCTTCGCAGGGTAGTACGTGTTGAGGTAGCGCGTGTTGAGCTCCCTCCGGACCGAGTCCGAGCCGAAGAGGACCTCGCCGCTCTGGATCTTCGCGATGAGCTCCGGATCGGCCTCGGTCGGCGTCGCGAAGTAGGTCGCCGCGTCGATCCGCACGCCGAGCTGCAGGCGCCACCAGCTCAGCTGCACGTTGAACCGGTCGACCCAATCGCCGTAGTCGTCGTCGAGGTACCTGGCTGCGTACCGTATGTCGTCGTTGCGGTTGTCGAAGTGGTAGCCGACGATCGCGGTGTTCGTGACGTCGATGGACATCGGCTCGCCGCCGACGTTCGGGATCTCGACCGCGACCGCCGCTCTGGCGATCAGGGCGGCCGCGGCGAGGAGCGGGAGGGAGGCGACGCGGTGGAGGCTTCGCACGCCGGCGTTTCTACCATGGACCGCGCGCCCGTTGGGCCGCGCCGCGCGTCCCGACAGCGGAGCGGCCCCGAGGGTGTTCGCCGCTCCTCCGCCGGCTCACTGCGCTGCCAGCGCTTTCTCGATCTCCTCCTCGAGCGCCTTCTCGTCGCCGGGCTGGTACCCGCCGCGCTTGCGGATGATCGCGCCGTTCTTGCCCACCAGCACCGAGAAGGGCAGCTCCCGCTTCGGGTTGAAGCGCGCCGTGACCTTCGTCTCCTCGTCGAGGAGCACGGGGAAGATCATCTCCTTGTCGTGCGCCACGCTGCTCACCTGCGCGCGCGACTCGGGCCCGTCGAGCGAGACGGCGAGCACGACGAACCCCTTGTCCTTGTGCTTCTTGTAGAGGTCGACGAGGTGCGGCATCTCCGCGAGGCACGGATCGCAGGTCGTCGACCAGAAGTCGATCAGCACGACCTTGCCCGCGTGGTCCGAGAGCCGGGCCGTCTTCCCGTCGAGCGTCGGGAGGGAGAAGTCCTGCGCGGTGCTCCCCGACGAGGAGGAGCCGGCGGCGCCCGCGCACGAGGCGGAGGCGAGGCAGACGGCGGCGAGCGCGAGCGCGCGAGCGCGGCGGAGCGGTTGCATCATCGGTACACTCTCGAAGGGTTGGGGCCGGCGGCGGCGCCGGCGTGAGGCTCACGATGTTCGGGCCGCGGCGCGTCGCGCGCGACACCTGCGAGGTGCCCCGGCGCGCCCGCGCCGGGGCGGGGCGATCAGTCGCCCGGGAGCACCGGCTGATCGTTGAGGACCGCCTCGAAGATGTCCCAGAAGCTGCTGTCGGCCTCCGGCGCGCCGGAGACCACCTCGACGATCTTCATGTCCTTCGTCCGGATGATCATGTTCGCCGGGAACGCGTCCGCCTCGAAGAGGGCGCCGAGCTTGTACGTCGGGTCGATCGCCGCGGGGTAGTCGACGTCGTACTGGGACGTCCACGTGTAGAGGTGGTCCGGCTGGGCCGCCTTGCCCGGGGTCGGGCCGTCCGCGAGCTGCAGGAGGAACTCGCCGCCCTGCGGCTTGTACTTCGCGTGCTGCACCGGCAGCACGACATCCGCCTCGTAGTTGCAGGGGCCGCACCAGACCGACGAGACGTCGATGAGCAGCGCCTTCGGCTTCGGCGCGTTCGAGCCGTACGGCGAGCCCTCGGGGAACGTGTCCACGCCGGTCG
Source organism: uncultured Polyangiaceae bacterium (assembly GCA_964421485.1). Lineage (GTDB taxonomy): Bacteria > Myxococcota_A > Polyangia > Polyangiales > Polyangiaceae > CAYQYG01. The sequence goes on along the minus strand of CAYQYG010000002.1, from coordinate 31,253 downwards.
GATTGTAGAAGTCCGACATCTTGATTTCCTGCATCGCCGTGCTCAGGAGCATCGCGTTCGCGAACCCGATGAACTTGTAGTTCGTGATCGTCGAGCCGATGCTGATGCCATAGGGGCCCAAGGGGTAGGGGGCAGCATCGGCGGCGCGCTGTCCGCTGTCCTTCGGGAAGGCCGGGGCTGCCTCGTCCTCGCCGGCGCAGCCGACGAGGCCTGCTGTCGCAGTCAACACAACGGCCAACCCCCGCACAAACGCGTCGCTTCGCATGATGCCACCGCCTGAAGTATGGTGTAGGAGGTGAATTCTTCCGGGGGGCACGGGGCCCGTCAAGGGACAACTTTTGTTGCTCTCGCGCGGGAAACCCGCCCGTCATTTTCATGACCGTCATCTTGCTCGGTGGCACGCCACGAACCGCAACCGCGGGTCCAGAACCCGCGCCGAGGTCGACATGCAGCAGGTTTCGTCTCCGTCCGCGGGCGCGCGTCCGGCGCCCCTTCGTCGTTCGCTCAAGGCAGCCGTCGCCCTCGGCTGCCTCATCCTCGGCATCCTCGGCGCGGTCGGCGCGTGCGAAGAGGGGGAGAAGTGCGTGGGCGGGGTCCTGCGGGACGGCGTCTGTGAGGGGAAATGCCAGCCGAGCTTGTGTCTGGAGGGGAACACCTGTGTCGACAACCGTTGCGTGCTGAAATGCGATTCACACCTGGACTGCATCGTCGGGACGCAGGACTGCGCCGGAGTCGACGAGAACGGCGCACCGATCGTCGAGGACGACACGGGCACGCCGCTCATGATTTGCAGGCCGAACGGGCAGCAGGCCGGTTACGGCAGCCCGTGCCCCTTCGGCGTGGAGTGCGGCAACTTCGGCGCCTGCCCCGACGGCACGCCGTGCAGCGCGGCACAGTGCAACAACGACCCCCTCGCGTGCGTGCGCGATGCCGACGCGTGCGGCTCCGATGACAAGTGCACCATCGGCAAGTGTCCTGACGGCAGCGCCTGCTCGGTCGCATGCCCGGGCGAGTGCGCGACCTCGCTCACGTGCATCACCAGCGGCGAGGGCGACGCCGACGCCTTCTGCTCGATGCACGGCTGCGCCGCCGACGCCGACTGCCCCGGCGGCTTCCAGTGCGGCATCACCCGCGATCCGCACGAGATCTGCGGAACCAACAAGGGGAACAACGGCCTCTGCGGTCAGACCACCGAGGCCTGCATCGAGGCCTCCGCGCTCGGCGCCGCCGGCCTGATGGAGGGCTCCGTCTGCGCCCTGCAGAACACCTGCATCAAGCGCGAGCAGTGCGCGCCGTGCGCCACGGACATCGACTGCTCCCTCGTCGAGGGGCAGCGCTGCGTCCCCATCGGCGGCGAGAACCGCTGCGCGAGGACCTGCGGCGTCGACGACGACTGCGACCCCGACTACAGGTGCGACACCGGCGCGTGCGTGCCGCGCTTCGGCGCCTGCAAGGGCCAGGGCAACTTCTGCGAGCCCTGTCAGAACGACATGGACTGCGGCGGCCCCGAGACCTCGCGGGGCTGCGCCGAGCTCTCGGGCGGCCAGACGGCCTGCTTCGACTTCTCGTTCTCGGACACCTGCGTGACCGACGCCGACTGCCCGACGTCACCCGGCGGCAAGCACGGCGAGTGCCTCGACGAGGAGGAGGGCGTGAGCCCGGGCGATGACATCTACCAGCGCTGCTACTTCCCCTACAACGCGGTGGACAACAAGTTCGGCTGCTGGTAGCCGCGTTCCGGGGGTAGGTCTGCCCCCGACCCTTCCTCCTGTAGAACTCGCGAGCCCGACGGATCCCTGCCGCGCGGGACGTCGATTCTGGACGCCGCCGGCGAGATCAGGCTAAGTTCGCTCGCGCTGGTTCGAACCCCGAAGGGAAGCCCGGATGCACCTCCGCCGTACAAGGGCGGTCGGGTTCCGGCTGACCATCGGGAGCGATGCACGCCTCGACCCGGACGGGACTTAGGGCAATCACAAGGAGAGCTTTTGAATGAATAAGAACAGGAATTGGCGCCTCACGGCGATGCCGCTGGTGCTCGCTGGGCTCGCCCTTCCCGCGGCGGGCTGCGAAGAGGCTGGCATCTCCAACCCCGCGGATACCCTCTGCTGCACCGACTTCAAGGTCGGCGCTGACCTCTCGGCCGCCGACTGGGGCATCGAGGGATCGGCCAACGTGACGTTCAGCGCCTTCATGCAGGCGAGCGCGGACTTCGCGGGCGTGACGACGGCCGTCGTGAACGACGTCGCCGCGGCCTGCCAGGCGATGGCCGTCGACATGGGCGCGGACGAGAACGCCGTCACCGAGACGGACGCCGCGGCGCGGGCCGAGCACTGGTGCCAGCTCGCGGTCGCCCAGATCGACGCGGTCGTGAATGCGAACGGCTCGATCACGGTCGTCGCGCAGCCGCCGAAGTGCTCGTTCAGCGCGAGCGCGCAGGCCAACTGCGAGGCGTCGTGCTCCGCGAACGTCGAGTGCGAGGCGCAGCTCGGCGACATCGAGGCTCGCTGCGATCCGGGCAAGCTCTCCGGCAAGTGCGAGGCGGAGTGCACGGGGGCCTGCGAGGGGTCGGCGAACCTCGCCGTCACCTGCGAGGGCACCTGCAGCGGCACCTGCGAGGGCACCTGCAACGGCAACTGCTCGGTGCAGGGCCCGAACGGGGAGTGCCGGGGCGCGTGCGACGGCGAGTGCCAGGGCGAGTGCCGCGGCAGCTGCCAGGTCGCGGGCGGCGCGAACGTCCAGTGCGAGGGCAACTGCACGGGCGGCTGCTCGGTCGATCTGAAGGCGCCGAAGTGCACCGCGGAGCTCACGCCGCCGTCCGCCGACTGCCAGGGCTCGGCCGAGTGCAGCGGCTCGTGCAAGGCGAGCGCGAGCGCGAAGGCCGAGTGCACGCCGGGCTCGGTGGAGATCGTGGCGACGGGCAACATCGACGTGAGGGCGATCGCGTCGCTGAAGCTCAACCTCCCGAAGATCCTCCTCATCGCGGAGGCGCGCGGCGAGGCGCTCCTCCAGAACGCCACCGTGCTCGCTCAGCTCACCGGCGACCTCGTCGTCAGTGCGCCGGATCTGAGCCTCAAGGCGGGGCTCTGCGCGATCCCGGCGGCCGAGGCGCTCGCCACCGCGGCGGCGAACCTCGACGCGAGCGTGAGCGCGAGCGCCAGCATCATGGGGTCCGTCGGCCTGTGATGTGAGCAGCGCTGCCGAGCCGATCATGTCGGCCAGGCAGCCCAGCCTGCGATCCGGAAGCGGGGCACCTCAGCGCCTCGCCGGGCCACGCGGCCCGGCGGTCGCCGGTGCCCCGCAGCCGTTTTGTTCGCCCTGCTCACCTGAAGCTCGGTCGGGCCGCGCGCGCTCGCTGGTTGACGAGCACCGTGCGAGGTCCTAACTGCGTCGGACCCTATGCCTACCTCGAAAGAAGCCGCGCTCGCCGCGCTCGGGAAGGTCATCGCGCCCGACTTCGAGCGCCCCCTGACGGATCTCGAGCGGATCCGGGACGTGTCCGTCGAGGGGGGCGTCGTGTCGCTCACCGTCGAGCTCACCAGCCCGTTCAAGGAGCGGATCGAGGCCGACATCCGGGCGGCGCTCCAGGGCGCAGGGGCCAGCGACGTCCGGATCACGTGGGACGTGCAGGTGCCGGCCCGGAACATCCTGTCCGACGACCCGTGCCCGAGCGCGCGGAACATCGTGCTCGTGATGAGCGGCAAGGGAGGCGTCGGAAAGAGCACCGTCGCCGCGAACATCACGCTCGCGCTCGGCCGCGCCGGCGCCCGGGTCGGCCTCCTCGATGCGGACATGTACGGGCCGAGCGTCCCCACCATGTTCGGCGTGATGGGGCGGCCGACGTCGGCGGACGGTCAGAGATTCCTCCCGCTCGAGCGCTTCGGCGTGAAGCTCATGTCGATCGGGTTCCTCCTCGAAGACGCGCGATCGGCGGTCGTCTGGCGCGGACCGATGCTGCAGAACGCGCTCCTCCAGTTCATGCGCGACGTGGACTGGGGCGAGCTCGACTATCTCGTGCTCGACCTGCCGCCGGGGACGGGGGACATCGCGCTCACGATCTCGCAGAAGATGCGGACGACGGGCGCGATCATCGTGACCACACCCCAGGAGGTCGCGCTCCAGGACGTCTACAAGTCCGTCTCGATGGCGCAGAAGGTCGGGATCTCGCTGCTCGGCGTCGTCGAGAACGAGAGCTATTTCGTGTGCGACGGGTGCAGCAAGCGGCACGAGCTCTTCGGCGCGGGCGGCGGGCTGAAGGTCGCCGAGTTCGCCGAGGCGCCGTTGCTGGGCCAGATCCCCATCGACGCGGCGATCCGCGAGTGGGGAGATGCGGGGACCCCGGTGGTCCAGGCCGCGCCTGAGGGCCAGGTCGCCCGCTCGTTCCTGGAGATCGCCGAGCGCCTCGCCAGCCGGGTGAGCGCGCAGAACCTCTCGAGCGCCGGCGGCCTGCGCATCGACAGGAGCGGCGGGGTGAACCGCCATCTCCCCATCATGCGGTAGACCCTCGCGCGGCGCGGCCAGGTAGGATATGGTTCCGGCCCCTTTTCCGGAGAGGGAAGGGGCGACGGGGCAGGATCGATCCTCCGGTCGGCATGCGCTGTCGCGCGAGGCGCGAATGAACACGGACGAGAACACCACCACGCCGGCCCATGCGCCGGACGCTCCTGACGACCACGGCGGTTCGCCTGCCACTGCAGACCAGGCCGGGGATGGCCCCGCAACCCCCGAGGCGAGCGCCTCCGAGGCCTCGCACGATGCAAATGCGTCCGCTGCGGCGCCGGAGGGCGATGAGCGCGAGGCTCCGGCGCCCGCGGCCGCGGGGTCGAAGGACGAGGAGTGGGACGAGCAGCCGGGCGACGACATCGGAAACCGGCTTCGCGGTGCGTTGCCGCCGGACGACATCGGCAACCGCCGCCAGCTCGGCGCTGGAGGGCGCCCTGCTGGGTCGAGCGCCGCCGCCTCGTCCGAGGCGGAGGGCGGTCCCGCGAAGAAGAAGCGCCGGCGTCGCCGCCGGAAGGGGCCTGCCGACGCTCAACCCGGGGGCGATGCGACCGGAGCGCCGGCGGATGCGGGCGAGGACGCCGACGAGGCGGCGGACGCTGCCGAGGGCGAGGCCCAGGACGAGGGCGAGTCGGCCCAGGCGGACGGCGAGCGCCGCAAGCGGCGGAAGGGGCAGGCTCCTGCGGGTCCGCCGCGCGAGCGACCGGCGTTCAGCATCGGCGAGGAGGTCTTCGGCAAGGTCAGCAAGGTGACCGAGCACGCGATCTGGATCGACATCGCGGGCAAGGCGACCGGGCTGTTCGATCGCCGCGAGATCGTCGACGACGACGCGCCGGCCGAGGGTGATCAGTTCATCGCGACGGTCGCGAGCACGGGCGTGCGCGGCGGCATGCTGCTGCTCTCGCGCGCGCCTGTGCAGCTCGACGAGGCCCGGGCGCGCGCCGAGGCCGCGTCGAAGAGCGGCGAGCCGGTCGACGGCTTCGTGACCGGCGCTGTCAAGGGCGGGCTCGAGGTCGACCTCGGCGGGCTGCGCGCGTTCGCGCCGGCCTCGCACGTCGATCTGCGGCACGGCGCCGACCTCGGCTTCCTCGTCGGCCAGCGGCTCGATTTCATCGTGACGCAGTACGCGAAGAAGGGGCGCGACATCGTCGTGTCCCGCCGCAAGATGCTCGAGGAGGAGAGCCGGAAGATGCGCGCGGAGGCGCTGAGCGCCCTCGAGCCCGGCACCGTGCACAAGGGCGTGGTGCGCAAGGTGGTCGCGTGGGGCGTCTTCGTGGCGCTGCCGGACGCCGGAGGCGTCGAGGGCCTGGTGCACATGAGCGAGGCGAGCCACGACCGCGGCGCCCGGCTCACCGAGCTGTTCAAGCCCGGCGCCGAGGTCGAGGTGAAGGTCGTCCGCGTCGACGAGAAGGGGAAGCTCTGGCTCAGCCGCAAGGCCGTCACCGCGGACCCCTGGGACGTCGCGAAGGACCGGTACGCCGTCGGCTCGCGTCACAAGGGCAAGATCGCGCGCCTCCAGCCCTTCGGCGCGTTCATCGAGCTCGAGCCCGGGATCGATGGGCTCATCCACACGGCCGACCTCTCGATCAAGCCGATCCAGCACCCGAGCGACGTGGTGAAGGTCGGCGACGAGATCGACGTGATCGTCTCGAACTGCGACATCCCTGGCAGGCGGATCGGGCTGCACCCGGCGCCTCCCGAGGGCGAGGAGAGCGAGCCGCGTCAGCGAGTCCAGCAGGGGAAGACGGTGAAGGTCGCGGTCACCCAGGTGACGGACGGCGGCCTCGTGGTCCGCGTCCTCGGCGTCACGGGGCGCTCGGCGCGCGCGTTCATCCCCGCGGGCCACACCGGCACGCAGCGTGGGACCGATCTCCGCAAGGAGTTCCCGATCGGCACGCAGCTCGAGGCGAAGGTGATCGAGGTCGATCCGCGCCGGGGCGAGGCCAAGCTCTCGATCCGCGCCCTCAAGGACGACGCCGAGAAGGCGGCCTACCAGCAGTACCGCGCGGGCGTCGCCCGCGAGGCCAAGTTCGGCACGTTCGCCGATCTCATGAAGAAGAGCTGAGCGAGCTTTACTCCCGCCCGAGCGCCTGCACCGGGTCCATCCGGGCCGCGTGCCGGGCGGGGAAGAAGCCGAACACCAGCCCGATCGCCGTGCTCACTCCGAGCGCGACGGCGAGCGACGCCGGCTCCAGCTTCATGGGCCAGCCGAGCGCGCTCGAGAAGCCGAAGATCAGCGCATAACCGAGCGCGGTGCCGACGAGGCCGCCGAGCGTGGCCAGGAAGAGCGCCTCGAGGAGGAACTGCACGAGGATGTCGGCCTCGCGCGCGCCGATGGCCATGCGGATGCCGATCTCGCGCGTCCGCTCGGTGACGGAGACCAGCATGATGTTCATCACGCCGATGCCGCCGACGACGAGCGACACGGCCGCGATGCTGATGAGCAGCGCCGAGAGCGCGCCGTAGATCGCGTCCTGCATCGCCTGGAACTCGGTCTGGCTGCGGACGACGAAGTCGTCCTCGTCGCCCTCGCCGATCCGGTGGCGCTGCCGGAGGATCGCCTCGGACTGCTGCTTCGCGCGCTCCGTCGTCTCGGCGGAGGTGGCGCTCATCAGGATCGCGTGCGTCTCGAAGGGGCGGGTCGCCAGGACGTGCGAGCGCATCGTGGTGATCGGCATGAGGACGATCTCGTCCTGGCTCTGGCCGAACGGCGACTGCCCCTTCTCCTCCAGGACGCCGAGCACGCGGAACGCGTGGCGGCCGATGCGGACGTTGCGGCCGATCGGATCGACGGAGCCGAAGAGGTCGGCGGCCGTCTGCTTGCCGATCACGACGACCTTCTCCGAGAGGCTCTCGGACGCCGTCGTCCAGAGCTCGCCCTGGCCGATCTTCCAGCTCCGGATGTCGAAGTAGCTGAGGCGCGTGCCGACGATGGTCGGTCTGGCGTTCTGGCTCTCGTAGATGACCTGACCCCCCGCGCGGAGGAAGGGCGCCGCGGCGCGGATGCTGGTCGACTCGCGGACGAGCGCCTGGCTGTCGAGCTCGGAGAGCCTGGAGCCCGTCGCCGCGTTGCGGACGCCGGACGCGCGCGCTGATCGGGCGAACACGAGCAGCGCGTTCGAACCGAGGGCGGAGATCTGGCTGCTCACGCTCTCGCGCGCCCCGCCGGCGAGCGCGGTGACGGTCACGACCGCGGCGATCCCGATCGTGATCCCGAGGATCGTGAGCGCCGCGCGCAGCGTGTTGCGGCGGACGGCGCGCAGCGCGATCGCCAGGGCGGAGAGCAGGCGCGAGAGCGGGGCGCTCACTCGTGCCTCAGCGCGGCGATGGGGTCCATGCGCGCGGCCCGCCGCGCCGGGAAGAACCCGAAGACGATCCCGATCGCCGCGCTGGTGCCCACGGCGACCGCGACCGCCTCGATCGGGAGCGACATCGACCACCCGAGCGCGCTCGCCAGGAGCGCGATGAGCCCGAGCCCGGCGGCGATGCCGAACATGCCACCGATGATGGAGAGCGTGATCGCCTCGACGAGGAACTGGACCATGATGTCCGCCTCGGCGGCGCCGATCGCCATCCGGATGCCGATCTCGCGCGTCCGCTCGGTGACGGAGACCAGCATGATGTTCATCACGCCGATGCCGCCGACGAGCAGCGAGACCGCGGCGATGGACGAGAGGAGCACGGTCAGCGTGTCGAAGATCGCCTCCTGCGACCTGCGGAACTCCGCCTGCGTCCGGACGACGAAGTCCGGCTCGTCCTCCGGGTCGATCTGGTGGCGCTGGCGGAGGATCTGCTCGATCTGGCGGGTCGCGCGATCGACGGTCCGCTCGCTCGTCGCGGAGGCGACGAGCATCTGCACCTTGCCCGGCGGGCCCGGCATCACGCGCGCGCGGAAGCTCCCGATCGGCATGAGGATCCGGTCGTCCTGATCCTCGCCGAACGGCGACTGCCCCTTCTTCGTGAGGAGCCCGATCACCCGGAACGGGTGCTTGCCGATGCGGATGTACTGACCCACGGCCTCGCCGGGCCCGAAGAGGTTCTCCCGGACCGTGTCGCCGATGACGCAGACCTTCGCCTTGAGCTGCTCGTCCGTCTCCGTCCAGCTCGCGCCCTCGTCGAAGGTGAAGGCCCGGACGTCCCAGTAGCTGCGCGTCACGCCCATCACCTGCGTCGCGACGTTGCGCTCGCCCGAGACGACCTGGATCGACGTGGAGCTGAACGGGCTGACCTTGCTGACGCTGAGCGCCTCCTTGAGGATCGCCTCGCCGTCGTCCTCCGTCATCCGCGCGCTCTCCTTCTGGCGGACCCCGGACGCCTGCGTCGGCTGCGGGAAGATGTAGATGGTGTTCGCGCCGAGGCTCGAGATCTCGCCGAGGACGCGCGCGCGCACGCCGGTGCCGAGCGCCACCACGACGACCACCGCGGCGACCCCGATGAGGATCCCGAGCACCGTCAGGGCCGCGCGCAGCTTCGACCTCGCGATCGCGCGAAGCGCGATGCGGATCGCGGCCAGGAGGGCCCTCACGGCGAAGGCTCCGGCGCGCCGTCGTCCGGCCCGGGGAGCGCCGCGAGCGCCGCCGCGGCGTCGGTGGGCTGCTCGTTGCGCACGTCGCTGAGGACGTGGCCGTCGCGCATCACGATCACGCGCCGCGCGCAGGCGGCGATGTCGTGCTCGTGGGTCACGAGCACGATCGTGATCCCGCCCCGGTTCAGCTCCTGGAGGAGGCTGAGCACCTCGAGGCTCGTGCGCGTGTCGAGGTTCCCCGTCGGCTCGTCCGCGAGGAGCAGCGGGGGCGAGGTGACGAGCGCGCGCGCGATGGCGACGCGCTGCTGCTGGCCGCCCGAGAGCTGGTTCGGCGTGTGGTGCAGCCGCTCGGCGAGGCCGACCGCGCCCAGCGCCGAGATCGCGAGCCTCCGGCGCTCGGACGCGCCGACGCCCCGGTAGACGAGCGGCAGCTCGACGTTCTCGAGCGCCGTCGTCCTCGGCAACAGGTTGAACCCCTGGAACACGAAGCCGATCAGCCGGTTCCGCACGATCGCGCGCGCGTCGTTGCTCCGCCGGGTGACGTCGATCCCATCGAGCCGGTAGGTCCCGCGCGTCGGGCGATCGAGGCAGCCGATGATGTTCATCATCGTGCTCTTGCCGGAGCCGCTCTGCCCGACGATCGCCACGAAATCGCCGCGCAGGATCGTCAGGTCCACGCCGCGGAGGGCGCGCACGACGACGGCCTCCGTGACGTAGTCCTTGCCGATCTGCGACAGCTCGATGATCGCGTCGCCCGGGACCATTTCGCCTCAGAACAGCCGGGGTCCGCGCCCCTTGCCCGCCTTCGAGGGATCGTCGTTCTCGTCGGTGACGACCTTCACGACGCCGGGGTCGGCGCCCAGCGCGGTGAAGATCCCGTCGGTGATGCCGACGTCGACGACCCGCGGCTCGATCTTCTCCGCGCCGGGCGCCTCGTCGGTCAGCACGTAGATCCGCGCCTTCTTCGGCGGGAGCGCCTCGAGCGGGGGGCCCTTGATCTCCTTGCCGTCCTTGTCCTTCTCGGGGCTCGGCTTGAAGCGGAGCGCGGCGTTCGGCACCCGCTTCACGCCCTTCGCCTCGGCGGAGCGGATGGTCACCGTCGCCGTCATCCCGGGCCGCAGCTTCACGTCGGGGTTGTCGACCTCGATCACGGCCGCGTACGTCACGACGCCCGACTGGTTGAGCGGGCTGAAGCGCACCTGGCTGACCGTGCCCTTGAACGCCTCACCCGGGAAGGCGTCGACGCTCACGTCCGCGCCCATGCCCTCGCGCAGGCGCCCGACGTCGGCCTCGTCGATGTCCGCGAGGACCCGCATCTTCCGCAGGTCCTGAGCGATCACGAAGAGCGTGGGCGCCTGGAAGCTGGCGGCCACCGTCTGCCCCGGATCGATCGCGCGGTTGATGACGATCCCGTCGATCGGCGAGAAGATGCGCGTGTACTCGAGGTTGGTCCGCGATGACCGGAGGACAGCCTGGATCTGCGCGACCTGCGCCTTCGCGGCGGCGAGATCGGCGAGGGCCACGTCATAGGCGCCCTGCGCGGTGTCGAGCTCGGCCTGCGAGCCCACGCCCTCCGAGACGAGCTTCCTCGCCCGGTCGAGCCGCTGCTTCGTGGTCGCGAGCGACGACTCGGCGCGCACGACGCTCGCCTGCGCGGACGCGAGCTGCGCGCGGTTCGAGTCGATCTGGGCGCCGAACAGCGTCGGATCGATCTCGGCGAGCACGTCGCCCTTCTTCACGACGCTGTTGAAATCGACGAAGACCTTGGTGATCCGCCCGGACACCTGGGCGCCGACCTGCACCTCGGTCAGGGGCTTGACCTGCCCGGTCGACTGCACGGTCTCGATCACGTCGCCGGTCGAGATCTCCCCCGTCACGTAGCGCGCGGGCGGGGGCGGCCTTGTCTTCATCCGCCAGCCCACGATCGCGCCGACGACGGCGACGAGGGCCGCGAGAATCGCCAGCCGCCGCGTCCAGCGGCGCGTGCCGATGCTGGCCAGATCGCGCTCCAGGTCCGCCCTGGCGGGAGGATCCAGCCGTGCGAGGCGAGGGGCGGCGGGCGAGGCCCCAGCCGGGCGACCCTCCGGGCCGGTGACGCGGACCGCCCCGGGCTCGCGGGAGATCCGGGACGACTCGCGCGTGTCTCGGGCGGCGCTGGGATCAGCCATGAGGACGTCCTCTTAGCATGCAACCCCGGCAATGCGCGGCGGGCCGCTTGAACCGGCGTAACCGCCATGGCACACCGTGCACGCCCATGAGCTCCCTCGCGATCGGACCGGACACCGTGGTGACCCTCTCGTACGTGCTCTTCGACGAGCACGGCGAGGCGGTGGACCTCGCCTCGGAGGCGGAGCCGCTGACGTACGTCCATGGCTATGCGCAGATCGTCCCCGGGCTCGAGAGGGCCCTCGAGGGCATGCGGGCCGGGGAACGCAGGGAGATCGTCGTGGAGCCCGAGGACGCGTTCGGCGAGCACGAGGACTCGGGCGTCTTCGAGGTCGACAAGGCCGATTTCGAGGACGCCGGCGAGGTCGAGCTCGGAGACGAGTTCGTCGCGCAGGGCCCGGACGGGGAGCCGCTCGCGCTTCGCGTCGTCGAGATCCTCGCGGACGCGTACCGCGTGGACACCAACCACCCGCTGGCGGGCCAGACGGTGCGGTTCGATGTCTGCGTGAGCGACGTGCGCGCTGCGAGCGACGACGAGATCGCGGACGCGCAGGCGGAGCTCGAGGGCCGCGCGCAGCACGACCACGAGGGGTGCTGCGGCGGCCATGATCATGCGCACGGGCACGGCGACGCTGCGGAGCGGCTCGTGCCCCTCTCGAAGAAGCCGTGAGCCGGCGCGCTCGCGGCGGAATGGAACTGGAGGATGACGGTGGGTGAGAACGGGAAGCTGACCGAGCTGGAGCTCGATCTTCGGGTGCGCGAGCGCCTCATGGCGAGCGGGGTCCTCAAGGCCGAGGCGGTGGAGGCGTATCTCGCCGGGCTGCCGGACATGGCGTCGCAAGCCGAGTCGATGGGCATCGATCAGCCCGCGCTCGGGCACGGCTCGCACGGCTCCAGGCACGAGCCTGCGCTCGACGACGACGAAGGGGTCGAGTGAGCAGCGCCAAGCAGAGAGGCGAAGGGAGCGCGCCGGACAGCGCCGCGGATCTCCCGAAGCTGGACTTCTCGACGTTCGTGCTCTCCATCATCGGCTCCGCCTATGTCCACCTGGGGGACGCGCCGAGCCCGGACGGCGCGGAGGAGCGCAACCTGATGCTGGCGCGGCAGGACATCGATCTCCTGAGCGTGCTCGAGGAGAAGACGAAGGGAAACCTGACCGGGGAGGAAGAGCGCCTCCTGAACCAGGCGCTCTACGATCTCCGGCTGCGCTACGTCGAGGTCGCGAAGGGGTCGTGACGGCGGGGGCTCGCGCGCTGTTCGCATGCCTGCTCCTCTCGACGGCGTGCGGGAATGGCTCCGGGAGCCCAGCGCCGACCGCCGCCAGCGTGACGCTCCCGGCTCCCACCCGGAGCGCGCTCCCGCCCGCGCCCGAGCTCCCTGCGACGACGGCCCCTGCGCCGTCACCGGCGCCGGCCGTGCTGGGCGCCGAGGGGATGCCCATCTCCTTCGCTCCGCTCGCCCGCCGCGCCGATCCCTCCGTCGCCACGGTCAAGGCGCGGACCGAGCGACAGGGGCCGCTCGGCCGGCGGCGCACCGTCTCCGAGGGGCTCGGGACGGCGTTCGTCTACGATCCCGAGGGCTTTCTGCTCACGAACAACCACGTGATCGAGGACGCGACGGATATCGTCGTGAGCTTCGTCGACGGGCGCGACATCAAGGCGACGGTGGTGGGCCGCGACAAGCACACCGACCTCGCGGTCCTGCGGGTCGAGGAGAAGGCGCTGCCGGCGCTGCCCCTCGGCGACTCCGACCTCATCGAGGTGGGCGACTGGGTCGTCGCGATCGGCAACCCATTCGGGCTCTCGCACACCGTCTCGGCGGGCATCCTCTCCGCGAAGGGCCGCACGCGCGACGACGTGAAGGGGCTCGATCCGAGCGGCTACTTCAACTTCCTCCAGACCGACGCGAGCATCAACCCGGGCAACTCCGGCGGGCCGCTGCTCAACCTGAAGGGCGAGGTCGTCGGCATCAACGCGGCGGTCCGCGCCAACGCGAACAACATCGGGTTCGCGATCCCGATCAACATGGTCCGGCAGCTCCTCCCGATGCTGCTGCGCGACGGGAAGATCCGCCGCAGCGCGATCGGAGTCGTCGTGGACCCGCTCAACCTCATCGAGGCCGGGCGGCTCAAGCGTCCTGATCGCAAGGGGGCCTGGGTCAAATCCGTGCTTCCGGGCGGTCCGGCGGAGAGAGCCGGAGTGGCGCCCGACGACGTCATCCTCGCGTTCGACGGCAAGACGGTCTCCGACCCCAACGAGCTGCGCTGGCTGGCGAGCATCGCCGGCGTGAACAAGGTCGTGTCGCTGCGCATCGCCAGGATGGACCGTGTCTTCGAGGTGCGGGTCACCCTCGGGGAGCTTCCGGACCAGGGCGATGAGCCCGGCGAGCCCTGAGCCGGTCCTCGCACCCCGCTCGACTCTCGATAAGTTAAGCTACCGCCGTGCCCTCCGCCCCGCTCCCTCCGGACGAGTCTGACGGGCCCGAGCCCCTCGCCGACCCTGGCGACGCCCCGGCCGGCGCGAGCGCCGGCTTGCTCGCGGGTGCCTTCGATCGCGACGCGCCGCCCCATGACGGCGTGAATAGGGGGCATTCCAGGTCGTCCAACCGCGAAGCCCGACGGCGGGAGGCGGAGGAGGATCGTGAACTCATCGAGCGAGCGCAGCGGGGAGACCAGGCGGCCTTCCGCGCGCTCGTGGAGAGGCACCAGCGCCGCGCCTTCGCGATCGCCCTGGGCCTGGTCCGGGACGAGAACGACGCGCGGGAGCTCGTGCAGGAAGCCTTTCTGCGCGTCTACAAGGGGCTCGGCTCGTTCCAGGGTGGCTCGTCGTTCTTCACGTGGCTCTACCGAATCGTCATGAACCTCGCGATCGACCTCATGCGCAAGCCGGGGCGTCGTGACCTCGAGCTGCAGGAGAACCAGGCGGTCGATGAGGGCGCCGAGCTCCCGCTCGTGTCGCGCATCGACGGCGCCGATCCCATCGACGTCATCCGGCGCCGGGAGATCGCGGGCCGGATCCAGGCCGCGCTGGACGCCCTCCCCGAGTACCACCGAGGCGTGATCCTGATGCGCGAGGTGGAGGGCATGTCCTACGAGGAGATGGCGCAGGCGATGGGCGTCTCGAAGGGCACCATCATGAGCCGGCTCTTCCACGCCCGTCAGAAGCTTCAACGCGCCCTCGCCGACTGCTACGCGGAGGAGGAAGGCGGCGCGCGCGCAGAGGATCGGGAGGAGATCGCGTGACGTCCAGCAAGGTCAGCAAGCCGAACCGGGGGGAGGGCGGCCCTCCGCCGACCGATCTGGAGCTGATGCTCTACGTCGACGGCGAGCTCGACGAGCTCCGGCACCGCGAGGTCGAGGCGCACGTGCTCCGGGACGCGCGCTGCCGCGCGAAGATCGCCGGCCTCGACGTCACCGGCGCCGCCGTCCGCGACAGGGCGCTGTCGTCGCCCCTCGCCGACGGCATCGCCGGCGCGGTGATGGATCGGATCGCGCGCGGCGACGTGGGCGGCGCCGCCGCCTCGCCGCACGCGAGGACCGCGAACGGGGCAGCGAAGCCCATCTCCGCCGCTGACCTCGCGGGGCGAGCGGCGAGGCCCTCCGGGCAGGGAGCCGGGCGTTTCGAGAAGAAGCCGGCGAACGACAACGCTCGCGGGATCTTCGTGCTGGCCGCGATCGCCGCGGCCGCGGCCGCCGCGATGATGATCTGGGGCCGGATGGAGGCGGAGCCTCCGCGCGTCGCATCGAGCCCGCAGGCGCCCCCGATCGAGAGCGTGGCGGAGCCGGCGCCCGCGCCCCCTGAGCCGGTCGTGTCCGCCGGAGGCGAGGGCGAGGCCAAGCCCGGCGTCGAGGTGGCGGCAGTGGACTTCGGGGCGCGGATGGGCACGATCTTCTACGTTCCCACGGGATCGACCGCATCGAGCCCGACGACCACGGTGGTGTGGCTCTCTGAGAAGGGCACGGGAGACGAATGATGAAATTCTCGTCGAGTGCGCTCACCGCGATCGTGGCGCTGGCGCTCGGCGCCGGCTCGACTGTCGCTGTCGCTCAGGATCAGCCCGCGCCCCCTGCGCCCGCCGAGGCGCCGGAGGGCGCGGTCGCGGCGGAGATCGTGATCCTGCACGCGACCAACGACGGTTCGGGGATCGATTCGAAGATCGGCAAGATGCCGGAGCTCGAGAGGCCGCCCTTCTCGGCCTACAACAGCTACAAGCTGCTCGAGCGGGGAAACCTGAGCCTCGCGAAGGCGAAGCCGACCACGACCAAGCTGCCGAACGGCAGCGTCCTCCAGGTCTCGCTCAAGGACGTGATCCTCCCCAAGAAGAAGGACGACCCGAAGCGGTTCGTGGTCAGCGCGAGCATCCAGGAGCCCGGAGGCAAGTCTTTCCTTCCGCTGCTCGAGGTGAACGCGAAGGCCGGCGAGAACTTCTTCGTCGCCGGGCAGAAGCACAAGGGCGGCATCCTGGTCATCGGGATCAAGGTCGCGCCCTGAGCTCGTGGCGAGCGCTGCTCAGGGGGACGCCGGCGCGATGACCGGCAGCTCGACGTAGAACACGGTCCCTCGGGGCTCGCGCGCGTGCGCGCGGACCCGGCCGCGGTGTGCCGTGACGATGCTCTGCACGATGCTGAGGCCCAGGCCGGTGCCGGTCCCGTCGGTCTTGGTCGTGAAGAAGGGGTCGAAGATCCGGGGCAGGTGCTCGTCCTCGATGCCGTGCCCGTCGTCGCGGATCGTGACGCGCACGTAGGCGGAGTCATCGGACAGGGCCGTGGCGATGCTGAGGCAGCCGCCTTGCTCGCGCATCGCGTGCGCGGCGTTCGTGAACAGGTTGACGAACACCTGCGTGATCTGGCCGGTCGCGCCGAGGACCGGGAGGATCTCGCCGAAGCTGCGCTCCACGGTGACTCCCGTCTGGTCGAGCACGTGCTCGCAGAAGGTCAGCGCGCGATCGATGACGTCGTGGATCGAGACCGGGCCGGGCTTCTCGGTCGAGGGGCGCGAGTACGCGATGAGGTCCCGCGAGAAGCGGAGGATCCGGTCCGCGGCCTCGTGGATCCGCGCGAGCCGATCGAGGTCGGTCGAGTCGAATCCGGCGCGCTCGCCCTTGCGGCGGAGGTACTCGGAGTACGCGAGGATCGAGGTGAGGGGGTTGTTGAGCTCGTGGACGACGCCCGCCGCGATCTGGCCGAGCGAGGCGAGCTTGTCCGACTGGATGATCTGGTCGCGGAGCTCGGCGTGCGCGCGGGCGTGGCGGATCACGCGGCGCAGGGTGAGCGAGAAACGGCTCATCACGATGTCCATCGAGGGGCCGCCGAGCTCGATGCTGGGATCATCCGACGCGACGTGGAGCGTCGCGTGATCTTCGACGTCGATCGGGGCGACCCGCTCGGCGCCGAGCTCGGGGAAGAGCCGCGCCGGATCGCTCGGCTCGGCGCTCCGGACGCCAGGGGAGCGGATGACGAGCGCGGCGCCGGGGATGCGCACGCCGATGGCACATGCGGGGAGCGCGTCCGCGACCGCGTCGACGAGCGCCGTGATGCGCTGCTCGAGCGTGGCGGACGGCTCGATCCTCGTGAGCGCGAGCAGGATGGCGTCGATGCACTCGAGCGGGACGTCACGCATCAGCGGCTGGCGCCCGGTCATCGGCGGATCCGACACCGGCTCCTCTCTCCTCGCGCCCTCGGCCGTCCTCGCGCTCACCTGGTCACCTGGCTCGGATCGTCGCCGCTGGAGCGATCGAGATCGATGATCTTCGCTGCGCCGACGTATGTCTTCGTCTCGTAGCGGGTGATCTTGCCGATCTTTCGCACGATCTCGGCCATCCGCTCGGCCTCGCTGAGGATCGTCGCGGCCGCCGCCTGGATCGGCGACGCCTCGTCGAGGCGGCGGCAGATGAGCTGGGCGTAGCCGAGCACGCTCGTGAGCGGCTGGTTCAGCTCGTGCGCGGCGGCGCCCGCGAGCTCCGCGACGATGGCCTGCTTCTCCCGCGCGCGGAGCTCCTCCTGGGCCTCCGTGAGCCGGGCCTCCATCCGCATGCGCTCGCGCAGATCGGTGAAGACGCCGACGGAGCCGACGGGCGCGCCGTTGTCGAAGATCAGCGCCGCGGAGAGCATCACGGGGATCCGCGCGCCGCCCCTGGCGAGCACCTCCGTGCGGTAGCCCTCGAGGCGTCCTGGGCCGCCGTGATCCTTCGCGTGGATGAGGCGCAGGATCTGCTTTGCCTGGTCATCGGGGTACAGGTCGCGGATGTTCTTCACGCCGATGACCTCTCTGGCTTCGTATCCGTAGAGGCGCTCGGCGGCGCGGTTGAAGAGCAGCACGGTGCCGGCCGTGTCGGCGGAGACGATCGCGTCGACCGAGCTCTCGATCACCCGCTCGAGGAACTCCTTCGTCTTGGTGAGCTCGGCCTCGGTCGCGCGCTCCGCGGTGACGTCGCGGAAGCTGATCAGGATCGCGCCGCTGTCCTCGCGCAGGACGCTGCTGAAGCTGAAGCTCAGGATGAGCCGCTCGCAGACGGTCTCGTCGCTGCGGCGGATGGTGAGGTCGACCATGTGGGGGAAGACGCCGCGCGCGAAGCCGGCGCGGATCTCGTCGAGCACGTGGTGCTCGCGGGGCTCGATGAGGTCCGCGAGGTTCGCCGCCGCGAGCTCGGCCTCGGTGCGGCCGGTGATCGCCTGGGCGCGCGGGTTGGAGAAGAGGATCTGGCAGTCGGGGTCGACGACGACGATGCCGTCCGCCGTGGAGTGGAAGAAGTCGGCGTAGCGCTGGAGGGCCTTCAGGCGGCGCTCGGCCTCGGAGCGGGCGACGCTGATCTCCTGTGTCTGGTCGCGGAGCGACTGCAGGATGCGCGCGTTGCGGAGGGCGATGGCCGTGGCGTTGGCGACCGTGCGCGCGAGCGAGAGCTCGTGCTCCCTCAGCGCGACGGGCTGCCGGCCGCGCAGGAAGAGGACGCCCATGGGTTTGTCCTCGAACAGGATCGGGAGGAGCGCGAGCGAGCGGAAGCCGTTCTCGGGGAGCTCGGCGCGTACGAGGTCGAAGAGGGAGTGGGAGCGCGAGTCCTCGATGACGAGCACCTCGCCGGTCGACATCACCTGCCGGATCTCGGGGTACTTGCCGAGGTCGATCGGGAGGTCGCGGAGCTCCTTGTCGTCGCTCGCCGCGACGACGTAGCCGACGTCGCCCTTGTCGCGGACGAGCACGATGCTGCAGCGGTCCACGCGGGCGACCTCGGCGATGCGGCGGACGACGGTGAAGAGGATGTCGCGGAAGTCGAGCGTCGAGGAGAGCGCCTGGGTGAGCTCGAGCACGACCTTGGCGTCGTGCTCCTTGCGGGCGAGGGCCTCGACGTACTCGCGCATGCGGAGCTGGCCGCGGATGCGGGCGACGAGCTCGACGGGGCGGAACGGCTTGCGGACGAAATCGTCGGCGCCGAGCTCGAAGGCGCGGATGACGTCGTCGTCGGCCTCGAGGGCGGTGAGCACGAGGACGGGGACCTCGGCGGTGCGGCGATCGCGGCGCAGGGAGCGCAGCACGACGTAGCCGTCAGGCGGCGGCATGACGAGGTCGAGCAGGACGACGGAGGGCACGTTGACGGCGAGCCAGGCGAGCGCCTCGCCGCCGGACGTGGCGACCGCCGTCGTGAAGCCCGCGCCGCCGAGGGCATGCGTCAGCACGTGCCTGCTGACGGCGTCGTCGTCCACCACGAGGACCGGGTTGGAGCGGGCCACACCGCTAGCTTATCGAGTCAAGGCGCCGCGGGAGAGGGGGTTCGGAGCCCCGAGCGTCAAAGGGATCTTCCCGCGGTGTCGGGGCTCTCACCTCGCATGCTTCAGGAGAAGAGATCCCCCTGCGTCGGGTCCGGCACCTTGATCTTCAGGTGCTCGTAGGCGCGCCGCGTGGCGATGCGGCCGCGCGGGGTGCGCCCGAGGAAGCCCTGCTGGAGGAGGAACGGCTCGTACACGTCCTCGATGGTGTCGCGCGGCTCACTGAGCGCCGCGGCGAGCGTGTCGACGCCGACGGGGCCGCCGTCGTAGTGCTCGATGATGATCTTCAGGAGCCGGCGGTCCATCTCGTCGAGGCCGGCGACGTCGATCTCGAGGCGGTCGGCGGTCTTGCCCGCGATCGCGGCGGTGATCGCGCCGTCGCCGAGCACCTCGGCGAAATCGCGCACGCGGCGGAGGAGGCGGTTGGCCACGCGCGGCGTGCCGCGGGAGCGGGAGGCGATCTCGCGCGCGCCGGCGGCGTCGATCGGCACCTCGAGGAGGCGCGCGCTGCGCTGGACGATCTTCTGGAGGTCCTCGACGGGGTAGAAGTCGAGGCGGACCACGTAGCCGAAGCGCGAGAGGAGCGGGGCGGTGAGCAGGCCCGTGCGCGTGGTCGCGCCGACGAGCGTGAACGGTTTGAGCGCGAGCTGGATCGTGGTCGCGTAGGGGCCGTCGCCCGTCATGATGTCGATCTTGAAGGACTCGATCGCGGGGTAGAGGCTCTCCTCCACGGCCGGGGTGAGCCGGTGGATCTCGTCGATGAAGAGGATGTCGTTCTGATCGAGCTTGGTGAGCAGGCCGGCGAGCGCGCCCTTGTGCTCGATCGCGGGGCCGCTCGTGGCGTGGAGGGTGACGCCCATCTCGCGCGAGAGGATGTGCGCGAGGGTCGTCTTGCCCAGGCCGGGCGGGCCGCAGAAGAGGATGTGATCGAGCGGCTCGCGGCGGCGGCGCGCGGCCTCGACGAAGACCTGGAGGTTGTCCTTGTGCTTCGCCTGGCCGATGTACTCGTCGAGCGAGGCGGGGCGGAAGAGGCGGTCGAAGCGGTCGTCGTCGCCCGCCTCGACGGGAGAGATCACCCGTTCAGGCATGTCCAAGGGAGTAGCCTGGGCCGGGGGTGAAGGGAAGCGCGCCGGGCGCGGTCGGCGCTCAGCCGAGCGTGGGGATCGAGGAGAGCCGCGGGCGGCGGTCCGGCGGGACCCGGGGGAAGCAGGCGTGGCAGACCGGGCGGCCGTCGGAGGAGCCGCTCAGCTCGAGCGAGCCTCCGTGGAGCTCGACGACGGATCGGGCGTGGCTGAGGCCGAGCGTGAGGCCGCGGCCGCGGGCCGTGGTCTGGCGGCTGAAGAGCGCCTCGAGCTCGTCGAGGGGGACGTCGCGGCTGCCGTACTCGACGTCGAAGCGGACGCTCTCGCAGAAGGCGTCGCCGGCGGAGGCGGTGAGCCGCACGAGGCGCGCCGCGGGATCGGCGGCGCCCGTGCGCAGCGCGTGGGCGAGGATCACCGCGATCGCGCGGGTCGCATAGGCCCGGTCCACGGAGATCCAGCCCAGACCGGCGGCGACCTCGACGGCGATGTCGCCGCGCACGTCGCTCGCGAGCTCGCGCGCCTTGCGGACCGCGCCGGCGACGATCTCCGGGACCTCGGTGGGCTGCGGCTCGAGCGTGAGCTGGCCGGCCTCCACGCGGGCGGCGTCGAGGATGGTCTCGATCAGGCCGAGCAGCTCGCGGCCGCGGGTGGAGATGAGCCCGAGGCTCTCGCGCTGCGCGGGGGTGAGGTCCTCCTGCGCGACGAGGTCCGCGAAGCCGAGGATCGAGTTGAGCGGGCTCTTGAGGTCGTGGCTGACGCTCGCGAAGAGCAGGCCGCGCATGCGCTGCGCCGCCTCGCGCGCCTCGAGCGCCCGCTCCTGGGCGGCGGCGAAGACGCGGAAGCGGGCCGTGAGGTCCTCGATCGCGAGCCCGAGGCGGGCCACGACGGCGAAGCGGGCGGGGCGGGCGATCTGGGTGTCGCCGCGGAGCACGCTCTCGGTGCCGAGCAGGCGCACGCGGCGCGTCGCGTGGATGAGGTCGGCGGCCAGGACGCGGCCGGACAGGCCGCCGAGCGCGCCGGCGACGAGGACCGCGAGGATCGCGAGGAGCGCGCCCCACGTGGCGATCGCGAGGTCGAGGTCGGCCGAGAAGCGGACGACGGCGTCGCCGTCGTCGAGCGGCGCGCTGACGGCGATCTGGCCGTCGGCCTCGCGGCGGAAGCTGGGCTCCGCGTCGCCGGCGCCGTGCTCGATGCGCGCGAGGAAGCCGAACTCGGCGGCCGCGGCGACGGCGGCCTCGCGGCCCGCCTCGCCGATGGCGCCGCGCGAGGGCTCGAGCGAGGTCCGGGCGATGAGGACCGCCGTGGTGCGGCGGCTCTGCTCGATGAAGGCGCGGAGGTGCGCGTGCGACGTGAGGACCGCGCCGACGCCGACGAGCAGCACGGGCGCGGCGACCGCGAGCAGGAGCTTCTGCGTCACCCGCCTCCGTGGCGTCTGGTAGAGCTCGGCCTTCTCGAGCAGCGCGCCGATCGGCTCGATCGGGCTCAGCTCGAGCAGCCCGACCGTGGCGGCCCGCGTGAGGACGTAGTGGGGGATCGCGGACGCGCTGAGGATCGTGATCGCGAGGATGAGCAGGCTCACGGCGCGGCCGTCGTCGAGCTTCTCGGGCCGGATGCCCGGGATCAGCGTGAGGCCCGCGATCGCGGAGCTCGCGAGGAAGAAGCGCAGCGTGAGCGCGGTCGGCAGGGCGGCGAGCTGCTCGATCTCCTCCGGCTCGATCGCCCGCGACTCGAGCATCAGCGCGCGGATCAGGTACCGGTGCGCCCGGAGCCGCAGCGCCGTCATCGCGGCGGTCGACGCGAGCGCGGCCAGCGCGATCTTGCCCCCGACCGAGAGCACGCCCATCGCGACGTCCTGCTCGAGCAGGAGCAGGTTCGGCGCGAGCAGGGCGATCGCGCCGAACGCCGCCGCGCCGACGAGCGCCTGCCGGCCGAGGATCTGCCGCGCGAAGCGGACCGTGTCGCCGCTCACGCGAGCCGCTCTCCTGGCGGCGGCGGTGGCGGCGGCGGCATGCTGCTCTCGCGGCCGCGCGACGCCGCGGCCGCCTGCGGCGTCCACATGGGCAGGGTGATGGTGAACGTCGAGCCCCGCCCGAGCCTGCTGTCGAGGTGGATGGCGCCGCCGTGCATGACGACGAGCCGGCGCGCGATCGACAGGCCGAGCCCGGTGCCGGCGCGGCGCGCGCGCACGTCGCCCGTCTGCCGGTACTCCTGGAAGATCGCGGAGGTCTCCTCCGGCGGGATGCCCGGGCCCGTGTCCGCCACGGTCACCGCGACGTAGCGGCCGCGGGTCGAGACGTCGACGGTGACCGCGCCGCGCGCGGTGAACTTCACCGCGTTCGAGACGAGGTTCGTGAGGATCTGCCGGACGCGGCGCGGATCGGCGTGGGCGAGCAGGCCCTGCTCCCCCGTGACCAGCAGCCGCACCGGCTTGTCGCGCGCGGCCGGCGACGCCTCGCGCATCACCTGCTCGGCGACGAGGCGCACGTCGACCGGACGGCGCGAGAGCTGGAGCTTGCCGGTCTCCATCGCGGAGAGATCGAGGATGTCGTCGATCAGCGTGCGCAGGTGCTCGCCGCTCTGCCGGATCACGGAGAGCGCCTCGCGCGCGTCCTGGCTGAGCGGGCCGTCGACCTCGCTCTCGAGCACGTGGGCGAAGCCGAGGATCGCGTTGAGCGGCGTGCGCAGCTCGTGGCTGAGCCCGGCGAGGAACGCCGAGCGCTCGCGGTCCATCACGGCGGCCTGCTGGAGGTCGGCCCGGTAGCTCCGCTCGGCGGCGGCGAAGCGCGAGATGAGCAGGTTGAACGCGGCCGTCAGCACGCCGACCTGATCGAGGGAGCGGATCGGGACCGGCGCGATCGGGATCGGGCCCGAGCTCGCGGCAGCGGCGGGGGCGGCGGGCGCCTGGCCGCGCGCCATCTGCGTGATCCGCTCGCTCACGTAGTCGACGTCGTCCCGCGCCGCCTTGGTGAACGAGAGCGCCACCGCGATCGCCACGCCGAGCAGGAGCACGGTGAGCGTCGCGACCGCGTTGACGAGGGCGATCGAGCCGGCCGGCGGGCTCGGGGCCGAGACGAAGGTGATCACGGACAGGTGCGAGAGCGGCGGGTTGAGCGGGTGCGCCGCGAACCGCACCCGGCCGAGCGCGGTGGTCGTCTCGCCCGTGCCCGCGACGAGCAGCGGGACGACGTCGTCCTGCGCGGGCGAGCCGAAGGTCTCGTTCACGAGCACCTGCCCGCCCTGCTCGACGAGCAGGATCTCCGAGGCCGAGCGGCGCGCCGCGCGGCCGAGCACCTCGGAGCGCTCCTCGAGCGGCGTGGCCCTGAGCCGCGCGGCCAGCGTCGCCGCGAGCACCTCCGCGCGCACTGCGGCGGCCCTGTCGCTGGTCTTTTCGAGCTGGCTGATGCCGAGCAGCGCGATCGCGACCGCGGTGGCGATGCCCACCACGACGACGATCGCGGGCGCGAGCGGCACGAGCGGCAGCGAGCCTCGGGGCCAGCGGAGGGAGAGGCGAGCCACGGCGACCCGGGCATGCTACCGCGGATCCTGCGCGCCACCCGCCCGGCTCGGCGGGGGGCCTCCGGCGGAGGGCGCCGCCGGCGCGGGCTGCCCGCCGTCAGACCCGCGGGTCGGTCGAAAGGAGCGCGAAGACCGCGTGGTCCAGCCAGCGGCCGTCGCACCACTCGGCTTGCCGCGCGATCCCCTCGAAGTGGAAGCCGAGCCGGCCGATCACGGACAGCGACGGGTGGTTGTCGGTCGCGGCGGCGACGCGGACGCGGTGCGCGCCCATCTGGTTGAACGCGAAATCCAGCGCGCCCCGGGCCGCCTCGGTCATGAGGCCGCGCCCGGTGGCCTCCCTGCGCAGCCAGTAGCCGAGCTCGCAGGAGCGGTGCATGTGGACGCAGGCTTCGAGGCCGACGACGCCGGCGAGCGCGCGGTGGGAGCGCTCGCGGATCACGAAGCGGAGCGCGCGCCCCTGATCCCAGTCGACGGCGCAGGCCTCGGCGAAGCGGGTGCTGGCGGCGGGATCGGTGTGGAACTGCACCCACGGGAGCCAGCGCTGCAGGGAGCTGCGGGAGCCGCTCACCGCGATCCAGATGTCGGGGCCGTCGGCGGCGTCGATCGGCGCGAGCAGGAGCCGCTCCGTCTCGATCGGCCGCGCGCGGAGCTCGCTGCGCGACGGCAGGATGAGCATCGGCGTCACCGGCACTGGATGCGTGCCGCGTACGGTTCCAGGTGGCCCGCCTCGTAGTCGAGCCACGCGACGTACCACTCCCCGGGCTTCGAGCCCGCCGCGACGGACGGCGTCGGTTGATCTCCGGTGACGCGCGCGAACCTGGTCGGGGCGCCGACCTGGTCGCGGCTGATCGCCGCGGTCGTCAGCCGGCCGCCCTCGTACCAGAACAGCTGGGCCTGACCGCTCGGCGCGATGCCGACGGCGGGGTGTATGCCGAGCTTCGCGAACTTCCTTCGCCACAGCGGCTGCGGCTGCGCCGGATCGATGTACGCGGCCGACGCGCCGCCGGCCGGCGCGTCGCCGTGCCAGACGAGGTAGCAGGCCGCCGCGCCGCACGTGAGCGCGGGGCCGTCGCTGCGTGTCTTGTCGGTGTTCACGAGCGACACGGCGCCGACCGCGCGGTCGGCCCTCGCGCCCGGCGGCGCGGGCTCGAGCCCTTTGCCCGTCTCGGCGAGCGGGATGCGCATGTACTGGATGAGGTGCTGCGGCTCGCGCTCCACCCGGTAGGCGATGTGGAGCGCGTCGCCGTGCACCGCCATCGACGGGTACCGGGCGCGCGGCTTCGAAGGGCCCGTGGGCGCGATGTCGGTCAGGCGCACGACGCCGCCGGCGGGCTCGAGCGTCGGCGAGAGGCGGCGCAGGAAGAGGTCCTCGGAGGCGGCGTCGCCCTCGTCGGACCAGGCCACGAAGAAGCCCTCCGGCCCGCGCGCGAGCGCCGGCCAGAAGTTCCCCCCGCGCGGGATCGTCGCCACGGAGACCGCGGGGCCCGCGATGCGCCCGTCGGCGTCGAGCCAGCGCACGTGCACGCCGGCCTCGGGCCCGCGCGCGTCCCAGTACGTCAGGACCAGCTTGTCGCCGACCGCGGTGAGCTCGGGCCGGCCGACCGCCTGGCCCTCCGGCGTCACGTCGATCGGCGGCGTGGTCGTGCGCATCGCGCTGTCGAGCGCCGCCGTGTATGCGTGCTCCGCGCCCTCGTGCGCGTCGGTCCACGTGATCACCACGCCGCGCGGGCCCATCGCGAGCGACGGCCGGCTCCCGGGCACCGTGCGCGCGCCGCGCGTCGTGAGGTCGTACGTGCGCGGCCGGCTCAGGCCCGTGAGCTGGCAGGGCGCCTTGCCGCTCGCATCCTTCAGCGCCACCTGCACGTGATCGAGGAAGGTCCTCGGGACGCCGTGCGCGCCCTTGTCGAACGCGTCCTTCAGGTGCTTGAGCCCCGCCTTGAGATCGCCCCCCGCGATCGCCTCCTGCGCCTGCGACACGTGCGGCGCCCACGGGAGCTCCGGCGGCGGCGGCGCCTCGCGCGCCGAGCCCGCGTCGACCGGGTGGGGCGCGCTCGACACGACCGGCGCGACCGTCGGGCCTGCGGGGGGCGCCGGGGGCTTCATGAGCTGCTGGTAGCCCGCGTACGCGCCGCCCGTCAGCGCGACGAGCACCACCACGAGCGCGATCGCGCGGCCCGCGCCGCCCTGCTGCTTCCGGTCCTGCCCCGCGCCTGCGGGCGACGCGCCCCTGGGCGGCCGATCGGGCCCCGCGCCCTGCGCGCCCTCGGGCGCCGCGAAGGCCAGCTTCGACGTCCCCGCCGGGCTCGGCCGCTGCGCCGGGTCCGGCGCGCCGGCCTGCCGCGCGTCGCCGATCGGCGGCGCCGCCGGGATCTCCGGCATCGGCGGCGCGTCGGGCGACGCCTCGGGGCGCGCGGTCGGCGCGTCGGGCGAGAAGCGCCGCGGAGGATCGGGCAGCGTGGGAGGATCGAGCGACGTGCTCCCGCTGCCGAGCGCGACGGGGATCTCCGCCTCGCTCCGCGCCGCTGGCAGGACCACCTGGGAAGGCTCCGCGCCCCGCGGCGACTGCGGCTCCGCGACGCCGAGCGCGATCGACAGCTCGTCCGCGAACTCCTTCGCGGTCTGGAAGCGCCTCTCGATCGAGCGGTCGAGCGCGCGGTCGAACCACGCGGTGAACGCCTGCGGCAGGTCGGGCCGGTACGTCGCTGGTCGTGGCAGCGCCGCGTTCGCGATCTGCGCGAACGTCATCGCGACGCCCTGGTCCGTCTGCCACACGGTCCGGCCGGTCAGGCACTCGTACGTGATGCAGCCGAGCGCCCAGAGGTCCGCGCGGTGATCGACCGCGCCCTGACCGCGCACCTGCTCCGGGCTCATGTACGCCGGCGTCCCGAAGACCGCGCCCTCGCGCGTCAGGCGCGCCTGCTTGGGGTCCCCGCCGCCGCCGATCGGCGCGTAGAACTTCGCCAGCCCGAAATCGAGGATCTTCGCGCAGAGCCGGCCCTCCTCGTCCTTCGTGAGGAAGATGTTCTCCGGCTTCAGATCGCGGTGCACGATCGACGCCGCGTGCGCCTTGGTCAGCCCGCGGCAGACCTGGGTCATCACCGCGACGGTCGTCTCCGCGTCGAGGTGGCGGATCACCGTCATCCGCTCGTAGAGCGACTCGCCCTCGAGCAGCTCGAGCACCAGGAAGGGCCGCCCGTCCTCGAGCTTGCCCGAGTCGTAGACGTCGCAGATGAACGGGCTCCGGATGGCCGCCGCCGCCCGGGCCTCGCGGAGGAAGCGCTCCACGACGACCGCCGACGTCGTGAGCTCCTGCGCCAGGACCTTGATCGCGACGCGCTTGCCGATGTCGACGTTCTCGGCCTCGTAGACCGCGGCCATCCCGCCCCGGCCGATCTCGCGTGTGATCCGGTATTTTCCGGCGAGGATCGTGCCTACCGGGATCTTCGCTTTGTTCGGCAAAGCCATTAGGGCAGCGCTATCCCGCGGTTTCGATCGGGCAGACTAAGCGAGGCGCCTCGCGAGAACAAGGCGGGCCTCCGCCGGAAGGTGGATCACGCTGGATCCACCCCCCTTCGCCGGGGTCGGTGAGCATTTCTCACCCGCGCGCCGCGCGCGAAACACTCCCGAAACCGGACCCTGGGTACACCTGTCCTCGGACCCTCGGTCGCCGCGCCGGCGCCCGGGGGGAGCGGGGCGGCGACCGGCGGGGCCGGGCGCCGTCCAGGTCTGGACGATGGGGCTCCCGGCGAGCCCTCGGGATCACGGGCGCCGCCGCGCGGGCGGGCCCCTTCGCCATCACGGGCGGTCGGAGATGAAAAAGGTCGAGGCGATCATCAAGCCGTTCAAGCTCGACGAGGTGAAGGACGCCCTCGCCGAGGTCGGCATCCAGGGCATGACGGTGACCGAGGTGAAGGGCTTCGGGCGCACCGGCGGCAAGAAGGAGGTCTATCGAGGGTCGGCGTACGTCGTCGACTTCGTCCCCAAGGTGAAGGTCGAGATCGTCGTGCCCGACAGCATGGTCGGCGACGTGATCGACGCGATCGAGAAGAGCGCCAAGACGGGCCGGATCGGCGACGGGAAGATCTTCGTCGTGCCCGTCGAGGAGGCGGTGCGGATCCGCACGGGGGAGCGCGGCGAGGACGCGATCTAGCCTCGCAGCGCGGGATGGGGCCCCGCCCGGCGCGTCCGGCGGGGTCCGCGTGGTCGGCGGGAGAGACGCCAGGGAAGGGTGGAGACAAGATCATGAAGCCGAAAGACGTCGTCGCATTCGCGAAGGAAAACGACTGCAAGTTCGTCGATTTCAAGTTCATCGACCTGCCCGGGATCTGGCAGCACACGACGATCCCGGCGCACCGGCTGACGGAGGACGTCTTCGAGGAGGGCATCGGCTTCGACGGCTCCTCGGTCCGCGGCTGGCAGCCGATCAACGCCAGCGACATGCTCATGACGCCGGACGCGTCGACCGCGAAGATCGACCCGTTCCACGCGCAGAAGACGCTGAGCCTGATCTGCAAGATCAGCGATCCGGTGACCGGCCAGCCGTACGGGCGCGACCCGCGCTACATCGCGCAGAAGGCCGAGAACCACCTCCGCGCGAGCGGCGTCGCGGACACGACCTACTTCGGCCCCGAGGCGGAGTTCTTCGTCTTCGACTCGGTCCGCTATGACTCGAGCCCCCGCGGCGCCTTCTACGAGATCGACAGCGACGAGGCCGCCTGGAACACGGGCAAGGCCGGCCCGAACCTCGCGCACAAGGTCCGCCACAAGGAGGGCTACTTCCCCGTCCCGCCGACGGACGTGCTCAGCGACCTCCGCGAGGAGATGATGAGCGTGCTGATCGCCAGCGGCATCGACGTCGAGGTCGGCCACCACGAGGTCGCGTCGGCGGGGCAGTGCGAGATCGGCATGCGCTTCTCGACGCTCACGCGGATGGCGGACGAGCTCATGTGGTTCAAGTACGTCGTGAAGAACGTCGCGCGCCGGAACGGCAAGACCGCGACCTTCATGCCGAAGCCGCTCTACGGCGACAACGGCAGCGGCATGCACTGCCACCAGTCGCTGTGGAAGGAGGGCAAGCCCCTCTTCGCCGGCGACGGGTACGCGGGCCTCTCGGACACCGGGCTCTGGTACATCGGCGGCATCCTCAAGCACGCGAAGGCGCTCGCCGCGCTCACGAACCCGACGACGAACAGCTATCGCCGGCTCGTGCCGGGCTACGAGGCGCCGGTCAACCTCGCGTACTCGAGCCGCAACCGCTCCGCGTCGATCCGCATCCCGCTCGCGCCGGGCAACAGCCCCAAGGGCCGGCGCATCGAGGTCCGCTTCCCGGACGCGACGTGCAACCCGTACCTCGCGTTCGCCGCGATGATGATGGCGGGGCTCGACGGCGTGCAGAACCGGATCGATCCGGGCGACCCGCTCGACAAGGACATCTACGCGCTCTCGCCCGAGGAGCTCAAGGAGGTCCCGCACATGCCCGGATCGCTCGAGGAGGCGATCGGCGCGCTGGAGCGCGACCACGAGTTCCTGCTCCGCGGCGACGTCTTCACGCGCGACATCATCAAGACCTGGCTCGACTACAAGCGCGAGCGCGAGGTCGACGCGGTCCGGCTCCGCCCCGTGCCGTACGAGTTCTTCCTCTACTACGACGCCTGATCTTCCGCTCGCGTCCGGGTCCAGGTATCTTCCGCGTGGCGGGCGCGCTCGGCGAGCGGCGCCCGCCCGAACCCCAGCAAACACCCGGGGCCTCGGGGCGCGCCTCCACGGAGCGCGCCCTCCGCCCCGCACCCTGGCGCAGCGTTGAACCCCGGCGACCTCATCCAGTCCCGCTACCGGCTCGTGAAGCTCCTCGGCGCAGGGGCGAGCGGATCGGTCTGGTCGGCCAAGAACGAGCTCATCGACAGGGATGTCGCGCTCAAGGTGATGCCGCCGGACGTCGCCGAGGACGCGGTCGCGCTGCAGCGCTTCTTCAACGAGGCCAAGGCCAGCGGCCGCGTCCGCAGCCCGAGCATCGTCGAGATCCTGGACCTCGGGCAGGCCGAGGACGGCTCGCCGTTCCTGGTCTTCGAGCTGCTCGTCGGCGAGGGGCTCGACGAGTGGCTGCGCCGCGAGGCCATCATCGCGCCCGAGCAGCTCGTCGAGCTCTTCGTCGGCATCGCGCGCGCGCTCGACATGGCGCACCAGCAGGGGATCATCCACCGCGACCTCAAGCCCGCGAACATCTACGTCCACCGCACCCCGCACGGCGACCTCGTCGGCAAGATCCTCGACTTCGGCATCAGCAAGATCTTCGACACGGGGCACAACTTCACGCTGACCCGCACCGGGTGCGTCGTCGGTTCGCCCGCGTACATGTCGCCGGAGCAGGCCGCGGGGCGCGAGGACCTCGACGGGCGCGCGGACATCTGGTCGCTCGGCGTCGTCATGTACGAGGCCCTCACGGGCACGCTCCCGCACCAGGCGCCGAACTACAACGCGCTGATGGTCCGCATCCTCACGCAGGACTGCGACCCGGTGATGACCCGCAAGCCGGATCTCCCGCAGAGCCTCTGCGCCGTGGTGGACGCGTGCCTCAAGCGCGAGCGCGACGAGCGCACCGCCGGCGCCGGCATCCTCGCGAGCCAGCTCGACGCCGTGCTCCGCGAGCTCCGCGCGGCCCGCTTCCGCGCGCAGGGCGGGCGTCGATCCAGCGACCGCGGCGGCGCGCCGGCGGCGTCCGTGCCGCCCGAGGCGCCGACCCAGCGCGCGCTCGCGCGGCGGCGCCGCCGCTGGCAGAGCCGCGCGATGCTGCTCGCCGCGGGCGTCGGCCTCGGCGTCTGCCTCACCGCGCTCGCGCTGCTCGGCATGAGCTGGCTGCGCTGACGGCGATGCTCCGCCCGCCGCGGGGTCCGCTCACGCGCCGGGCGCTCTGCGCCATCGCCTGAGCGTGCGCGCGCACGCCGCGCCGAGCGCGATCACGTGCCCGAACAGGCCGACCACGAGCGCGAGCGGCAGGAGCCCCATCGCGGCGAGCGCGAGGTACAGGAAGATGAAGAAGTCCTTCTTCAGGAGCAGGGTGAACAGGCGCACGACGCGCGACCACGCGCTGCCCCCGGCGCGATCGACGAAGCTCCACTCGAGCGCGTAGAAGTCACCCGACCCGAGGCGGAGCAGCTCCGTGTAGTACTGCGCGCTCGTCAGCGCGAGCGCGCCCATCGCGGCGTAGCCGCAGAGCGCGAGCTCGCGCGCGAACGGCGCGCCCGCGAGCCCGGCCGTGACGCCGCCGTAGAAGATCAGCGAGGACAGGTCGTCGCAGACCGTGTCGAGCCACTGCCCGACCTTCGAGTGCTGGAAGCGCACGCGCGCGAGCTCCCCGTCGCAGCCGTCGAGGATCGAGTTCGCCTGGAAGAGCGCCGCGCCGAGCAGCATCGGCCAGTAGCCCCCGCGCGAGGCCGCGAGCCCGCCGGCGATCGCGAGCAGGAACGTCAGCGCGCTCATCTGGTTCGGCGTGATCGGCGCCCCGACGATGCGCTTCGAGATGAAGATCGACGCGTGCCGGTTCAGGTGCCGCGACACCATCCCGTCGACGGGCTTGCGGCAGGCCTCGAAGAGCGCGTCCACCGCGCGCCGGCGCCCCTCGGGCTGGTCCGCGCGGTGGGCCCAGCGCGCGCCGGCCTCGACCGCGGCGGCGCGCCCCTCGGCCAGCAGCGCGGCGAGCGCCGCCTCGAGC
>CAYQYG010000001.1:0-103680 GCA_964421485.1 uncultured Polyangiaceae bacterium | reverse complement strand
TGCGTCGGCGCCGCGGCGATCGCCGGCGCCGAGCGCGCGGCCGCCGTCGCGCTGACCGCCGCCTCGACGACCATGTCGTCATCCGGCGCCGCGCCCGTATCGGCCGCGGTCGGCGCCGAGGGCGCCTGCGCGCTCGGCTGCGCCGGCGCCGCCGTCTCGACCGGCTCGGCCGGCGCCGTCGCGGGCGCCTCGGCGCCCGCGAGCCCCGCGAGCTTCCGCTGCGTCCACGTGGACCCGAGCCCCGCGCCGCCCGCGAGCGCGACCAGCACGAGCGCGACCGTCGCGATCATGGGGATCCCGCGCCGCCGCGGCTCGCGCGGCGTGAACGACTCGGCCCCGGTCAGGCTCTCGCGGCTCCCCGCGCGCGGCGCGGGCGCCGACGGCGCGGTCACGCTGACCTCCTCCGGCGCGCTGGACCTCACCGGCGCCGAGGGCGTCGCGCTCGAGGTGGGCTGCGCCGACGCGGGCCCGCTCGACACGGGGCCGCCCGTCTGCGAGAGCCGCGGCCGCGTCACGCTCGGGCTCGAGACCGGATCGACGACGATCGAGATCGACGCCCCTGTCACCTCGTGCGTCGTCTCGTCCAGCTCGATCGCGGCGACCCGCGCGAGATCGCGCAGCACGACGAGGTCGTGCAGGATCTTGTCCGCGTGGTCGTACCGCTGCTTGGGCGGCCGCTTGATCGCCTTGGCCACGACCTCCTCGAGCCCCTTCGCGACCCGGTCCTGGCGCCCCGTGCGGAGCGGCGGCGGGTCGGTCATGAGCTTCATCTTCGCGAGCTCCGCGTCGTAGACGTCACCGAAGATGTGCTGCCCCGCGACCGCGCGGAAGAGGATCGCGCCGACCGCGTAGATGTCGCTCGCCGCGATGACGTCGCGAGAGTTCAGGATCTGCTCCGGCGCCATGTACTCGATCGTGCCGACCGCCATGTCCGCGCGGGTGATGCCGGTCATCTCCTCGTCCTCGCTCCCGCCGGAGACCGCGCGGCTCACGCCGAAGTCGACGATCACCGCCCGGTACCCGCCGCCGGGCCGCGACTGCATGATGATGTTCCCGGGCTTGAGATCGCGGTGGATGATCTTCGCCGCGTGCAGGTCGCGCAGCGCCGTCACGATGTCCACCCCGAGCTCGATGGCCTCCTCCACGGAGAGCCGGCGCTTCTGCAGCACCTTGGAGAGCGGCTCGCCCTCGATGTACTCCATCACGAGCACGAGCCCGATCGCGTCGTCGGCGACGAAGTCGACGACCCGCGCGACGTGCTCGCTGCGGATCCGTCCGAGGAAATACGCCTCGCGCTTGAAGCGCGCGACGACCTCGTGGTTGACCGCGGCGGCCGGGAGCAGCGTCTTCAGCGCCACCTTCGACCCGACCGTGACGTGCTCCCCGGCCCAGACCTCGCCCATGCCGCCGGCGCCGACCTTCGTGTCGATCCTGTAGCGCCCGGCTATCACCATCCCCGGATGGAGATCCATGCGGGCCATGATACAGGAGCCCCGGCCAGGCGGCGGATCCCGATACGATCGAGGGCTCGCTGACCGGATGTGGAGGGAGCCCGGGGCTGGCGGCGCCCAGCGCCCGGACCCTGTTCACGCTGATTTTGCGCCTCCACCCCAGCGCGCCGACGCCCGGGCGATCCCCACCCCGACGAGCAGCGTCACCCCGGCGAAGGCGAGCTCGCTCCGCTCCGCGCCGCTGAGGAGCGCGATCGATCCGGCCGCGCCGAGGTACGGGATGACGCTCCCGCCCGGCACGACCCATCCCCCGCCCCCCCGCGGCCCCGGCTTCCGCCGCAGCGCCGGCACTGCGAGGCAGGTGCAAGCGTACTGCACCACGACCGTCACGTTCGCCATCCCCACGAGCTGCCGGTAATCGAAGAGCAGCGCCAGCCCTGCGGCGAACGCCGTCGTCAGCGCGATGGCCACGTGCGGCGTCTCCCACCGCGGATGGATCCGCGCGAGCGCCCCCGGCAAGAGGCCGTGCCGCGCGATCGCCTGCGCGTACCGCGGCGACCCCAGCGCGCTCCCCGCCGTGAACCCCCCGATCGACACGAGGCTCCCCACCAGCACGACGACCCCGATCCCGGGCCCCATGCGCGCCGCCGCGTCCACGAGCGGCGTGCCCGACTCCCCCGCGAGCCCCGCGTACGACGCCGCGAGCGCCGCCTGCACCACCACGAACAGCGCGGCCGAGAACACCAGCGCCCCCACGGTCCCGAGCGGCACGTTCCGCCGCGGGTTCGCCGTCTCCCCCGCCGGCACCGGCGCCACCTCGAACCCCTGGAGCGGGAAGAGCGCCAGGTACACCCCCTGCCCCACGCCCTGGATCCCCCGCGGCAGCGCCCCCCCGAGCCGCGACACATCCATCGCGAAGACCGCGACCCCGAGGAAGCAGAAGATCGCCGCGAGCTTCCCGATCGTCACCGCGTTCACGACCCAGGCCCCCGGCTTGACCCCCACGTAATTGATCGCGCCGAGCGCCGCCACGAGCCCCACGCACACCGCCTTGTTCGCGGCGCCGCGCAGCCCCACGAGCTCCACCAGCACGGTCGTGTTCGCCGCCCAGCTCACGAACGCGGTGACCCAGCAGAACCACCCGATGATGAACCCCACGCCCTCCCCGAACGCGCCGCGCGCGTAGAGGTAGGGCCCGCCCGTGTCCTCGTGCCTCCCCGCGAGCTCGGCGAAGCAGAGCGTCACCGGCAGGAGCAGCACCGCGCAGAGCGCGAACGCGAGCGGCGACCACCCCCCCATCTGCCGCTGCATATCGTCGGGCAGCGCGAAGACCCCCGACCCCACGGTCGCGTTCACGCCGATGCACAGGACGTCGAAGAGCCCGAGCCGGCGGCGCGGCGCGGCGTTCTTCGAGAGCATGCTCGATCGCTACCACAGCCGCCGCGGGCCGTGTAGCGCACGTCCGGCGCCGGGGAGCAGGCCGCAGCGGTCATGAAAATCTTCCTCTGGATCGGCTCGGGGCTGTCGGTCGCCGCGGGATATCCGTCCGCGGCCCAGCTCCTCGAGGAGATGGCAAGGGAGGCCGACGATCCGCTCGACACATCGAGGCCCTTCTTTGCCGTCGCCGACGCGTTCGTCGAGTCCGTGGGCAAGGCCCAGCTCGCGGAGCTATTGCAGCGCCTCTACCGCGCGCCGCGCGCGTTCACGCCGGCCCACCGCGCCCTCGCCCGCCTGGCGGGCAGGGGGCGCTTCCATGCGATCATCACGACGAGCTTCGATGACCTGCTCGAGCGCGCCCTCGACGACGAGCGGGTGCCTTACGTCGTGCGACGGCCCGAGGATGAGGCTCCGCGCTCAGCGGAGGGGGATGTCCAGGTCCTGAAGGTCGAGGGCTCCTTCGACGATTGGATGCGGATCATGGTGTCCGGGCAGGCCTATGAGATCGCCGGGCGCCGGTATCCATTCCTGGAGAACCAGATCGACGCGCTGCTGCGGGAGCGACCGGTGCTCTTCGTCGGAGGCTCGCTGCAGGACCGGCGCCTCCTCGGCTGGATCTCGGCGCTCCCGGAGGATCGGGCCGCGGCCTTGAAACCATGGCGCGCCGTGATCCCGCGGGTGGCGTGGGACGCGGCGCTCGCGTACCGATACGAGGACGGTGGCGCCGAGCGCGCCGCCGGCGATGTCATCCGGCGCGTGCCCATTCGGCCCCTCCTGCTCGAAAGTCCCGCCGAATTGCCGCGGCTGCTCGCCGATGTCGCCGCTTTGCTAGCGCCGGCGAAACAACGCCACAGATGCGACTGCGAAAGATCTTCCTGCGAGATTTCCGGGGTTCCGGGATATCACGATCGCGCTCCCGGATGAGCCTCTTGCCGTGCTCGTGGGCGTGAATGGTGCGGGAAAGTCCTCGGCACTGGAGGCGATCGCGCTTCTGTTTGGCTGGTTCGCGCAGAGCATTTCCGTCACAGGAGATCCACGGCTGAGCTTCATCAGCACTCTTGCGTTTGAGTCCGACGTCCGGCAAGGGATATGGAGCAGCAGCGTTGGCGCAGACGTAGAGCTCGATGGTGAGACAAGACATTGGGCGCTCACGATAGAGCTTCCCAAGCGAATGACAAGGACGTCGACTCGGACTCACAGCGCCGATGGCGTATCCATCAGCATTGATGGAATCGACGATGGAGGCCTTCGAGCGCGGCTCGCCGTCGATGAGAACGCCAGCATACCTGTACTTTGTTTTTGATCCGGCGAGCCGGGCGATCGGCCAGGAGCCGACCCGGCGGCAAGCGCCGCGACTGCTCTTCCGTCAACTGCAAACCTACGACCAGGCGTTTGGACGGCAGCTCGGACCATTCCGGCACTTTGCCCTGTGGTTCCGGTTCGAGGAGGACCGGGAGAATGAGGCGAGAGCGCGCGGGGAACGGGTGACGAGTCCACTGCTGGATGCGGTCCGAACCGCCGTGGAGCGCTTCATGAGCGCACTGCCGGGAGGAACGTTTTCGAATCTGCGGGCAGAACGGGCACCGGCAGGAGCGGACGTGGCCTTTGGGCTTTCGGAAGTGACCAACTTGGTCATCGACAAGGCGGGCGAGCCACTCGCCGTGGAGCAGCTCTCCGAGGGGGAGCGGGCGCTGATCCTCCTGGTCGCGGACATCGCGCGGCGCCTGGCCATTGCCAACCCGGATCTTTCCGATCCGCTTCTGGGCTCGGGGATCGTGCTCATCGACGAGATCGAGCTCAGGCTCCACCCCTCCTGGCAGCGGGCCGTCCTGCCGGGCCTGCGCCGCGCGTTCCCGGGCATCCAGCTCATCGTCGCCACCCACTCACCCCAGGTGCTGAGCCAGGTGCCCGCCGAGAGCATCATCCTCCTCGATGGTTTCCAGGTCGCCGGCGCGGCGCGGCCAACTCTCGGGCGCGACTCGAGCTCCATCCTGGAGGAGGTGATGGGTGTCCCGGCCCGCCCGCGCGAGATGGCAGCCCGGCTGAAGGCGGTCGGCCGGCTCATCGACGAGGAGCGGCTCGAGGAGGCGCGGGCCGCGCTCGACGACGTGGCCGCCACGCTCGGCCCGACCGACGCCGAGGTGGTGAGGCTCCGGACGCTGATCGCATTCCTCTCCGACTGAGGCCGAGCGCCGCGATGAAGCAGATCATCAAGGAGCGCGAGCCGCGCAGCCTGACCGAGCACCGCGCGGCTCCGCACGCGAGCTACGAGAACTTCGCCGATAAGGATGGCCTGCGCGCCGCCCTCGTACGAGAGCAGGGTGGGATCTGCTGCTACTGCATGCGGCGAATCGCGCCCGACGAGCGGCACATGAAAATCGAGCACTGGGCGTCGCAGAGGGAGCACCCGGAGCACCAGCTCGACTACAAGAACCTCCTCGGCGCGTGCTCCGGCGGCCAGGAGACACCGGACACGCCGCGCGCGCACCAGCACTGCGATTCGCGGAAGGGGAACCAGGCGCTGACGATCCACCCGGCGGACCCTCAGCGGCCGTGCGAGCGGTTGATCATCTACGAGGAGGACGGGACGATCGGCGCGGCGCTACCGGAGGTGCGGCGGGACCTGAACGAGGCTCATCTTCATCGTCGAGCTCGCGGGAAGCACTGCGTCCGGCTGGGAGGCCACACTCGATCGCTACCTCGACCGCTGGCCGGAGGATCTCTGCGTCGTCGAAGGCGGTCCGGGCAGCGTCGGGATGGGCAGCGCCGCCTCCGCTATGCCGCCGTCCTCGGGAGATCCCGCTCGCTGACCGGATCGCGGAACACGACGCCGCCCAGCGATCGCAGACGATCCTCGCTCAGCCCAGTCAGGAGCATCACTACCTGTGACGCGATGGTCCCCTGCACCTCTTCGTAGTCGGCCCGCGTCTCGTGCGTGATGAAGAGCCGGTCGCGAGCGCGCACCGCTGATCCGAAGGCGGCGCGGAGCCGATCGAGCGACCGCGGCTCCAGCGCGAACGTCGCGCCGTCGCGATTCACGCTGCGGTAGATGATGATCGGCTCGACCGGCGCGGCGGTGCTCATGGACCGAGTATGCGGCGAGCCGTACGGCGTCGCAACGGGCGCGTTGCCAGGGTCGCCCGCGGCGCCGCCTCCCGCGGCGAGCGGCTCCCGGCGAGCCGCTCAGCCGTAGCGCCGGTCGTACACGAACGCCCTTCGCGCGGTGGCCGTCTGCCCGTCGGGGTTCCTCACCGACACGTCGACCATCTTGCCGTCTTCGCCGGGCGGCGCCGTCACGTCGATCGTCGTCGCGGAGACGACGCGCGGGCTCGGCGCCGGCTTGCCGTCGAACAGCACCACCGTGCCCTTCACGAAGCTCTCTCCGATCAGGGTCAGCTCGGTCCCGCCCCTGGTGGCCACGTGATCGGGGGCGACGCTCACGATCCGCGGTGCCGCGAGGGTCTCGTACAGGAACGCCCTCGCGAGGACGAGCGGCGGCACGAACGGGTTCTCCACCGTGACGTCGACTTCCCCCGGCCGGTCGGCGGCGGGGACCAGCACGCGCAGCTCGCGCGGCTCGTCGGCGCCGATCGTCTGCGCGATGACCCCGCCGATCCGCACGATCGACGCGCGGAACAGGCCGGACCCCACCAGCGTGAGCCGGGTGTCGCCGAGCACGGACCCGCGGGCCGGTGCGATCTCGTCCACCACGGGCGGCGGGTACGACCTCACCGACACGGGCGGCGGCGGCGGCGGCGCCAGGGGCGGCGGCGGAGGGCCCGGCGAGGCGGCGAGCTCCCCCGTGGAAGCAGCGGTCCACTCGCCCGGAGGCGCGTCGGGTTGTTCGACCGGGGCGTCGGGTGCGGAGCGCTCACCTTCCATGGTCCACGGATACCACAACCCCCGCACCGCGGATCCACCCCACCATCCGCCCGCGGCGAGCTCGCCCTGGACCCCAGCGGCGGCGCCCCTGGACCCCGGCGGCAGCGCCCTCGGCCCCGGCGGCGGCGCCCGGAGCTGACCATTGCGCATCGCGGCGACCTACCGCGCCTCCTTTCCCTCCTCGCCGAGCACGCGCGCATACACGGCCGCGTCGAATCCCACGAGCAGCGCTCCGCCCCGGCGCACGACCGGCGCCCGGAGATTGCCCGTCGGGCCGAGCAGGTGCGCGAGCAGCTCGTCATCGTCCGGCCCGCCGCCGCGCATGTCGAAATGGACCACCCGCTTGCCCTTCACCACGTACACGTCGGTGGCCCGCCGCGCCATCGCCAGCGCCTCCGCCGCGCCGAGCCGCACCTTCTTCGCGTCGGTCGTCTCGGTGATCTCCACACGCTCTTGCGCAAGGAACTCCTGCGCTCTTCCACAGCTCGTTCACCCCTTGCGGTGATAGTACCAGTCAGCCTTGACGGTCATCGCTGCCTCCGTGAAAGCGCAGAAGAGATCATTCACCGCCTCCGGTCAAGCGCCGCGCCGCAGGCCCGATCAGATTCATCGGACGGCCGTCCGGAACGTCCATGAGCCGAGGCGGCCACGGGGGCATTCGGCGCGCGCACCCGCCGCGCGCTGCAATCGCGCCGTGGCGTGATGCTGCACACGGCCATCGAGCTCCGCGCTCCGCGGCAGCGGGTCAGGTCAGGAGGCGCACCCTGGATTGCGCGGGCGGGGCCATCGGTCTGCGCGGCGGGGCCATCAGTCTGCGCGGCGCGGCGGCGCGAGTGCGGCTAAGGTGCGGGCCATGGGCCTCCTCCTCAAGCGCGCGCTCGATCAGGCTGCGGTGTGGCACCGGGCGCAGAAGCGGAAGTACCCGAACGCGGACGTGCCGTACATGAGCCACCTCGCCGGCGTCGCGGTCACGCTCGCCCGCCACGGGTTCGACGACGAGGTCGTCGCGGCGGGGGCGCTGCACGACGTGATCGAGGACCAGGGCGTGACGCGTGAGGAGCTCGCGGGGCGGTTCGGGGCGCGCGTGGCCGGGCTCGTCTGGCACGTCACCGAGCACGACAAATCCCAGCCCTGGGAGGAGCGCAAGCGGCGGTACCTCGCCGCGTTCCCCGGGAAGCCCTGGGAGGCGCAGGCGATCTCGCTGGCGGACAAGATCGACAACTTCCGGTCCATCGCGGTCTGCGCCGCCGATCACGGCGATCCCTGGGCGATGTTCAAGCGCGGGAAGGACGTCCAGATGGCGCGCTTCGAGGAGCTCCTGAGCATGTGCCGCGCGCTCGCGGCGCACCCGCTGATCGACGAGTACGGGGCCGCGCTCGACGCGATCCGCGACATCTGAGCTACGCGGGCGCGGCCCCGGCGAGCGCCTGGGCCTCGCGCATGACGTCGGGCCACGCGGGGTCGGGGCGGGAGGCGGCGTCGGCGACGGCGCGCGGGGGGTCGCGGCGTCGCGGCCCATGCCCAGAACGTCTGGTGTATACTCGCCGCATGGCCATGTGCCCGTCTTGCAAGACCCGATACAGCGGGGGGGCACTGCTGTGCCGCAACTGCGGCCAGCCGGTCCCGCCGGCGGATATCGCGGAGGCGGACATCGCGGAGGCGGATATCGCGGAGGCGGCGTTCGGGCCCGGCGATCCGACGCCGAACGTGGCCGCGAATGCGCTGCGCATCTGCCCGCGGTGCGGGCGCGTCGTGCCGACGCGCCAGAAGACATGCCGCGTGTGCCGCGACGACCCGCCCGAGCCTGTGGAGGTGGTGCGGCGCGAGGGCGATGCGTACTGGGGCCATGTCGCCTTCGAGTGGGCGTGCGCGGGCTGCACCCGGCGCGTGCCGCTCGCCTCGCTCGCGGACGACGGCCGCGCGGTGTGCCCGACGTGTGGCCACACGCAGGAGCTGCCCGCCCTGCTCTGGCGCACCGCGCTCCGGCACGCGCACGCGGTCGCCGACATGGCTGGCCCCGACCCCGAGGGTGGCGCGGTCGGCCGGCCGCCGATCGCGACCCTCAACCCCTTCAAAGAGGTCGGCATCGAGCGCGCCGACGCCCCCGGCGAGCGGCTCCGGCCCGCGGACGACACGCCCGCGAACCTCGTCGCCGGCCCCGGCCACCCGATCTGCGCGTGCGGAGCTCTCGTCGAGCCCCGGTGGCGCGGCGGCGGCCACACGTGCACGTGCGGCGCGAGCCATTCGGGCGAGGTGCCCGCGCTCGTCCGGCGCGCGATGCCGCGCGGCGTGGTCGCGCTCGTCTTTGACCGGCCACGCGCGGCCCGTGGCGCCGCCGTGATCGCGCTCGAGTGCCCCCGCTGCCATGCGCCGCTCGACGCGCCCGAAGGGGTGCGCCGGGTGACGTGCAAGTACTGCGGCGCGTCGGCCGCGATCGTCGACCCCGCGGCACCCCCGCCCTCGCGGTCCCCTGTGCCGCGGCTATGGGTCCTGTTCCGGGGTCCGTCCGGCGCGCGCACCGAGCTCGAGGCGAGGGCCGGGAGATGAGATGAGGAACGGCGCCGCGCCCACCCACGTCACGGCGACAGCACAATGGTGTTCGTCACGCTGGGCACGATCTTGGCGCCGAACGCGTCCGTGCTGTTCTGCATCGACAGGCTCGTGAGCCGGGTGATCGGCGCGCAGCCGAGGATGACGGTGAAGGCGCCGGTCAGG
Source organism: uncultured Polyangiaceae bacterium (assembly GCA_964421485.1). Lineage (GTDB taxonomy): Bacteria > Myxococcota_A > Polyangia > Polyangiales > Polyangiaceae > CAYQYG01. The sequence continues at coordinate 94,195 of CAYQYG010000001.1, read as the reverse complement.
TTCCGCTGCGGGGCCATCACCGTGCCCGAGGCAACGCCGAGGGCGACGCCGGCGTTGTCGCCGTTCGTCATCGGCGCGATCGTCATCATGTTGTGACCGGGAGTACAGGTGATGAGCACGTTCGGCACGAAGCCGACGTTCGTCGGCTCGAGGGCGATATTGGGATACGGGATGGGCACCGGTCCTGCCGGCGTCGGGGTCAAGCACACATCGGGAAACGCGAAATTCATCCCACCAGCCTGCGTCTTTGCGAGCATCGCGCCCTCCGTCCATCAACCAATCTTGACCTGCTCGCCATCGAGCTTCGCGAGCACTCGCGCGGAGACGATGGTGTTCTCGCCGCGCATCGCGGCGAGGCTCTCGGCGCGCAGGTCGTAGTTGCCCACGCGCGCTTGCTCCAGGTCGGTCACGAAGCGGAATGCCTGCTTCGCCCGCTGGAGCATGCGCGAGGCCCGCGACTCGACGCGCTCGGCGAACAGGGTCGCCTTCTCCGCGAAGCTCGCCTCGACGGAGCGGCCCAGGACCTTCAGCTCCTCGATCGCGACGCTCGCGGACCTCGCGCGCATCACGAGCGACGCGCTGCGGAGCGCGATTTCGCCCTCGGCTTGCAGCTCGAGACCGCCGTCGGCGACGACGCGGGTCGGCCCGGCGCCGGCGCTCTCCAGCACGGCCAGCACGTACACGGCGTCCGCGGAGACCGAGCACAGCACCCGGTCGCCCGGCGTGACGGCCACGAGGCAGCTCCTGGCCCGGCGCGCGGGACGAGGACCTCCATCGAGCCGGACGGTGAGCTCGGCGGCCTCCAGCGCGGTGCCGTAGGCGAGCACCGGCGGGCCGGCGCCGAGGCCGGCGCTGCCGGCTTCACCTCGGGGCTCGGGCGTCGGGCGCGCTTCGAGGTCGACGAGCAGCTCGAGCGCGGATCGCTCCTCGCACGGGCCCTCCTCGTGCAGCTCGTGTCTCTCGGCGTTCTTCGCGTGCATGCCGTACCTCGGAGTCAACGGGCCGTCCGATCGGCCCCGTGGCGCGCCTTCCAGTCCTCGAGCGCTGCGAGCTCGGCGTCGTCACCGAGCCATGCGCCGCTCGGGATGACGGCGCCGTCGCGCACCGCGCGGTGCAGCTTCGCGCGGAACATCGATGCCCTGCTGAAGTCCGCGCCGCTCAGCTGGCAATGAGAGAAGTCGGCGTAGGTGAGCGTCGCGCCGGCGAAGCGCGCGCCGGGAAACGCCCCCTTCGCCAGGTAGGCCTCCGTCAGATCGACGTCCGCGAAGTCCGCGCCGGGCAGGTTCGCGCGCTCGAAGATGGAGTTCTGGAGCTTCGCGCGCGTGAACTTCGCCTTGGCGCCGTGCGCCTCGCCGAACAGCGCCTGGGTGAGCACGGCCCCCGAGAAATCGCACCCCCCCACGTCGACAGCCGTGAAGTTGCACTGGGTCGCGTCGCACCCGGCGAAGCTCGATCCGGCCACGCTGCCGCGCATGAACTGTGTTCGAAAGAGCTTCGTGCCCGCGAAGGAGCGGGCTCCGAGCTTCGACTCGACGAACGTGGTGAGCGTGAGATTGGCGCCGTCGAGCAGCGCCGTCGCGAGGTCCAGCTTGTAGTAGGTCCCGCGGTCGAGGTTGGCACGCCGGAAGTCCGTGCGGTCGAGGTCGCACTCGAGCACGTTGGCACGTTCGAGGTTGGCGCCGTCGAACGAGCTGCCCCCCAGAGCACACTTCACCCAGGTGGCGAGCGGCGCCTCGCAGCCGGCGAAGCTCGAGCCGGACCCCGGCGACTCGATGAACGTCGCGCAGACGAGCTTCGCGTTCGAGAAGCTGGCGAGGTCGAGCTTGCTGCGGAAGACCGTCGTCAGGTGCAGATCGCTGCCGGAGAAGTCACACGAGGACAGGTCGCACTCGTTGAGGGTCGCCTCCTTGATCCGCGCGCCGGCCATCCGCGCGGGGAAGCGCACGCGGTCGAAGGTGCCGCCGGAGAGATCGGCGCCCGAGAGATCGAGCCCCGAGAGGTCGACCGCCTGGATCACCGCGCCGTGCCGGACGCCGTCGATGAGCTCATCGCGTCTCACGACGTGGTCCTCGCTCCCCCCTGGTCGAAGCGGGTGAACCGCACGACGGCGTCGGCGAAGCGCGTGTCGCGGTCGCCGACGGCGCGGCTGAAGTCCGCGCGCGTCAGCTGGGCGCCGGTGAAGTCGGCGCCGGCGAGCCGCGACTTCGACAGGATCGCCTCGGTCAGGTTCACCCCGCGCAGCGACGCGCCGTCCAGCCGGGTCCGGATCAAGAGCGCATTGTTGAGGAGCGCCCGATCGAACGTCGCCGCGGTCGCGTCGCACTCCGACAGATCGGCCATCACCATCCTGGCGGCGAGGAGCTTCGCGCCGCGCAGCACGGTCGTCCGCAAGCAGCACTTCTCCATCACGGCCTCGGTGAAGTCGGCGCGCGGGAGCTCGCTCATGTGACCGACCACCGCCTCGCTCATGCGGGCACGGACGAAGCGCGCGTCCTCCCCTTTGCAGGTGACGAAGCAGGCGCGCTGGAGGTCGGCGCCGGAGAAGTCCACACGATCGAGCTGGCACTCGATGAACGTCGTCTGGACGAGGTGCGCCGCCGCGAGGCTCGAGCCCGTGAAATCGGCCTTGAGGAACGTGCACTGGTCGAGCCGCGCCCCCGCGAGGTCCACGCCGACCCATCTCGTCTCGATCACGTCGGCGCCCGTGAGCGTGGCGCGGGCGAAGCTCGCGCCCGTGACGCGCGCGCCCATCAGGACGGCCTGCGACAGATCTGCGCCCTCGAAGGACGCTCCCTCGAGGTTCGAGGCTCCGAGGTTCGCGAGGGCGAGCCGGGTGCCTTTGAGGCTCGCGCCGCGCAGGTCGGCCCTCGCGAGCACGGCACCTTCGAAGTTGGCGCCCGAGAGGTCGGCGCCGCGCAGGTCGGCACCCTCGAGGAAGGCCCGCGAGAAGTCCATGCCGGTGAGGTCCATCCCGCGGAAGTCGGCGCCGGTGAGGTCGCGCTCCGCGAGGGGTTCCCCCGCGTCCCGCGCCACCTGGATCAACGCGCGCGCGAGCTGTACCGCCTCCTCCGTCATCAATGGAGCCGGGGGCGCGAGGTGGGCCGCTTGCCGGTAGCCCGTGCGCGTAAGCTCTTCGAGCCGAAGGAGCTCCTCGTGAAACGCGGGGCTCGCGAGCTTCGCCTCGAGCTCGAGGTCGGGCTCGCCGGCCTCCCGCGCGATGTGCGCGAGCTCGGCTTGCTGTCGAAGCTGCGCCTTCGCGCTGAACGTCGGTGGACCGCCGGTGAGCTCCTCCTGGGGCGCATCCGGACCCGCGCCCTCGGCGGCCTTGATCGCCCGCTGCTGCTCCTTCAGCTCCTCGGCGGCCTTCTTCGCCTTCGCCTCCTCCTCGGCCACGTGCGCTTCGATCGTGAGGAGGTACTCCGCCACGGCGTCGAGGTCGTCCATGGGCGGGAGCTCCATGGCCGGGACCGGCTGGGCGAGGCCGTACAGAGCAGGATCGATCCCCTGCGCCTCGAGCTCGGCCACGCGCTCCTGGCGCCGGCGCTCGGCGCCACGTCGCTCGTTCTCCATGGCGATCAGCTCGGGCTTCAGCCACTGACCCGTCGGCCCGAGGTCCATGTTGGCGACGACGCCGGACGCGCGCGCGGGCATGAGGTCGCTGTCGCTCAGGTCGGCCAGCGAGCCCTTGTCCTTGTCCAGCCTGCGCACGAGCGCCTGCTGGTAGTGGTCGATCGGCCGGGGCGCCGAGGGCTCCTCGCACGCGACGACGAGGTGGACGATGTCGCGCGCGTCGTCGTCCGCGACGGGCATCCAGCCGTGGAGGATCAGGGCGCCGATCCCGGCCGTGGGGAACAGCCAGACCGTGTCGCAGCGAAGGCCGATCTCGACGAAGCGATCACCGTCCGCCGTACGGTGGGTGACGAACGCCCGCGCCACGAGGCCCGGCAGCTCTCCCTCGATCCGAGGGCTCGACGGGCTCATGTTCTCCACCAGGAAGCGCTCGTCGCCCCGCCAGAAACCGGGGATCCACTGGTCCTCGCGCGCAGCGTTGTACACGGTGGGGTCGTGGTCGGGGGGCAGGCCCGGCGCGTACTTTTCGACGTAGTCGCGCCCGAAGGTCCCTGCCCGCGCGCGCCGCGGCGCGAAGCTCATGTCCATCGGCGCGAAGCAGTCCGGCTGGTCGCTCTTCGAGCCGAGGAGACCGCCGAACGGCTCGATGTTGGGCAGCGGTCGCACGCGCTTGCCGTCGCGTTCGATGTCCTCCGCGCCGATGCCGTAGGGGTTCCGCGGATACTCCTTGCCGCCGTAGGCGTGCGCCCAGTCGACGGGAATCTCCGCGAAGGGCTTCGGCTCCGTGACGAAGCCGAGCTGCCGGTGGCGATCGCCCATCACCATGAGCTTCTTGTCGATCGGGCCCACGGTTGCCCGGACATACGACGCCGTCAGGGGCCGGCCACCGGGGGTGCAGCAGCGTCCGGCGACGAGCAGCTCCCCGCGCGCCTTGGAGATCCCCTCGTCGAGCACGGCGGTCCCGAGGTCCGGGGTGACCGCCGGCCAGAACGCGAACTCGTCGATGAGCGCCCGCGGGCGGTCCAGGGGAAAGCCGAGGATCGCGCCGACGTGGAGCTGTGGCCTTCGCAAGTGCTCGACCACTCGCGTCAGGATCGGGATCTTGAGCGGCTTGACGACCTTCACCGGCGCGGTCACTCCTTCTTGAACGCGCCGTTCCAGATTCCGATGGCGTAATCGGCGAGGCCGAACAGGGCAGTCTTCTTCGACATGGCGTACGCGCGCAGGAACATCCCGCCCGTGAGCTTCTTGCAGAACTCGTTTTCGACCTTGATCCCGACGGTGTCGATCTTCAGGCCGTAGGCGGACTGGTAGATCGCGGCTTCGTCCAGCTTGAGGATGCCCGCGGCGCCCTTGTGGGTGTACCAGTCGAACCACTTGCCGCTCTTCACCGCCACGTCGACGCCATTGACCGTCACCTTGGGCGCCGTGAGCTCGATGCTCGCCGAGCCCTCGAGGTTGCAGTGGCCCCCCAGGCCCTTCACGTCGACGTTCCCGGCGGGGGCCTTGATCTCGATGCTCGCGCCCGTGCTGGTGATCGAGATGGCCTGGCCGACCGTCGCGGTCCACCCGTCGTCGATGTTGGACGTCCAGGTCCCGTAATGGTCGGTGTTGGTCGCCGTCACGGTGTGCTCCCATCCGCCGGTGACCGTCGAGCTCCCTCCAGGCTCGATCGTCTGGGTCAGGCCGCCGTGGATCTCCTGCGTCATTCCACCACCCATGACCCTGTCGGTCCGCCCGGAGGTGATGACCGTGTTGCGATGGGCATGGTAGTTCTCGTTCGAGTCGGCGCCGATGTCGAGCGTGAACGTCGACAGGTAGCCGTGCGAAACGGCGCTGTACACGAACCAGTTCTGTGTATTCCAGACGTTGACCCAGTAGTCTCCGCCGACGAAGAGGCCCGCGTTGCCGTCGGTGGTCTGCCAGAGGCTCACGCCGACGTCGGTCCCCGCGTTCGTGTCGCCGGTCGCTGCGGCGCCGGGGTTCGTGAAATACCAGCTCGTCGGCTGTTCTCCTTCCCCCGTGAAGATCTTCGCCTGGTCGCCGGAGGGATGGCCAAGGTAGATGCCCGTCCTCTTGTTCGGGGACTGGATGAAGATGAACTCCTTGCCCTGCTCGTCCTCCATCACGATCTGGTTGTTGCTGCCCGTGCGAATGACGTTCTGCGTGCGGTTGCGCTCCTTGACGACGCTCGGCTTGTGCGCGTTGGGCACGACGCCCGCGATGAACGGCCGGTCCGGGTCGCCGCCGAGGAAGCCGACCATCACCTCGGTGCCCTTGCGCAGGGGAAAGTGGAAACCCTCGTTCGCTCCGCCGTGCGGCTGGAGCATCCGGACGCGCGTCGACACCTGCGCGTCGGGGAGATCGCTCGTGTCGAACTCGAAGCGGACGAGGTACCGGCCGTCGGCGTCGATCTGGGCATAAGGGCTGTCGCCCGGGCCGCCGACGACGCCGTTCTCGAAGCCGTAGATCCGCGGCCACGGAGTGGACTGCGGCGCACGGTACTGTTCGCTCGCGGGCACGGCGAAGAGCTTCATCCTGTACGTGTGGGAGCCCTTGATGCCGGTCACGCGGGCCACCTCGGGCGTTATGCCCGCGAGGGAGCCCTCCTGCTCCACCTCCACGGCGAGCCAGCTCTCTTCGAGGTCGTCCGGTCCGTCGTCGATGGTGAAGCGGTAGCCTGCCCGCGGCCCGAGAGCGCTGCCCGCCGCGCGGAGCGTGCGCTCGCGGCAGCCGATCGATTCGGCCCGGACCGTCGCGATGCGCTTGGCGTCGCTCACGCCGAACACGCGCGCGCCGTACTCCCGGATCGTCCCGATCCCGTTCTCGGTCACGTCGCCGTCGCTCTTCACGGAAGCCGAAGGGTTCGCATAGTTGTAGTCGGCGATGGTGACCGTCTTCGGGAGCCACCGCACGTCGACCTCCATCGAATGCAGCCCGGGCGGCGCCGTGGCGTCGTCGCCCATGATCGGCACGTACCTCACGTGGCCGCCGCCCGGGAAGTCGTCGTGGAGATCGAGGTTGTCGACGATGACGAGGACCTCGTTGGACTCGTCGTCGTTCTGCTCGAAATAGTAATAGAGGCCCTCGCGCTCGCACCACCGGTGGAAGAAGTCGAGGAGCGTCTCGCGGTACTGCGCGACGAACTCCTCCTTCGGGTACGTGCCGACGACGGAGAACCGGAACTCGCTGGTGCTCAGGCCGCCGGCCTTCAGCGTGTCGGTCAGGAGCTCGTCCACCTTCTTGCCGGTGAAGATGAAGCTCCGCCAGAAGTGACGAAGCATCCAGAGCTTGGGAACGAGCAGCGCCCGGTACAGGGCGCGCTCGGCCGTCTGGTGGAGCAGCCGCGTCTCCGCGATCACGCCGTGGAACACGACCGGGACTGCGTCTTCGCCGCGGCTGATCTTGAGCTTGGCCCGCTCGCCGACCGCGGCCTTGACGGCCGTGCCAACCGGGACGGTGAAGAACAGCTCGATCTCGTACGGCCGGGAGATCTCCTCCTTGGCGCGGAACCCGACGAAGGCGACGTTTTCGAGCTTCGAGCACGCGAGCGAGTAGAGGGCGGTGGGCATGTCTTGCCTCTTACGGCGCGGGAGTGCGGACGGACAGTCTCGGCCGGGCCTCGTTCCGTGTCAACCGCTCACGCCGCGCCCGTGACCCGGGGGCGCGTCCGTCACGGCCCTGGACCGGACGTCGCAGGGGCGGCGACGATGGGGCCCACCGTCCCCTACCTCTGCTTCGCCCAGTGCGCGTGGTAGCGCCGGTACAACTCCTGCCAGGCCTCGTACTCTGCGGGCTCGTTGCGGAGGCGCTCCTTCCAGGCAGCGTCGATGGCGGACCGTTTCTCGCCGGCGTCGAGCCCATAGCGCCGAAAAATCCCTTCTGCCTCCTCGGGGAACACCGCGAGCTCCACGCAGAGTGACGCGTACTGCGCGAGCGAAAGGACGTGAAGCGGCTCGGCGACGCCCGCGCGAGGCGCCGGCTCGACCGGCGGCGGCGATGAAGGTCTGGCACCGTGCCCCTCGACCGACGGCCGGAACGGTAGCACCGGACCCATCGGGATCTGGACCAGTCGCGTCATCTCATCACGGTTCTCATCGACGGGCGGCCTCGGATCGAGCCTGGGTGGCTCGGGCACCCCCGGCCTGGGCCCCTGTGTCGATGGCAAGCCAGAGGGGGCGAACGGCAGCGCCGGTCCTCTCGGGGCGACGCGCTCAGGGTCTATCGTCGCGTTGGGGTTGAAGTCCTCCGATGCGGGTGAGCCCTCGGCGTGCCCGAGCTTCTGGGCGGCGGCTGACGTGATTGATTGGAACGGGAGCGAATGCTTCGGGGGAGCGGGCACCGCATTTACCGTCATCCCGAGAGGGTCCCCTGGATGCACACCGGTAGCGACCTGATTCGATGCGCGAAATGGTGATTCACATGGAGGAAGGCGCGGTGCATCCGGTCCACCTCGTCGAGACGACGGAGCCGAGGGGTCCTGTGCATGGGGGATGCCTGAGAGAGGCTCTGGAGGCTTTGATGCGACGCCGAGGGGAACGAGGTAGGAGGGCATCTTCGAGATGTCGCCCCCTGGCCGTAGCCCTGCGACGGATTCCGGCTCTATGGCGCCGGGCTGCGGAGCGGTGACATCCACCACATCCGTCACCTTCTCGTCCTTGCCCGATCCCGCGTCTTCCGCCTCGGCCTTGCGCTTCAGCGCCGCCTCCTTCACCTCGGCCAGGCGGCGCTCCAGGATCCGTTTCACCTCGGCGAGCGCCGCCCATGCGTCGGGGCCGCCCTCCTCCATGTCCGCGATGCCGCCGATCGCCAGCAAGAGGTCCCGGGCCGCGCGGAGCCCGGATTCCTCGACGGTGCGCCCGGGTATGTGCCGTGTCGCGAACGCGGGCAGATCCTCGTCCTCGCAACGCGCGAGCTGAGCGAGACGCTGGGCGGCCCGGCGCCGCGCCGGGTCGGTGCTGCCGCCGAGGCTCGGGCGCATGGCCTCGTCGAGCTTCGCGAGGGCCTGGGAGAGGGACGTCTTGTCGCTCACGGGGGCATCACATTGACAGGCGAGGACCGCCGGTCCTGTGAGTTTCGCTACCCCTCCCGCGCGGCGTCAAGGGGGATTGCCGCCGGAGATCGTCGAGGTAGCGGTTGCTTTCCACGGTGGAGGGGGGCTCGCCGGACGGTGTATCCTCATGCCGCATGCGCCACGCGCGTCACGCGCTCGCCCCTCGCGACGGCGCGCCCTTCGGCGGAATCCGGGGCTTGACACGATGACCGCTCCGCACTTCGAAATCGTGGGCCCCGATGTACCCGGCCCCGTCGTGGTCGAGGTCCCCCACGCGGGCCTCGGGCTCGATCCGCTCACCGCGCGGGGCCTCGGCCTCCCGTCGATCGCGCTCGATGCGGGCGCGCCCTGGGCCGACTCCGACGTGGGCGCCGCGGCCGTGTGCGAGGGGCTCGAGGCCAGAGGCGTGCGGCGCGTCGTCGCCACAGCGAGCCGTTACGTGGTCGATCTCAACACGGAGCCGCGCGTGCCGACTCCCTATGAAGACAAGCGCCCGCCGGGGCTCGGCGACGTGCTCCGCGTCTCGTGCGCCGGCGTCATGTGGTGGGAGCGCCGGCGATCGCGCGCCGAGGTCGAGGGGCTCCTCGCGGAGGTCTTCGAGCCGTACCACGACGCCGTCGCCGCCGAGCTCGCGGCGTCGCGCGCGCGCCACGGCCGCGCCGCCCTCCTCGCGGTCCACACGTACCCCGACGGAGGCCGGAAGGACGCGGCGGACGTCGTGCTCGGGACCCGAAACGGCCGATGCGCGCGCCCGGCGGTGCGCGACGCCCTGGCGCGCGCGGCGCGGGACCATGGGCTGTCCGTCGGAATCGAGGCGCCGTTTCCGGGCGGCTACTCCGTCCTCCGCCACGCCGCGCCCGACATCGACGCGATCCAGATCGAGCTGGCCCGGGCGCTCGTGTGCTCGCCGGGCGATCGGCGCCGCCCGGCGCTCGACCCGGACCGCGTGGCGCGGATGGCAGAGGTGCTGCGCTCGCTGGTGGACGCGCTGGCCACGGAGCTGGCGCTCGGCGCGTCTTGACGCCCCTCCGTGCGCAGGACGTCGTGCCGGCAGGCGTCGCAATGGCACCGGATCCGCGATATCCGAGCTACGCGGGCGCGGCGCCGGCGAGCGCCTGCGCCTCGCGCATGACGTCGGGCCAGGCGGGGTCGGGGCGGGAGGCGGCCTCGGCGACGGCGCGCGGGGGCTCGCCGGCCTCGATCGCGAGGCGGGCGGTCGCGGAGCCGGTGAGCAGGTCGAACGCGGGGATATCGTCGACGTACTCGTAGCGCTCGGTGCGGAAGCGGAAGCGCTCGGGGTCCTGCATCCGCGCGAGGGCGACGAGCGCGACGTAGGTCGCGACGGGGCGGAAGGAGACCGGTTCGGTGACGTGGATCTGGACGCCGCCGCAGATCGCGCCGGCGTGCTTCTGGAACGTGGGGCGGAAGGTGAGGGGGCGGGCGGTGAAGCCGGGGAGGCCCGTCGCGGCGAGGCCGGCGGCGAGGGCGCGGCCGTCGATCCAGGGGGCGCCGACGATCTCGAACGGGCGCGTGGTGCCGCGGCCCTCGGAGAGGTTCGTGCCCTCGAGCAGGCAGCCGCCGGGGTAGACGAGCGCGGTGTCCGCGGTGGGCATGTTCGGCGAGGGGAGCACGAAGGGGCGATCCCACGCGGGCGCGAGCGCCGCGCGGGGGAAGCCGAGCGACGGGACCACGGTGAGGCCGGGCGCGGGGGGATCGGCGGCGCCGGCTGCGTCGATGGGGATGGCGTCGCGCGAGGCGAAGAGGGCGAGGATCTCGCCGAGGGTGAGGGCGTGGCGGATCGGGACGGGCTCGAGGCCGACGAACGAGAGGAATCCCTGCGACTGCGTGGCGCCCTCGACGCTCGCAGGGGCGCCGCCGAGGGGGTTCGGGCGATCGAGGACGACCGTGTGCACGCCGGCCTTGTGGGCGGCGCGGAGCGCGAGGAGCGCGGTCCAGACGAAGGTGTAATAGCGGGCGCCGACGTCGGCGAGATCGACGAGCAGGAGGTCGAGCCCCTCGAGGTCGGCCGCGGCGGGGGAGAGGTCCTCGAGGCGATCGCCGTAGAGGCTGACGATGCGGGCGCCGGTGCGCGGATCGACGGCGCTCTCGACGGCGGCCATGTCCTGCGCCTCGCCGCCGTAGCCGTGCTCGGGGCCGAAGAAGATCCGCGGGCGGACGCCGAGGCGCTCGAGCACGTCGCCGATGTGCGCGAGGCGGCGATCGACGCTCGCGGGGTGCGCGAGCGCGCCGACGCGCGCGGCGCGCAGGCGGCGGAGGACGGGGTGCTCGGGGAGGCGATCGAGCCCGACTTGCATGGCGGCGGGCCGTAGCGCGGCGCGGCGCGGCCGTAAAGCCCACCCCTCGCGCGGGTGGCGGCGGGAAAAGAGGGCGTGATACCGTGAGATCCGCAGCGCTTCATGCGAATCGAGCCCGGTCAGATCTTCGGCGGCAAGTACCGCATCGTCCGCCTCCTCGGGGAGGGGGCCATGGGGGCGGTGTACGAGGGGGAGAACACGCGGATCCGGCGCCGCGTGGCCATCAAGGTGCTGCACGTCTCGCAGGCGGACCGGTCGGACACGGTGCAGCGGTTCGAGCGGGAGGCGCAGGCGGCGGGGCGGATCGGGTCGCAGCACATCGTCGAGGTGCTCGATTTCGGCGAGGTCGAGGACGGCTCCCGCTACATGGTGATGGAGTACCTCGAGGGCATGACGCTCGCGCAGCGCATCGCCTCGCGCGGGCGGCTCCACCCCGAGGAGGCGAGCGCGATCCTCCGGCAGCTCCTCTCGGGCCTCGCCGACGCGCACGCCGCGGGGATCATCCACCGCGATCTCAAGCCCGCGAACGTGTTCCTGATGCCGCCCAGGGGGTCGCAGGGCGAGTTCGTGAAGATCCTCGATTTCGGGGTCTCGAAATTCAGCGCGCTCAGCGAGGAGATGAGCATGACGCGCACGGGCGCGGTGCTCGGGACGCCCTATTACATGTCGCCGGAGCAGGCGAAGGGGTCGCGGCAGATCGACGCGCGCAGCGACCTCTATTCGGTCGGCGTGATCCTCTTCGAGAGCATCACCGGGCAGGTGCCCTTCTCGGCCGAGACGTTCAACGAGCTGATCTTCCGGATCGTGCTCGAGTCGCCGCCGCCCGCCGAGTCGTTCGTGCCGGACCTCGACCCGAGGTTCTCCGCGCTGGTGCGCAAGGCGATGGCGCGCGAGCCCGGGGAGCGCTTCCAGACGGCGCAGGAGTTCGAGGAGGCGCTCGCCGCGTGGGAGGCGCTGCCGCGCCCGGCGCGGCCCGCGCCGGGGCTGCTGGAGGCGCGCGGGATGCCCCCGCGGTCCGGCGACATGCACGACGCGCCGACGATCCAGCGCGCGGGCAAGCCGTCGATGCAGGACGCGGCGACGGTGGTGCGCGACCCGGGCGCGCTGCAGGACGCCGCGACCGTGATGCGCGATGCGCCGGACGACCTCGACCGGGCGGCCACGATCGTGCGCGACTCGCGGACGTCGGCGCTGCCGCCGCCCACGCCGCCGCCGCGGCGCACGCAGCCGGGGCTGCCGCCGCCGCCCCCGAACCCGCCGCCGCGATCGATCCGGCGCGCGCCTGCGGGCTCGCTGGTGGTCGGCGCGGACGCGGAGCCCGCCGCGGCGCCTCCGTCCTCGGGGCGCACGCCGCTGATCAGCAGGCCGCCGCTGCCGAGCAGGCCGCCCGACGAGGTCCGGCCGCCCGCGCCGAGCCGGCCGGACGAGATCCCGCCGCCGCCGGGGGCCGGCGCGGACGCGCTGGCGCTCTCGTCCGCCGACATCATCGAGGAGCTCCCCACGTCGCCCCTACCCGAGCGGGAGAGCGAGACGACGCCCCCGGGGCTCCACGCGCAGAGCGAGACCGTGCCGCCTCCGGCGCGGCGGCGCGGCGGGCTCGCGCTCGGCGTGGTGCTCGCGACGGCCGCGTTCCTCGCCGGCGGCGCGTTCGCCGCGCTGCGCTGGGCGAGCCAGCCCCGCGGGCCGTCCGGCGCGACGGCCGCGCCCGCAGCGACGGAGACGGCCGCGCCCGCGGCGACGGCCACGCCCGCGGCGACGGCCACGCCCGTGGAGACGGCCGTGCCCGCGACCGTGACCGCACCCGTGATCGCGACCGTGATCGCGACCGCGACCGTGACCGTGACCGCGACCGCGACCGCACCCGTGACCGTGACCGCGCCCGCGCCCGCGCCCTCACCCACGGCCGCCCGGAACGCGCCCGCGAAGCCTACCGCCACGGCCGCGCCCGCGGAGTCGGCCGCGCCGACCGACAGGAGACCGGGGCAGCGGACCGTCTCCTCCGAGCTCTGAGCCTGTCGGTTTTGGGCTGCGCCGCCAAACCTGCCAGGTCGTATGATCGCGTGACCGGGGCTCGGGGCCGAGCGCGGCTCGCCCGCGCGCGCCCCGAACGGGGTTCGAGCCCAGAACGCAGCAGGGGACGAGATGACGCTTCAGCCCGGCGAGATGATCGAAGGCAAGTACCGGATCGTCCGGCTCCTCGGCGAGGGCGGGATGGGCTCGGTCTACGAGGGCGAGAACGCGCGCATCCATCGCAAGGTCGCGATCAAGGTGCTGCACGCCGCGGTGGCGGCGAAGGCCGACGTGGTCCAGCGCTTCGAGCGCGAGGCGCAGGCGGCGGGGCGGATCGGCTCGGAGCACATCGTCGAGGTGCTCGACCTCGGCAGCCTCCCCTCGGGGGAGCGCTTCATGGTGATGGAGTACCTCGAGGGCGAGAGCCTCGGCGATCGCATCAAGCGCAGGAAGCGCCTCAGCCCGCAGGAGTGCGCGCCGGTCATCCACCAGCTGCTCGAGGGCCTCGCCTCCGCGCACGAGGCGGGCATCGTCCACCGCGATCTCAAGCCGGACAACGTGTACCTCGCCAGCGGGCGCAAGAGCCAGCGCGACTTCGTGAAGGTGCTCGATTTCGGCGTGTCGAAGTTCAGCGCGCTCGACAGCGACATGAGCATGACCAAGACGGGCGCGGTGATGGGCACGCCCTATTACATGTCGCCGGAGCAGGCCCGCGGCGCGAAGGTCGATCACCGGAGCGACCTCTATTCGGTCGGCGTCGTGATGTACCAGGCGATCACGGGGCGCCTGCCTTTCAAGGCCGAGACGTTCAACGAGCTCGTCTTCAAGATCGCGCTCGAGTCGCCCGAGCCGGCCGAGGTGGTCGTGCCCGGGCTCGACCCGGGCTTCGCGTCGATCATCACCCGGGCGATGACCCGCGAGGCCGATCTGCGCTTCCAGACCGCGCGCGAGTTCCAGGCGACGATCGCTCAGTGGATGATGACCAGCCCCCCGATCGACCTCGGCAGGACGGATCCTTCGCTGCTCGGCACCGGGCCCCGGCCGAGCGCCCCGCCGGGGCTCGGCGGCAGCATCCCTCCGGCGACGCCGAGCCACCCTGGGCTCGCGGGCTCCAATGCCGGGCTGCAGCGGAGCAACGCGTCGCTCGCCGCGAGCAAGCCGGGGCTCGGCGCGAGCGCGCCCGGCCTCGGCGCGAGCGGCGCGGGCATGGGCCAGAGCTCACCGCTGCTCGCCGGATCGCAGACCGGCCTCGCGGTCACGGCGCCTCAGCCTCGCCGCGGCGGCGCGATGATCGCCGCGGCGCTGGGCGTCGTGCTCGCGGTCGGCGCGTTCGGCGCCTACAAGCTCATGGGCGGCGGCGGGCGCGGGCACGACGGCACGGGGGCGGCCGCGCCCCCTGCGGATCCGCAGGCCGCCATGACACCGCCCGAGGTCGCCCAGACCGCCGCGCCCTCCGCCGATCCCGCGCCCTCCGCCGCGGCCGCGGCCGACACCGCACCCTCCGCCGCGGCCACGGCCGTCACCGCGCCGGCGGCCGCGCCGCCGCGCCCGACCTACGGCGGCAGGACGACGGTCGCGCAGCCGCCTCCGCCCCCGAGGCGCGGCTCACAGCCCCCTCCCAAACCGACCGGACGGACCATCGGAAGCGAGCTCTGATCACGTCACGGTACGCCTCCTGCCTGGATACGCTGGGCCGGCGTGAACGAGCAAGTCGAGCACACATCGCGCTCTTGCCGGCGGTCGTCCTGGGCGATCCCGTTCGGGTGAGCCCTGGATCCCCTTCGCTCGTGAGGTAGCCCTTGGCGCTCTACGGGATCATTTCGGACATCCACGGTAACCTCGAGGCGCTGTCCGCCGCGCTCGAGCTCCTCGCCGAGCGCGGCGTCGAGCGCATCCTCTGCCTCGGCGATATCGTCGGGTACAACGCCGACCCGGACGCCTGCGTGCGTGTGCTCGCAGAGCTGCCGGTGGACGCGGTCGCGGGCAACCACGACGTGATCGCGGTGGGCAAGCTGGGCACTGGGCGGTGCACCGACCGGGCGGCGTTCGCGCTCGGGCGCACGCGGCGCGCGATCGGGCCGGAGACCCGCGCCGCGCTGCTCGCGCTGCCGCGGCGGCTCGTCGTCGAGGACGATATCGTGCTGATCCACGGCGGCGTCGCCGATCTCTGCGAGTACGTCACGCACAAGGAGCAGGTCGAGGAGAACAGCGCGCTGCTCCTCCAGCGCCACCCGCGCGCGCGGATCTGCTTCTTCGGCCACACGCACGCGCCGCGGCTCTACGAGGTGCGCGGGGGCGTGGCCCAGGCGATGCCGATCGGCGAGGGCGAGCGGCTCCTGCCCGGCGGCGACAGCGTGCTCTTCATCAACCCGGGATCGATCGACGCGGCGCGGAGGGGGGGCCAGCGGGGCGCGGAGCTCGCGATCTTCGACTCGTCGCGCCGCGCGATCTCGTTCCACCGCGCCCCCTACGATCACGACCGCGCGGAGCGGCGCTCGCGGGACCAGGGCTACCGGATGAGCCGCGCCGACGAGGGGATCCGCCGGGCCGCGCGCGCGCTCCGGCGGGGCGGCGGTCTGCTCGGCGAGGGGCTCCGGCGCGCCCTCGGCCAGGGCGCGTGAGGGTGACGTGCAGATCCACGTCGTCACCGATGTCGCAGGGCTCGAGGCCGCCCGCGCGCGCTGGGAGGAGCTCCTCGCGCGCAGCGCCACCGACGATCCGACGCTCGCGCCGCTCTGGATGCTCGCGTGGTGGCGCGCCTTCGGGCTCGACGATCGCCGCGCGCTGCGCGTCGCGCTGCTCTCCGAGGGCGCGCGGCTGGTCGGCGTCGCGCCGCTGCTCGCGCGGACGCGGGCGCGCGCCGGCGCCCGGTGCAGGGTGCTCGAGCTCCTCGCCTCCGGCGAGGACGAGGCCGACGAGATCGGCTCCGATTACATCGGCGTGATCGCCGAGCGCGGCGCCGAGGCCGACGTCGCCGACGCGCTCGCGGGCGCGCTCGCGGGCGGCGAGCTCGGCGCGTGGGACGAGCTCTCGATGCCGGCCATGCGCGGCGACGTCGCGCTCCCGTGGCTGCTCGCGGAGGGCCTGCGCCGCCGCGGGGTCGTGGCGGATCTCCAGGTGACGGGCGTCGCGCCGCACATCCCGCTGCCGCCCACGTGGGACGCGTACCTCGCCGCGCTGCCCTCCTCGCGGCGGTACCTCGTGCGCCGCACGCTCCGCGATCTCGAGGCGTGGGCGGGCGGCCCGCTGCGGCTCGAGCGCGCGGAGAGCGTCGAGGAGCTCGCGCGCGGCGTCGAGATCCTGAAGCGCCTCCACGCGGAGCGCTGGGCCGCCGCCGGACGGGCCGGCGTCTTCGCGTCGCCGCGCTTCCGCGCCTTCCACGAGGAGGTCGTGCCGGCGCTGCTCGAGCGCGGCGCGCTGGACCTCTGCTGGATCGAGGCGCGCGGCGAGCCGATCGCGGCCGTGTACAACATGGTCTGGGCGAACAAGGTCCACTTCTACCAGAGCGGCCGCCGCCTCGATCTGCCGCGCGGCCTGCGCCCCGGCACCGCCATCCACGCGCTCGCGATCCGCAAGGCGATCGCGGAGGGCCGGCGGGAGTTCGACTTCCTCGCCGGCACGTCGCGCTACAAGATGGAGCTCGCGCTCGCCGCGCGGCCGCTCGTCGAGCTGCGGGCGGCGCGCCCCTCGATCGGCGCGGCGGCGCGCCGCGTCGCGGAGCTGGCGATCTCCCAGGCGCGCGCGCTCCGGCGCGGGCTCATGGGATCGCGCCATCAGGACGTCTGAGCTCCACACGTCCGGCACGTGATACTTGCAGTCCGCTCGGCACCGCCGCAATGTGATGCTCGGATGCCGCACCCGCGGTACGGCAGCCCTCATCGCGCGGGGAGGGGTCCGCGACCAAATGCGGCCCATTCCTTGCTGAACCCCGACCGAATGATGGCGTCCCGATCCGACGACCGGCATCCGCCGCCGAGCAGCCCTCCTGCAGCGCACAAGGCGCCGCAGTCCAGCCGCCCCGCGGCGCCGGAATCCACGCGCTGGCCCACGAGCTACCGGCTCATCCTGGAGCGTCGGCCCGAGAAGCTGCCGCCGCTCGACATCACCATGGAGATGCGGCGCGAGGGCGACGACGAGGCGACCGACGAGGCGGTCACGCCGCCGCGATCGCACGGGGAGCGGGCGGTCGATCCGGAGGCGGTCACGCAGGCGAACGAGCGCTCGCCGGTGCCCGCGATGGCGGCGCAGCGGCCGGCCACCCCCGTCCCTCGGCCGGCCAGCCCCGTCCCTCGGCCGGCCAGCCCGGAGCCGTGGCCGGCCAGCCCGGAGCCGTGGCCGGCCAGCCCGGCCAGCCCGGAGCCGCCGGCGGCGTCGACGCGGGGCAAGTACAAGGCCGGCGACGTGCTCACGCACCGCTATCGGCTGATCGAGCCCATCGGTCAGGGCGGCATGGGCTCGGTCTGGCGCGCCAAGAGCCTCGGGCTCGATCTGGACGTCGCGCTGAAGCTGATCCGCAGCGACACCGAGGTGCCGCACGCGGGGGAGCGCCTGCTCAAGGAGGCGCGGGCGGCGGCGCGCGTCGTGCACCCCGCCGCGGTCCGCGTCTTCGACTACAGCGTCACCGAGGCCGGCGATCCGTTCCTGGTCATGGAGCTCTTGACCGGCGCGTCGCTCGCGACCCGGATCGCGAGCCTCGGCCCGATGCCCGCGGCCCCGGCGGTGCAGCTCCTCCTGCCGGTGATCGGCGCGCTCGCCGTGGCGCACCGCGAGGGCATCGTGCACCGCGACGTGAAGCCCGCGAACATCATGCTCGTGGAGGACGCGGGCCGCCTGATCCCGAAGCTCATCGATTTCGGCATCGCGGGCGTCGCGGCGACGGCGTGGTCGAAGAAGCTCACCGCGCACGGCATGCTGCTCGGCAGCCCGATCTACATGGCGCCCGAGCAGGTGCGCGGCGGCGGCGGCGATCCGGACGAGCGCACCGACATCTGGGGCATCTGCACGGTGCTCTACGAGCTCGTGAGCGGGGCGCGCCCGTTCGGCGGGCCCAGCAGCGCCGCGGTGGTGCTCGACATCCTCTACGCGCGGCTGCCGCGCCCCGAGCTGCTCACGGCGGACAAGAAGCTCTGGAGCATCGTGGAGCGCGGGCTCTCCAAGGCGCCGGAGGACCGCTGGCCGACGATGACCGCGCTCGGCCAGGCGCTCGCGAGCTGGGCGATCGCGAACGGCGTGGAGTACGACGTGATGGGCGCCTCGCTCGCCGCGCACTGGCGCGAGCGGCCGCTGCGGTAAAGGCCCCCCTCGTAGAGACTAGCGCCGCAGGGCCGTGTAGAACGTCGCGCCGGGCCGCTGGATGCGGAGGAGCAGGCGGCCGTCCTTGGCCGCGTTCTGCACGTCGGCGGCCGTGGGCTGCCGGTTCCCGTCGGCCTCGAGGATGATGTCGCCCGGGCGGAGGCCCGCGCGATCCGCAGGCGAGTCCGGCGCGATGCCCGCGACGCGCACGACCGTCGCGCGCGAGCCCGGCGGCTGCCGCGGGTCCTGCGCCTCGCGCACCGCGATGCCGAGCCCGGGCTGCTGCGAGACCGCGCGCTGCACCGGCAGCGGCGCGGGCGCTGGATCGTTGCGCGACTCGAGCGTGACCTTGGTCTGGTACCGCCTGCCCGCGCGGACGACCTCGAGCGACACGGCCTCGCCGACGGCGCGAAGGAAGACCTCGCGGATCACGTCCTGCGCGTCGCGCACCGGCTTGCCGGCGATGGTGGCGATCACGTCGCCGGGCTGGAGGTTGGCCTTCGACGCGGGCCCGCTGGGGCTCACGGAGTTCACGATCGCGCCGGCCTGCGGGGCCGAGGGGAGCTCGGCCGCGAGCTGCGGCGTGAGGTCCTGGAGGCCGACGCCGAGCCACGCGCGATCGACGCGGCCGGTCTTGAGGATCTGGTCCGCGACGCGGCGCGCCATGTTCGCGGGCACCGCGAGGCCGATGCCCTGGCCTCGGCTCACGATCATCGTGTTGATCCCGAGCACGCGCCCGTCGAGGTCGACGAGCGGCCCGCCCGAGTTGCCCGGGTTGATGCTCGCGTCGGTCTGGAGGTAGTCCTCGACCGCGTTGATGCCCACGCCGCCGCGCCCCTTCGCGCTGAGCACGCCGGTGGTCACCGTGTTGCCGAGGCCGAACGGGGAGCCGATCGCGACCACCCACGAGCCGACGCGCGCGACGTCGCTGTCGGCGAAGTTCGCCGAGGGCAGGTCCCTCGCGTCGACGCGCAGCACCGCCAGGTCGGTCGAGGGATCGCGGCCGACGAGCTTCGCCTGGAACATGCGGCCATCCTTGAGCCGCACGTTGATCGCGCGCGCCTCGTCGATCACGTGGTTGTTCGTGAGGATCGCGCCGTCGCTCGAGAAGATCACGCCGGAGCCGACCCCGCGCCGCTCGCCGCCGCCGCGGAACCAGCGGAGCTGCGAGGTGACCTCCTCGCCGACGATCACCTCGATCTGCACGACGCAAGGGCCGACCTTGTCGACCACGTCGGCGAACGCGTCGCCGAGCCGCCGCAGCTCGGCCGCGGACGACGCGCCTCGACCCGCGGCCAGCGCGTCCGCGGCCGGCGCCTTCTGCGCGGGCGGCGCGGGCGCCTTCTGCGCGGGCGGCGCCTTCTGCGCGGGCTGCGCGGCGGCGAGGCCGGGGAGGGCCAGGGCGGGGACGAGCAGGACGATCGAGGCGAGCCGAGGCGGATGCATGCTTCCTCCAGCGCGCGAGGCGGCGATCCGCCCGCGCGGACCGCTCAAGGATGGCAAAAAGGCCCGGACCGGTCAGAGAATTTTCGCGTGGACAGCGCGCGTGAGGCGCGCCTCAGGGCGCGGGCCAGGCGTCCTCGCCCTCGTCACGGAGCGTCACCCGCTCGAGGTAGAGCCCTTCGGGGGGCGCGGTGATGCCCGCGTCGCGCCGATCGCGCGATCCGAGCGCCCGCGCGATCGCGCCCGGGGCGGCGCGGCCGCGCGCGACGTCGACGATCGTGCCGACGAGGATGCGCACCATGTTGTGCATGAACGCGTCGCCCTCGACGTCGACGCGCAGCACGCGGGGGTCGCCTGGGTCGGCGGTCACCTCGGCGCGGCGGATCGTGCGGATCGTGTTCGCGCGCTCGTCGGCGGCGCTCCGGAACGCCGCGAAATCGTGGGTCCCGACGGCGAGCGCCGCCTCGGCGCGGGCGGCGTCGACCGCGGGGTCGCCGAGCGCCTCGACGCGCCACGCGCGCCCGCTCCAGAACGGATCGCGCACCGGATCGCGGAGGATCAGGTAGCGGTACGCCTTGCCCACGCTCTCGAAGCGCGGCGCGAAGCCGAGGCGCACGAACGCGGCGCGGCGGATCGAGATCTCGTCGGGCAGGTGGCGCGAGGTCGCGAGCGCCCAGCCGCGCGCGGGCAGGGCCGCGGCGCTGTCGAAGGCGACGCGCTGGCCGCGCGCGTGCACGCCCGCGTCGGTGCGGCTCGCGCCCCGCACCTCGCGGATCGATGGGTCGATCGCGCGCAGCGCGCCGAGCAGCTCGCCCGCCACCGTGCGCTGCCCGGGCTGGATCACGAACCCGGCGAACGGCCCCCCGTCGTACGCGACGGTCAGCAGCACGCCGCGCGCTTCACCGGCCATCGCGGCGACGCTCCGGCCGCGTCAGCCTCCGGTCCCGCCGGTGCCGCCGCCGGTGCCGCTGCCGCCGTTGCCGCCCTGGCCGCGGTCGGCGCACGTCTCGAACTCCGCGGTCCGCTTTCCGAACCCGAAGAGGCAGAACGCGAGCTCGCAATCCGCCATGTTCGAGCAGCAAGACTCGGCAGGATCGCTCTGACCGTCGCCGTCGGCGTCGCAGATCGCGAACTGCTGGCAGCCCTCGTCCTCGGGGTGGATCCCGTCGCCGGCGACGTTCGCGGTGCAGTCCGGCGTGGTGCCCTCCTCCGTCGTGCACGCGCCGGCGAACGCGAGCGCGAGCGGGAACAGGAGCAGCAGGGCGGCGATCGAGCTTCGCATGGGCGCTTCCTTATTGCTTGATGGTGAAGTTGATCGGAACGTTCACCACGACGCAACCGCTCTTCGGAGGTGGGAAAGATTTGCCCCGGAAACGGCCGAGGACGCAAGACGATATCTCACCCGAATGGACGCTATCCTCGATGATCGACGCGGAGCAGACGGCGCCCGTGGAGCCGACCTGCACGCTGACGGTCATGCGGCCCGAGGCCTCGCCCGTGCGGAGCGCGCGGTTGTAGCAGCCCTGCGCGGACCTCGCCGTGGAGCTCACGGCGGAGGCGAGGGCCGCGGAGGACTCGCCGTCGCCGCACTTGCCGCCGCAGGGGCCCCTGGGGGCGCCGGCGCCGGGGGACGCGGCCGTGGCCTTCGCCGCGGCGTCGGCGCCCGCGTCCTCGACCTCCTCGATGGGCGGC
Source organism: uncultured Polyangiaceae bacterium (assembly GCA_964421485.1). Classification (GTDB taxonomy): domain Bacteria; phylum Myxococcota_A; class Polyangia; order Polyangiales; family Polyangiaceae; genus CAYQYG01. The sequence goes on along the minus strand of CAYQYG010000001.1, from coordinate 72,820 downwards.
GGCGGGGGCGGCGCGTGCATGGGCGGCGGCTCGACGGGCTTGGCCTGGGTGACCACGGGCGGGGGCGGCGCCTCGGGCCGGGGGGCGGGCCGCGTCTTCCAGTAGATCAGGCCGGCCATGAGCCCGCCGAGCACGACCATGCCGATGATGTAAGGCGCGGAGCCTCCGGACTTGCCGGGGATCTCTTCGGACGGCGGGGGGATCGATGCGGACACGTGCGGGGACCTCGAGCTCGGTTCGACTCTTGGGGCTCCGGGTCGCGCTCCACGTAGCGCGCCCTCCGCCCCAAACCCCGCGGCGCGGGGCGGGGCGGAGTCTACAGGGCGCGCGGGGGCGGTGCGAAGGGGGTCAGGGCGTGGAGCGAGCGTAGACGGAGACGGCGGTGTCGCCGTAGGTGCGCGTGGGCTGGCGGGTGAGGCCCTGGATGTCGGGCGGGGCGTCGCGGGCGGCGTGCTCGAGGACGAGGCGGCCCCCCGGCGCGAGCGCGGCGGCGAGGCGGGCCGCGGCGGCGGCGGCCTGCGGGAGCGCGGCGTACGGCGGATCGAGGAGCGCGAGGTCGTACGGGCCCTCGTCGTGGAGCAGCGTGAGGGCGCGCTCGACGGGCAGGGCGATGACCCGCGCATCGGGCTCGAGGCCGAGCGCGGAGAGGTTCTGGCGGAGCGCGGCGAGCGCGGGGCGGCCGCTCTCGACGAAGACGGCGCGGCGGGCGCCGCGGGAGAGCGCCTCGATCCCGAGCGCGCCGGTGCCGGCGTAGAGATCGCAGACCACGGCGCCCTCGAGATCGCCGAGCGCGGAGAAGAGCGCCTCGCGGACGCGGTCCGAGGTGGGGCGCGTGGCGGCTCCGCGCGGCGCGGTCAGCTTGCGGCCGCCGAGCCGGCCGGCGATCACCCGCATCGCGAGGTGGTCACCAGCGGTAGGTCGCGCTGAGCTTGCCGGACTCCTTGCCGACGTACGGCTGCACGGTCCAGCCGGTCTTCGGGGGGGCGGCGGCGCCCTCGTCGCCCTGGCTCGTCAGGATGAGGTACGTGCCGAGGCCCGCCGAGACCGCCGCGAGCGGGAAGAAGACCGCCTGGATCAGGCTGAACGTCGACGCCTTGTCACAGAGGTCGGCGACGTCCGGGCTGCCGGGGCCGATCTGCGCGTTCGGGTTCTTGGCCTGATCGCACACGTTGACGCTGGAGTCGAACTGGGCCGCGTAGTCGGTGAACACCTTGTCGTTCTGCACGCCGTTGACCTGGACCATGCCGACCACGCCGACGATGCCGAACGCGACGCCGGCGCCGACGCCGACGAAGCCGCCGACGCGCTTCCAGTTCACGGGCTCCTCGGTCTCGACGGGCACGGGCGTGAGCGCCACGTCGGCGGGGACGTTCGGCTTGACCACGACCGTGGACTCGACGTCGAGGTAGCCGGGCGCCTTGACGAGGACCTTGTGCGGGCCCGACGCCGAGGGGAACGTGCCCTCGCCGCCCTTGAGCGCGCCGACCGGCTTGCCGTCGAGGAAGACCTGGCCGCCGGCGACGCCAGCGCCGACGCGGACGTGGATCGTGCCCTTGGGCGGCCCGCCCGTGAGCGCCTGGAGCGTGTCCGCCGCGATCCTGCGGAGGGCCTCGTCGTTCGGCTCGGTGAGGTTCGCGCTGTAGTCGAGCGGCGCGCTCGTCGTGCCCTGCCCGCGCACCCACAGGTGGACCTGGCCGGTGACGTTCGCGCCCTTCTTCTGGACGTTGCCCCAGATGTACCGGTCGGTCTTGATCTGGTCGGCGATCTTCGACTGGCAGCTCGCGTCGGGGATGTCGCCGCACTTCAGGCTGAGCGTGAGCACCTCGAGCGAGAAGTCGCCCTCGCCGAGCGACCACCCGGGCACGGCCTTGAGCGCCAGGCGGAGCGCCTTGGTGAGCGCCTCGGCCTGGTCATACGCGTCCGGCGTCTGGACCGCGACGATGTTGATCGGGAGCGTGTTCGGGCCCGGCTCGTCCGCGGACGCGGCGGGCGCCGCGGCGAGGCAAGCGGTGAAGGCCAGCGCGGCTGCGAGGCCGGTTCGTTGAGCGCGCGTCATCATGGGCGTTCCACTTCAGGGATGATGTGTGGAGGCCTCACGTTACCCGTGCGGGCACCGCGAAGGCAATCTCCAGGCGGGCAGCGGCGGTGATACCCTCCGAAGCCGCGGGGCGGCCGCTCCCGCCGGGGGCCAGCATGGATACGCTCGATCAGATCCACGTCGTCTCGGACCTGCACCTCGGGGGGGTGCCGGGGCACCAGATCTTCAACCAGGGCCGGGCGCTCGCCGCGGTCATCGACCACCTCGCGCGCGAGGCGGCGCGGGGCCAGCGGGTCGGCCTCGTGCTGAACGGCGACATCGTCGATTTCCTCGCGGCCGAGGACGCCGCGTACTTCGACCCGAAGGGCGCCGCGCGGAAGCTCCGGGACGTCTTCGAGGACGAGGCCTTCCGGCCCGTGTGGGACGCGCTCTCGCGCTTCGCCGCGACCGAGCGGGCGGTGCTCGCGCTCGTGCTCGGGAACCACGACGTCGAGCTCGCGCTGCCGCCGATCACGGAGCTCCTGTGCGCGCGGATCTGCGGGCCGGACGAGGCCGCGCGGACGCGCGTGCGCGTCGCGATGGACGAGAAGGGGTTCACGGCGCTGGTCGGCGGGCGGAGGGTGCTCTGCGCGCACGGCAACCAGGTGGATCCGTGGAATCCGGTCGATTTCGCGGCGCTGCGGCGGGTGGTCCGGGCGCTGGAGGCGAACGAGGACCTGCCCGAGTGGGAGCCGAACGCGGGCACGCGGCTCGTGGTCGACCTGATGAACGAGGTCAAGAACGACTACGCGTTCGTGGACCTGCTCAAGCCGGAGACGGTGCCGGTGGGGGCCGTGCTGCTCGCGCTCGGGGCCCAGAGCGAGGCGCTGCTCGGCAAGGTCGCGAAGGTGATGATGCGAAAGTACTACGATCAGGGGCGCCTCGCGACGGGCATGCTCTCGGGCAAGCCGGTGGAGGAGCTGACGGAGGCGCGCGCGATCGAGCTCTTGCTCCGGCCCGAGACGTGGCGAGCGGGGGCGCAGGCGGCCCGGCCCGCGCGCGCCTGGTCCGGAGAGGACTGGCTCCGCCAGGCGACCGAGGACGACAGGGCGGGCCGCCGGCCGGTCGATCTCGTCGACGCGTCCGCAGGCGGGACGCTGGGCTTCGGGGGGCTGATCCTCGACCGGATGCGCGGGCGCGATCCGCGGGAGAACCTGCGCGACGCGCTCGCCCGCTACCTCGAGAAGGACAGGAGCTTCCAGCTCGACGAGGAGGACGAGGCCTTCACCGAGATGGACGCGCTCGGCGGAGACGCGGACGTGGTGATCGCGGGGCACACGCACCTGGCGCGGCAGATCAAGCGGAAGCGCGCGCCGGGCGTGTACTTCAACAGCGGGACGTGGATCCGGCTGATCCAGCTCACGCCGGACATGCTCGCGCCGGAGCGCTTCGCCGCCGTGTACGACGCGCTCCGCGCCGGCACGCTCGAGGTGCTCGACGCCGTCCCCGGCCTCGTCGTCCAGCGCCGCACGGTGGTCTCGGTCTGGGCGGACGGGGACACGGTGTACGGCGAGCTGCGCGCCGCGCTGGAGGCGCCCGCCGAGGGCGCCGCGCCGGAGGACCCGCCGTGGAGACCGGAGCCGGGCGCGGAGCCCCACGTGCTCCACGGGGCCGGCCGGTCCGCGCGCCGCGCGCCCGCGAAGGAGGAGGCGTCGTCATGAGCGCCCGGAGCGACAGGACGACGCGGACCGTCACGCTCGAGCTGCTCCGGCACGGCCCGTCGAACAACCAGCTCCTCTCGCCGCTCACGCCGTACCTCGCGCTCTGCGGCAACCACGACGCGGAGACGGTGAACGTCGGCTTCGAGCACCTGCAGATGATGCGGAGGCTCCGGCAGCTCCGGTACGTGGACGGGCAGCGCGCCGCGCGCTCGGCGCTGCTCGAGGCGTCCTCGGAGGTGAGCCGCCTCGTCGCGTCGATCCGGTCGCTGACCGCGGAGATGTCGTCGGCGCCGCGGGGCGACCGGCGGCTCGTGCACCTCCGGCTCGTGCTCTCGGCCTCGGAGCTCGCGCTGCTGCCGTTCGAGCTGATCACCTCGCCGCCCGGCTTCCCGGGCCGCGGGCAGCCGCTCTCGCTCCAGACCGTCACGCCGATCACGCTGACCCGCGAGGTGCGGCGCGTCTCGGCGTCGACGATGCACTGGCCGGACACGCCGAAGATCCTCGTGGTCGCGGCCTCGCCGCGGGGGCTTTCGCCGGTGCCGCTCAGGGCGCACCTGCTCGCGATCCGGCGCGCGCTCGCGCCGTTCCTCGTGACCGGCGAGGTCAAGGAGCTCGAGCAGCACGTGACGGTGCTCCCGGACGCGAGCCTCTCGGACGTGCGCGAGGCGAGCGCGGCGGATCAGTTCACGCACGTCCACGTGCTGGCGCACGGGTACGAGTCGAGCGACACCGACGACGGCGAGCTGCGCTACGGCCTCGCGTTCCACGCCGACGAGGACCGCGACCGGATCGACGTGGTGAGCGGCTCGCGGCTCGCGGCGGCGCTCCGCTGCCACCCGCGGAGCGCGGTGGGGACCGAGCTGTCGAGCCCGACGATGGTCACGGTCGCGAGCTGCGACAGCGGCAACGTCGGATCGGTCGTGGCCCAGGGCGCGAGCGTCGCGCACGAGCTGCACGAGGCGGGCATCCCGCTGGTGCTGGCGTCGCAGTTCCCCATCTCGACGCGCGGGTCGGCGATCATGGCGGAGCTCGTCTACCGGCGCATCCTGCGCGGCGACGACCCGCGGCTGCTCGTGCACGACCTCCGGCAGGAGCTGCACGTCGCGTCGCCGGAGACGCACGACTGGGCCTCCATCGTGGCGTACGCGGCGCTGCCGCCGGACATCGACGCGCAGGTCAAGAAGGCGCGGTTCCATCGCGCGCGGTGCGCGGTGGACACGGTGATGAGGCGGCTCGACGCGAACCAGCACGAGCAGGAGCCGCGGCGGGAGGACGTCCTTTCGCTCGAGAAGGCGATGGACGCCTTCGAAGCGGCCGTGCCCGAGGACGACACGCCGGCCGAGCGCGTGCACGCGTACGGCCTGCTGGCGAGCGCGAAGAAGAGCGCGGCGCGGCTCTTCTACGGCGAGCCGCCCTGGCCGCTGCTCGTCCTCGGGGAGCCCGCCCGCGCGCTCCCCGCCGCCGGCGGCGCCGGGGGGCTGGCCATGGAGCTGGACGGCGTCGCGGCGCTGATGGCCTCCTCCGCGGGCTCGCCGTCCGGGCACCCCCGGCACGGCGCGGCCGCTCAGCTCCGGAGCCGCGCCGCCCTCGACGAGGCGCGCGGCTATTACATGAAGGCGTTCCGCTTGAGCTCCAGCGAGCCCTGGGCGGCCGTCCAGGCGCTCGCGCTCCGCGCCGCGCTCGACCCGATGATGGAAGACGACGAGCACCGGCTGGACTTCGCCGACCGGTGGACGACCGCTCGAGTGATCGCCAGGGACAACCTCGTCTCGGCGACCCCGCAGATCGTCGTCTGGGCCCATGGCGCGCTGATCGAGCTCTACGTCCTCGCCCAGCTCCTGCCGGCCGAGCACCCGGCGCGCGAGAACGCCTGGGCGATGGGGATCCGGCACGTCGATCAGCTGCTCGCGATCCTGTCCACGGACCCCTACGAAGACGCTCATTTCGATGCGTACTCGGTGCTGCGGCAGCTCAGGCGCTACACCGACTGGTGGTGGCGCGACCGCCACGAGCTGCGCCGGCTCCCGGACGAGCTCGGCCAGCGCTTGCGGCGCGCGGGGGTCAAATCGCGCTGGGCGTAATCTTGGCCGATCAGCGCATGTGCCCTTGCGCCCCGGCCCCCGGCGTACTTCGTTATCGACGCGCGTGGCCAGGCGCCGCGCCTGCCGGCAACGCATGAACCGGGGCTTGGGGCGCAGGGCGCCGCCAGGCGACCCGGAGCCCCCAAATGTCGAAGATCCCCCGTCACGCCTTCAGAGAGTACGACATCCGCGGCGTCGCCGATCGCGACCTCACCGACGACCTCGCGCGCGCGCTCGGCGCGGCCTTCGCGCTGGTGCTCCGCAGGGAGCGCCGCGACGCGCGCCCGCGCGTCGCGGTCGGGCGTGACGGCCGCCTCTCGAGCCCCCGCCTCTTCGCCGCGCTCTCCGAGGGGCTGTGCGAGGGCGGCGCCGACGTGATCGCCATCGGCGTGGGGCCCACGCCGCTGCTCTACTTCGCGGCGCACCACCTCGGGACCGACGGCGCGGTGATGATCACCGCCAGCCACAACCCCGGGCCGGACAACGGCTTCAAGCTGATGCGCGGCAAGGCCTCGTTCTTCGGCGCCGACATCCAGCGGCTCGCCGATCTCATCGAGGAGGACGCCGCGCTGCGGCACCCCCCGCCGGCGCGCGGCGAGCTCACCGAGCGCGACGTCGAGGCCGCGTACATCGACGCGGTCCGCGCGGCGTCCAGGCTGCCGCACGCGCGCGCCCGCCTCGTGATCGACGGCGGGAACGGCGCGGCCGGCCCGCTCGGCGCGCGCACCCTCGCGGCGCTCGGCCTCGCGCCGGACGCGCTCTTCTGCGAGATGGACGGCACGTTCCCGAACCACCACCCGGACCCGACCGTGCCGGAGAACCTCGAGGCGCTGCGCGCGCGCGTGCTCGAGACCGGCGCGGAGCTCGGCGTCGCCTGGGACGGCGACGGCGACCGGCTGGGCGTGATCGATGATCGGGGCGAGGTGCTCTGGGGCGACAAGCTGCTCGTCCTCTTCGCGCGCGCGCTGCTCCGCGAGCGGCCGGGCGCCGCGGTGCTCGGCGAGGTGAAGTGCTCCGAGTCGCTGTACGCGGACATCGCGGCCCGGGGCGGGCGGCCGATCGTCTGGAAGACGGGGCACTCGCTGATCAAGACGAAGATGAAGGAGGAGGGCGCGCTGCTCGCGGGCGAGATGAGCGGGCACATGTTCTTCGCCGACCGCTGGTTCGGCTTCGACGACGCGATCTACGCCACCGTCCGCCTCCTCGAGATCGCCGCCGCGGAGGGCAGGCCGCTCCGGGAGCTGCTCGCGGACCTGCCGGAGACGTTCGCCACCCCGGAGCTGCGCGTCGAGTGCCCCGACGCGCTCAAGTTCGACGTCGTCCGGCGCGTCACCGAGCACTTCCGGCGCTCGCACCGCGTGCTCGACATCGACGGCGCGCGCGTCGATTTCGGCGACGGCGCGTGGGGCCTCTGCCGCGCGTCGAACACCGGCCCGATCCTGGTCCTCCGCTTCGAGGCCCGCTCCGCCGAGCGCCGCGACGCCGTCCGCGCCGAGGTCGAGGCGGTCGTCGCCGCCGCGCTCCGCGACGCCGCGCGCCCCGCGCGCCCCGAACGCCCCGAACCCCAGACCGCCTCGTGAGCAGACCGGAGGAAGCCGCCGCCGAGGTCTGGACGATCCGGCGCGTCATCGCCTGGGCGACCGAGGATCTCAAGAAGCGCGGCTCGACGTCGCCGCGCCTCGACGTCGAGCTCCTGCTCTGCAAGGTGCTGAAGCTCGACCGGGTGCACCTCGTGATCGACGCCGATCGCCCGCTCGACAAGGCCGAGCTCGCCGAGTACCGCGGCCTGCACCAGCGCCGCCGCGCGGGCGAGCCCGTCGCGTACCTGCTCGGCGTGCGCGAGTTCTACGGCCGCCCGTTCCGCGTCGATCGCCGCGTGCTCATCCCGCGCCCCGACACCGAGACGCTCGTCGAGATCGCGCTCGCCCGCACGCGCCGCGTCTCGCTCTCCGCGCGCGTGCTCGACCTCTGCACGGGCTCCGGCTGCGTCGCGATCTCGCTCGCCCGCGAGCGCCCGACCACGCGCGTGCTCGGCGTCGACGTCTCCGAGGGCGCGCTCGCCGTCGCGCGCGAGAACGCGCTGCGCCTCGGCGCGATCAACGCCGGCTTCCTCCGCTCCGATCTCTTCGCCGCCCTGCCGCCCGGCGCGCGCTTCGACCTGATCACGGCGAACCCGCCGTACATCCCGGATCCGGAGATCCCGGCGCTCCAGCCGGACATCCGCGACTTCGAGCCGCGCCTCGCCCTCTCCGGCGGGCCGGACGGGCTCGACCTCGTGCGGCGGATCGTCGCCGACGCGCCCGCCTGGCTCGACGAGGGCGGCGTGCTCGCGCTCGAGATCGGCGCGGGCCAGGCGCCGGACGTCTCCGCGCTCCTCACGCGCGCGGGCTTCGTGGACGTCTCGCGCGCCCGCGATCTCGGCGGGCACGAGCGCGTGGTCTCCGGTCGCCGCGGCTGAGCCGCGGCCTGCTGCGCACGGCGCGCGCGCGCGGCGGGTCAGCGGCTGGCGCGCCGCGTGCAATGCGACGGCGCATGCTGCACGTCGATCCGCGGCCCGAGACCCCGACGGCCGATCTCGTGAGGGAGGCGCTATTGGACGCCAAGGAGCTCCTGCAAGCCGAGGTGGAGCTCGCGCGCGACGAGCTCCGGCTGGAGATCCGCCGCGCCAAGGCGTCGGCGTTCGCGCTCGCCGCTGCGGCGGGTGCGCTCCTGCTCGGCGTCGTGATGCTGATCGTCGGCGTCGCGCTCGCGATCCACACGGGCCCGCTGCCCGCGCTCCTCTTCGGCGCGGGCTTCGTCGTGATCGGCGCGATCGCCGGCGTGCTCGGCTTCGGCCGCATCCCCAGGCGGCCGCTGATCGGGACCCGCGCGCGCCTCCGGACCGACGTCCGCCTGCTCAAGGAGCGTGTCGCGTGACCACCCTCGAGCTCCACCGCGACCAGGTCGAGCGCAAGGCGGATCTGCTCCGCGAGCGCCTCCTCCGCACGATCGACCTGCTCGACCAGCGGCGCCACATCGCGCGCGACGTGCGCGGGAGGGCGCGGCGGCACCCTGCGGTGGTCATGTTCGGCGGCGCCGCCCTCGCGCTCGCCGCGTACGGCGCCGTCGCGCTCGCCGTCCGCGCCGCGCGCGCGCGCGACCAGGACCGGCTGCGCCGCGAGCGCGTCGAGGCGGTCCGCCGCCTCTGGCAGCACCCCGAGCGCGTCGCGCGCCGCGAGCACGGCCTGCTCTTCCGCGTCGCCCGCGCCGCGCTCGTCGCCGCGGCCACGGCCGCCGCGGTGATCCTCGCCCGCCGCGGCGCGCGCCGCGCGTGGAGGCTCGTCTCCGCGCCCGCCGCGCCCCCGCAGCTGCGCGCCGCCCCGGAGCAGCGCACCGCCCCGGAGCAGCGCGCCCAGCTGCAACGCACGAGCGCTTGACGGCCGGGGCTCCGGGTCAGGGCTTCTTCGAGGGCGGCCCCGTGTAGATCACCGTGCGCAGCCCCAGCATGAGCCCGGGCTGCCGCACCGACGCGCTCCACGAGTAATCGCCGTAGATGAACGGACCGGCCGAGATCTTCCAGAGCCGGAACCCCTCGTAGAACGCGCCCCAGCCGAGGTGCGAGACCGCGCCGCCGTCGATCAGCTCCTCGCTGCTGCCGTCGGGCTTCGTCACCGAGCCGCCCGTGCCGGTGTCGATCATCACCCCCAGCTCGCGGAACTGCCCCCCGAGCGGGAACAGCGGGAACGCCTCGATGTGAAAGCTGAACCCGCTCATCGAGACCGCGTTGCCCCCTGCGCCGAAGCTCTCCGTCCCGACCGCGAAGCCGAACGTGAACCAGTCGGTCAGCGCCCCCCCGATCCAGATCATCCCGCCGGACCCGAGGCCCACACCGGTCTCGGTGTAGTAGCGCTCGAGGCCGATCTTCTTCGCGTCGTTCGGGAAGCCGGCCGAGCTGCCCAGCAGCAGCCCGCCCGCGACCCCCGCCGTGAAGCCGCTCCGCCGCACTGCCGGCTCGCGCTGCCACGCGGGCTCCGCCTCCCGCGCCGGGGCCTCCGGCGCGGCCTCGGCCTCCTCGGGCGGCCCGGTCTTCGAAGGCGCCTCCGCCGCGCTCGCCTCGGCCCTCGCGGGCAGCTCGGCCTTTGCGACGAGCTTACCCTTCGAGGGCGGCTCGGCCCACGCGGGCGAGGCGAGGAGGCACAGACCGGCGGCTGCCAGCGCGGCGGCCGAGCGCGGGGGAAGGTGGGGCGTCGCCATGCGGTGCCCTTCCTTATACGATAGCCCGGGTGTCTGGCACCGCGATCGTCTTTCCCCCGATCCGAGCCTCGCGGGACTTCATCGATTACCCCTACTTCGCCGACCTCGGCGCGGTGCAGGTCGCGGCCGTCGTCCGGTCCGCGGAGGGCGACGTCGCCCTCGTCGACGCGCTCGCGATGCCCGGCGCCGCCCTCGCGCCCCTCGAGGACGGCCACGTCCGCTTCGGCGCCCCCCCCGAGGACGTCGTCGCGCGCGTCCCCGGAGGCGCCGGCGCCATCGTCGTCGCGCTCACCCCGTTCCACCGCCCGCCCGCGCGCGACCCCATGCTCGCCGCGGTCCTCGCCCCGCTCCGCCGAGCCCACCCCGACGCCCCGATCGTCCTCGCGGACCTCTACCAGAGCGGCCAGCACGTCATCGACGCCCCCTCCGAGGCCACGCTCGCCGCCTACCCCGAGGCTGACGCCCTCCTCCGCCACGAGGCCGAGGCGACCCTCCCTGCGCTCCTCGCCGAGCTCCGCGCCGCCGGCCGCCCCGCGCGCCCCTTTGCCCGCCGCGGCGAGGAGCCTGCCCTCCTCGACGCCCTCCCGCTCCCTGCGTGGGACCTCGTCGACCTCCCCGCCTACTTCCGCTTCCACGACGACGTCGTCGCCCGCCTCGGCCGCCCCGCGTGGGCCTTCCCCATCGACGGCCGGAGCGCCCCCCTCCTCACGAGCCGCGGCTGCCCTTACCGCTGCGTCCACTGCTCCTCGAACCCCACCTCCCGCGAGGCCGGCGAGCTCGTCGCCCCCAAGACCCAGCGCCGCTGCTCCCCCGCCTACCTCGACCGCCTCCTCGCCGACCTCGCCGCGCGCGGCGTCCGCCGCGTCCACCTCCTCGACGAGCTCGTCAACGTCAACGAGGCTCATTTCGACGCCGTCCTCGACCTCCTCGATCGCCACCGCCTCCGCTTCGAGATCCCGAACGGAATGCGCGCCGATTACGTCCTCCCGCGCCACCTCGCCGCCATGAAGGGCCGCCTCACCACCCTCAGCGTCAGCGCCGAGAGCGGCGTCCAGCGCGTCGTCGACCGGATCGTCGACAAGCAGCTCGACCTCGCCGAGATCACCCGCGTCGCCGCCGAGGCCCGGACCGCCGGCGTCCCCGCGCTCGTCCATTTCATGATCGGCCTCCCCGGCGAGACCCGCCGCGACATCAACGGCACCCTCGAGCTCGCCCTCCGCCTCCACGAGGAGACCGGCGCCTTCCCCAGCGTCCAGTTCGCCACCCCGCTCCCCGGCACCCGCCTCGCCCGCGCCGCCCGCGCGGGCGAGGCCCGCGCCCTCCCCCTCATCGACGATTTCGGCCCCCATTTCCAGCGCGAGCCCGCGATCGAGACCGACCAGTTCTCCCTCGACGACCTCCGCCGCTTCAAGTGGACCTTCGATCAGCGCCTCTCCGCCGGCGAGGGCCCGCGCAAGGTCATCATGAACGTGACCTACAAGTGCAACAACCGCTGCACCTTCTGCGCGACCGGCACGCGCACCCAGTTCGACGGCGACCTCGAGCGGCAGCGGGAGCTGCTCGTCAAGTATCGAAAGCTCGGCGTCACCCTGCTCGACCTCGACGGCGGCGAGCCCACCCTCAACCCCAACCTGCTCACGCTCATCCGCTTCGCCCGCCGCATCGGCTACGAGAAGGTCAACGTCACCACCAACGCGCGCATGGCGAGCTACGACGATTTCGCCGGAAAGCTCGTCCGCTCCGGCGTCACCTCCGTCCTCGTCTCGATCCACGGCCCTGACGCCCAGACCCACGCCCAGAACGTCGGCGTCGCCGAGGCCTTCGATCAGACCTGCGCCGGCGCGAGGAACCTCGTCCGCCTCGCCCCCCCCGGCGTCGAGCTCGGCGCCAACATCACCATCACCAAGTCCAATCACAGGAAGCTCCGCGACGTCGCCGAGCTCGTCCTCTCGCTCGGCCTCCGCTGGTTCAACCTGCAGTTCTTGACCCCCTTCGGCCGCGCCACGAGCGCCGTCTGCCCCGACACCGCGGAGGCTGCCCGCGAGGTCATGCGCGTCATCGACGAATTCGAGGATCGCATCCGCTTCCAGGTCATCAACCTCCCGTTCTGCTTCATGCCCGGCTACGAGCGACACCTCATGGGCGACATGCTCAAGCTCGAGCGGCACATGCTCTTCGTGAACAACGAGGAGGTGAACCTCTTCGAGTACCTGCGCGAGCGCCGCGTGAAGAAGGAAGCGTGCGAGGGCTGCCCCCACGCCATCTTCTGCGGCGGCTTCTACGAGCTCGAGGACGTCCCCGAGCCGACCTGGCTGATCCGCCCCGAGGACCTCCTCCGCCCCGTCGCCGCCGAGGTCCCGCGGCCGGCCGTCTAGCCCGCTTGTCACCGCGATCCGCCTCGATTATCCAGATCCCCATGCGAATCGCCCTCTGCTCCGACGAGCCCTACCCGGTGCACCGCACCGTCCAGGCCCTGCTCGAGGGCCGCGGCCATACCATCGTCCCGTTCGGCTCCCTCGCCGACGGCAAGGAGGCCCCCTGGGCCGAGGTCGCCGAGCGGGCGGCGATGGCCGTCGCCTCGGGGGATTGCGACGAGGGCGTCTTCTTCTGCTGGACCGGCACGGGCATCTCGATGGCTGCCAACAAGGTCCCTGGCATCCGCGCCGCGCTCTGCTTCGACCCCGGCATGGCCGCCGGCGCGCGCGTCTGGAATCACGCCAACGTCCTCTGCCTCTCCAATCGCCTCCTCTCGGACGACATGGCCAAAGAAATCCTGGCCGCCTGGCTCGACACCGAGCCGGGCGACAGGGGCAGCGCCGGCGTCGAGCTCCTCCGCGCCGTCGAGCGCCGCCACCTCGCTTCATAGAAAGGATCCTGCCATGCTCCTCGGCGACGTCCTGATCGAGCTCGAAGCCATTGCCCCGCTCCGCCTCGCGGAGCCGTGGGACAACGTGGGCCTCCTCGCCGGCGATCGCTCGCGCCCCGCCGCGGCGGCGCTGCTCGCCATCGATTACACGCCCGCCGTCGCCGCCGAGGCCCGCGCCCTCGGGTGCGACCTCGTCATCGCATACCACCCACCCATCTTCGAGGCGCTCAAGCGCATCGTCGCCCCCGGCCTCATCCACGACGCCATTCGCGATGGAATCGCGCTCTACTCGCCCCACACGGCCCTCGACGCGGCCCCCGGCGGGACGAACGATTTCCTCGCGGACGTGCTCGGCCTCGCGGATCGCGCCTCGCTCAAGCCCAGCGCGCTCGCCGAGCCGCCCGCCGGAATGGGCCGCATCGGCGCCCTGACCGAGCCTGCCCCGCGCGCCGAGATCCTCGCGCGCATCAAGCGCGGCCTCGCCGTCGAATCGCTGCTCGTCGCCGCCCCGCCGGAAGGGGACGGCCTCGTCCGCCGCGCCGCCGTGTGCGCCGGCGCCTGCGGCGCCCACCTCGACGACGCCCTCGCCCAGGGCGCCGACCTCTACCTCACCGGCGAGATCCGCCACCACGACGCGCTCCGCGCCGCCCGCGCCGGCCTCACCGTCGTCTGCGCCCTGCATTCGAACAGCGAGCGCGGCGTCCTCCCCCGCGTCGCCGCCCGCCTCGCCGAGCGGCTCCCCGCGCTGCGCGTCTCCGTGAGCGCCGCCGATCGCGACCCCTTCTCCATTCTCTAGGCCGCTCCCGACCGCACAATACATTGAATCCCTGACCGCCGGCGGATGCGTCGCGGGCACATGCCGTCGTCGTGGCGCTGATAACGCAAGAAATACGCAAGAAATACGCAACAAATCGCGAGATCGCGCATCCGCGACGGTCCGGAGCTTGACGGATCGAGAGATCCGGGACAGCCTTCAAGATTGGCAGATTGACGCGCGCGCCCCACGAGGCTGTGGCACCGGGGACGATGGGGGAGGGAGGACGATGATCGAGCAGAAGCCGCTGGAGCGCGGGGAGCAGCCCCGCGACGCGGGGGGGCGCGCCCGGCCGGCGGGCGCCGACCCCTCGCCTCAATCGACCCGGCGGGGCGGGCCCGGCGAGCCTGGCAAGGTCATCGCGCTCGAGACCGGGCGGCGCCCTACCCCGCCCCGCGGCACCCCTGCGTCCGGGGCGACCTTCGGGGCGTACCCTGCGCCCCGCGGCGACGACGCCGAGGCCCGCGTCGCCCTGCTCGAATTCCTGCTCGCGTCCGACGACGCCGTCGCGTGCGCCCAGCGCGCCGTCGAATGGCTCGGCGAGCGCACGGGCATCGAGCGGATCCTCTGCGCCGTCGCCGATCCCGCCCGCGGCCTCCTGATCGGCGCTGCCGGCTGGGGCCTCCCTCCGCCTGCCGTCAGCGAGCTCACCTGCGACCTCACTCGCCGTGACGACCCCCTTGTCCGCGCCCTCGCCGGCGGCACCCCCCAGATGTTCCGCGCGCTCCCCGGCGCAGACCACCCCTCCACGCCCTTCGGCCGCGCCTCGTTCATGACCTTCCCCCTGAGCGGCCGCGGCCCTCGCGGCGACGCCCGCGCCGGCCTCCTGCTCACGAGCCCCATCGACTGCAACGCCGCGCGCGACGTCCACTGGCTCGCCGCCGTGCTCGCCCAGAAGCTCGTCGGCCTCCCCCGCCATGCTGACCCCGTGGACAGCGGCCTCGCGCGCACCGCCGCCGCCGAGCTGGCCCGCCGCTGCGAGCAGCTCCGCCGCCAGGAGCTCGCCCTGGAGCGCGCCGCCGCTGTCCGCTCCCAGTTCCTCGCCGGCGTCTCGCACGAGCTCCGCACCCCCCTCACCGCGGTCCTCGGCTACACCAGCATGCTGCTCGAGGGCGTCGCCGGCGACGTCACCGAGCGCCAGCGCGCCATGCTCCGCCGCGTCGACAGGAACGGCAAGAACCTGCTCTCCGTGATCAACGGCGTGCTCGACATTGCGGAGATCGAGGGCGGCCGCGTGCCGCTGGTGCTCACCGAGGTCGCGATCCAGGACGCGATCGGCGCCGCCCTCGAGGAGCTCGGCCCCGTGATCGCCCGCGCTCGCCCTGCGGTCCGCGTCGAGCTCCCCCCCGGGCTCCCCCTGCTCCGCACCGACGTCGCCAAGCTCAAGCAGATCCTCGTCAACCTGATCACCAACGCCCTCAAGTTCACCGAGGAGGGCACGGTCACCCTCCGCGCCGCATTCGATCCCGCCGCGGATCGCGTCGCGATCGCGGTCGCCGACACCGGCATCGGCATCCCCGAGTCCGAGCAATCGCGCCTCTTCGAGGATTTCCAGCGAATCGACAGCCCCGCCGCCCGCCGCGCCGGCGGCGCCGGCCTCGGCCTCTCGATCTCGCAGCGCCTCGCCTCCCTCCTGGGCGGCCGGATCGCGCTCGCCAGCGCCCCTGGCCGGGGCTCGACCTTCACGCTCCTCCTGCCCACGTCCGCCCCCGCCTCCCGCAGCCGCCGCGCCTGATGCACCGCCCCGAGGCGGGCACCGCGAGATCGGCGTAGCCCGGGCGGATACAGTCCACGCCGTAACGATGTGATATTAGTTACATTCGCCGATCGGACATCCTCTCGCTGCATTCGCGATGAGCATTCCTCTCCTGATTCGCGACGGGGCGACGGACGATGTCATCGGACATGCCGTTGGGGGAGGGTGGAAAATGAGCCGGTCTCATGTCGTTGCGTCAATGGCGACCGTCGTCGCGCTCGTGGGGCTCGCGGCGTCCGGCTGCACCGCGCCGCCGGAGATCGAACCGTCGCGGAGCACCGGCGATCAGCCCGGCACGCCCGGCGCGCCGGAGGAGCCCATCTGCGGGGCGCCCACGGTCGTCACGCTGCTCGCGGGGCAATCGAACGACGCCGGGACGGTCACCATCGAGAACGACGCCGCCGCGCTCTGCGTGACGCTGACGGCGAGCCGGGGCTGGTTCCTCGGCGCGACGCGCATCAATATCGCGCTCGCGGCGCCGGCGGGGACCCCGGCGCCCGGATCGTTACAGGACGTGCAGGTGCACGACCCCATGGTGACGAGCTACGTGGCGTGCTTCTCGCTCGAGGCATTCGGATACGAGCCCGCCACCCACGTCTACGTGACCGCCCACGCCTCGATGGCGCACATCACCGGCGGCGTCGTGAATCTGCACGAGTCCGGCTGGGGCCATGGCACGCCGAACTCGGGCCACGGCTGGGCCCAGTACGTCGAGCAC
Organism: uncultured Polyangiaceae bacterium; assembly: GCA_964421485.1. GTDB lineage: Bacteria > Myxococcota_A > Polyangia > Polyangiales > Polyangiaceae > CAYQYG01. Next base: position 56,614 of record CAYQYG010000001.1, on the reverse strand, counting down.
ACGATCCACGCGTGCGCTGCGGTGGATTGATCAAGGCGCCCTCTCGAACGCCCACCGCAGCGCCTCGCCCAGCACGCGCTCCCCCTCGGGCCCGTATTCCCCGTGGCGCGCCCCGGGCAGCACCATGAACGTCGCCGGGATCCCCGCGGCCGAGATCGCCTCCGCCGCGTCTTTCAGGTGCTTCCTCCGGTCCAGCGCGCCCGCCATCAGCACCACCGCGCTCGCCCCGCCGAAGCTCGCGGCCTCCGGCGTCGTCGGCCCCCCGATCAGGATCACCCGCGGATAGCGCGCCGGATAGCGCTTCGCCAGCGACTCCGCCCGCGTCGCGCCCAGCGAGTACCCCACCAGCGCCACCGCCTCGCCGTCGAGCGGCGCCCCGCGCGCCGCCCCCACCGCCTCGATCGCCGCCCGCACCCGCCGATCGAGCCCGGCGATGTCGTGGCTCCACGTCGACCGAAAGCCCCCCTTGCACTTCTCGTCCCCCACGATCGAGATCAGCGTGCCGTGAGGCGCCGCCGCCGGCGCCCACGCCCGGAACGCCGTCGCGTCCCCGCATTTGCCGTGCAGGTACACGATCGCCCGCCGCTCCCCCGGCGGCGCGTGCGCCACCAGCACCGCCTGATCCCAGCGCACCGCCACCCTCTCCGGCAGCCCCGCCACCGCAGCCGGGTCCGTGACCGCCGCCGGAGCCGCGACCGTGGCCGGGTCCGCGACCGTGGCCGGGTCCGCGACCGTGGCCGGGGCCGTGACCGTGACCGGGGCCGTGACCGTGACCGGGGCCGTGACCGCCGCCGGAGCCGTGACCGTGACCGGGGCCGTGACCGTGGCCGGGTCCGTCGCCGCTGCCGGGTCCGTGCCCGTGCCCGTGCCCGCGCCCGCAGCCGTGCCCGCGCCCCCTCCCGCAGCCGCGCCCGCGCCCCCTCCCGCAGCCGCGCCCGCCCCTTCGGTCGCGCGAGCCCGCGCGGACCCCGCCGCCCCGGGCGCCCCGCAGCCTGCGCCGGGCAGCGCCGAGGCGATCACCAGGCCGGCCAGCAGGATCGCCCTCACTCCCCGAGCAGAATGGAAACTCACACCTCCTGTCAATGTTCCGGCGCCGCAACGCCGCCCGAACGGAGTATGCTCCGCCCGCATGAAGGCCGCTCCGCTCCTGCTCGTCGCCGCGATCTCCGCGGCCGCGTGCGGGGGCGCCGATGTACAGCGACCGAGCCCGACCATGGCCGCGACATCGTCCCCCCCTCCCGCGAACCCTGCCCCCCACCCGGAGAGCGCCCCGCCGCAGGCGGTCGCCCCCCGCCCTGCCTACCCGGCCACCCGCGCCGACGCCGTCAAGGACCTGATCCACGGCGTCGAGGTGGCCGACCCGTTCCGCTGGCTCGAGGACGCCAAGGCGCCCGACGTGCAGGCGTGGATGAAGGCGCAGGACGACCTCACCCGCGCCGCGCTCAAGCGCCTCCCCGAGCGCGACGCCATCGCCGCCCGCCTCCGCGAGCTCTTCTACATCGACACCGTCTCCGCCCCGCGCCACCGCAGGGGCCGCTATTTCCTGAGCCGCCGCCACGCCTCCAAGGAGAAATCGATCGTCTACTGGAAGCAGGGCAAGCAGGGCGCCGAGAAGGTCCTCTTCGACCCCAACACCTGGTCCGAGGACGGCAGCGTCTCCCTCGGCTCCTGGAGCCCCTCCTGGGACGGCCAGAAGGTCGCCTACAAGGTCCAGAAGAACAACTCCGACGAGGCGACCATGTACGTCATGGATGTCGCCACCGGGAAGCGCTCCGAGATCGACGTCATCGAGGGCGCCAAGTACGCCGGCGCGTCCTGGACCCCCTCCGGCGACGGCTTCTATTACGTCTGGCTCCCCACCGACCCTGCCATTCCGACGGCCGATCGCCCCGGCCACGCCGAGGTCCGCTTCCACAGGCTCGGCGAGGACCCGAAGAAGGACCGCCTCATCCGCGGGAAGACGGGCGACGCCTCCACGTTCCTCGGCGCCGATCTCTCGAAGGACGGCCGCTTCCTCCTGCTCAGCGTCTATCACGGCTGGTCCTCCACCGAGGTCTACTTCCGCGACCTCCGCAAGCCCGGCAAGGCCCCCGCGGACAGACCCCTCGCCGTCGGCGGGAATGCCCATTACAACGTCGAGGCGTTCAAGGACCGCTTCTACGTCCACACCGACGAGGGCGCCCCGAAGTATCGAGTCTTCGAGGTCGACCCTGATCACCCCGAGCGCGCCTCGTGGAAGGAGATCGTGCCCGAGCGCGCGGACGCCACGCTGGACAGCTTCGCCATCATCGGCGGCCACCTCGTGCTCGGCTACCTCAAGGACGCCTCGAGCCTCGTCGAGATCCACTCGCTGGACGGCAAGCTCGTCCGCGCGCTCAAGCTCCCCGGGATCGGCTCCGTCGGCGGCCCGAGCGGCCTGCCCGACGAGGACGAAGCCTATTATTCTTTCGAATCCTTCGTCGTCCCCCAGGAGATCTACGCCACCTCGATCAAGACCGGCGCCGCCGAGCGCTACGCCCGTATCGAGGTCCCCGTCGATCCCTCCCCCTTCACCGTCGAGCAGGCCTTCTTCCCCTCGAAGGACGGCACCCGGATCTCGATGTTCATCATCCGCCGGAAGGACCTCGCGAAGGACGGCACGTCCCGCGCCATCCTGACTGGTTATGGCGGGTTCCAGATCTCGGAGACCCCTGCGTTCATGGCCTCGATCTATCCCTGGCTGGAGCGCGGCGGCGTCTTCGCCGTCGCGAACCTCCGGGGCGGCGGCGAGTACGGCGAGGCCTGGCACCAGGGCGGCATGCTGCTCAAGAAGCAGAACACCTTCGACGATTTCGCCGCCGCCGCCCGGCACCTCATCAAGGAGGGCTACACCGCCCCTGATCGCCTGGCGATCCTCGGCGGCTCGAACGGCGGCCTCCTGGTCGGCGCCGCCCTCACGCAGCACCCCGACCTCTTCAGCGCCGCGCTGTGCGCCGTCCCCTTGCTCGACATGGTCCGCTATCACCAGTTCGGCTCCGGCAAGACCTGGATCAGCGAGTACGGCTCCGCCGCCGACCCCGAGCAGTTCAAGGCCCTCCATGCCTACTCTCCCTATCACCACGTGAAGCCCGGCACGAGGTACCCCGCCGTCCTCCTCCTCTCCGCGGACAGCGACGACCGCGTGGATCCCATGCACGCCCGGAAGTTCGCCGCCGCGCTTCAATCCGCCAGCACCGGCGGCCCCGTCCTCCTCCGCATCGAGAAGAACTCCGGCCACGGCGGCGCCGACCTCATCAAGGCCGCCGTCGAGAAGGGCGCCGACCAGTACGCCTTCGCGCTCGCCCACACCGCCGGAGGAAAGCCCGCAGCGGCCGCCAAGTAGCCGGCGCCGCCCTCCCGTCGGGGCCGTGGTATCTTCCCGTGGCCCCGATGTCGCGCCGCCGTCCACCTCCCTCGCTCCTGGATGAAGCCGCGGCCGGTGGCCCGACCCCCCCGGGCCACCATTCGACGGAGGAGCCCGCGCCCCCGGAAGAGGCCGGGCCGCCGCTCCGGTCGAGCCGCGAGGTGTACGCCTGGATCCGCTGGGATCCGCGCTTCGATCCGGGCGAGGTCGTCATCGGCTATGACGCGCACGACCTCGGGATGCTCGAGGTCCCGTTCGAGGCGTTCGTGCCCGACGGCGAGATCCCGTGGCACCGCGTCTGGTATTTCCGTGCGGGTGATCTCGTGCTGTGGGACCGGCGCGAGCGCATCGACCGCCTGGCGGAGGCCGCCCACCGCGACGAGCCCGCCGGGGATTCCTAGACGCGCGATGGATCGGTATGCTCCCGCGACGTCTTGAAGCGAGAGCATCTGGCGAGGACGGTCACTTGACGGCAGGGCAGCTGGAGCGGATCGACTGCGCGGTGATCGGCGCGGGCGTCGTCGGCCTGGCGGCGGCGCGCGCGCTGGCGATGGCGGGCCGCGAGGTGATGGTGCTCGAGGCCGGGGCCGCCGTCGGCCGCGGCGTCAGCTCGCGCAGCTCCGAGGTGATCCACGCCGGCATGCACTATCCGGCCGGCAGCCTGAAGGCCAGGCTGTGCGTCGCCGGCAACCGCATGCTGCGCGAGCTCGCCGCCCGGCGCGGCGTCCCTTTCCGGATGCTCGGCAAGCTGATCGTCGCCACCGAGCCGGCCGAAGAGGCGATCCTCGCCGGCATCCTGGCGAAGGGGCGGGCGAACGGGGTGGAGGGCCTCACCGCCATCTCTGCGGCCGAGGCGGCGGCGATGGAGCCGGAGCTCCGCTGCACCGCCGCGCTGTGGTCGCCGTCCACCGGCATCGTCGACAGCCACGCCCTGATGCTAGCCCTGCGGCGCGAGGCCGAGGAGCACGGCGCGGCGATCGTCCTCCGTTCGCCGGTGCTGGGCGGCAGAGCCCGCCGCGACGGCGCCGAGATCGAGGTCGGCGGCGCCGAGCCGGCCCGCTTCCTCGCGCGCACCGTGGTCATCGCCGCGGGTCTCGCCGGCTGCCGCGTGGCCCGCTCGCTGGGGCTGCCCGGGGTGCCGCGCGACTACCTCTGCAAGGGCAGCTACTTCGCGCTGACCGGCCGCATGCCGTTCCAGCGCCTGGTCTATCCCGTGCCGGTCGCTGCCGGGCTGGGCGTCCATTACACGCTCGACATGGCCGGACGCGGCCGCTTCGGCCCCGACGTGGAATGGACCGAGCGCGAGGGCTACGCCGTCGATCCTCGCCGCGGCGATTCGTTCTACGCCGCCATCCGCCGCTACTGGCCAGGGCTGCCCGACGGCTCCCTCGAGCCGGCCTACGCCGGCATCCGCCCCAAGATCAGCGCCCCCGGCGAGCCGGCCGCCGACTTCGCCGTCCACGGCCCCGGGGACCATGGCGTTCCCGGCGTGGTGGCGCTCTACGGCATCGAGTCGCCGGGGCTCACCGCCTCCCTGGCGATCGCCGAGCTGGTGAAGGAGATGGCCGCGTGAAGCGCCGGCCGCCCGGAACGCCGGCATTTATTTCTCTTCGCGAGGCGCTTGCCAGATCCTCTGTCAATGCTTGAATGGGCGGCCCACGGCGCCTGGATCCGCGGGGCACCGGCACGTCCGGCCCACGAGGTCTTCGCCCGGGCGCGGCGGCCCGCAAGGCCGAGCTCCATGCCCGGGAGCTCCGCTTCCTCCGGGCGAGCCGGACGGCCGCGCTCTGCTGGCCCTCTCGCCTCGGCGAGGAGCTCGGCTGGCTCGTGCCGAGCCCCATTGACGTGCGGCTCACGCCGCTGCAGGACGTCGAGGTGGATCCGGATCCCGCGGCCGCCCGCGATCTCGCGCAGGTGACCGACCACACGGAGCTATGGCACAGGGGCCGCTCGGCCCTCGCGCTCTGGTCGGGCCCGGAGAAGAGCGCGTCGGGCATGCGGGTCGGATCCTCCATGAGCGCCGGCAGCGCCCTCTGCCGGCGCGCGTCGGCCTCCGGCCCGACCTCCATGTAGAGCTTCGTGAACCAGTCCTCCAGGGTGTGGAGCGTCTCGTAATAGCGATCGTGCGCGGAGGGCCGCGCCGGCTCGATCGCCTCGATCCTCCATCCGACCCGGATCCGTTGCAGTTACATGCCATCCGTGGCATGTAACTGCCATGGAATTCGGGCAGCTCCTCGCTCTGGTGGACGGCGAGCCGGTCTTCGAGACGTCGCTGCTGCTCGCGGGGGATGTCGACCGGGCCGACGTGCAGCGCCAGCTCTCGCGCTGGACGCGGGCCGGGCGCGTGATCCAGCTCCGCAAGGGCGTCTATGCGCTCGCCGCGCCGTTCCGCAAGGCCGTCGCGCACCCCTTCCTCGTCGCCAATCGCCTCGTCGCGCCCTCGTACGTCTCCCTCGAGTCGGCGCTCTCGCATTACGGTCTCATCCCGGAGCTCGTGCCCGTGACGACCAGCGTGACCACTGGACGGACGGGGCGCTTCACGACGGCGCTTGGCGTCCATGCATTCCATCACATCAAGCAGGATCTGTTCTGGGGCTACGCGCTCACGGATCTCGCCGACGGCCAGCGGGCCTTCGTGGCCACGCCGGAGAAGGCGCTGCTCGACCTCGTGCACCAGCGGAGCGGGGCCGACGCGCCCGAGTACCTGGGCGAGCTCCGCCTCCAGAACCTGGACCGCCTGGATCGCGAGGAGCTCCTGGGAATGGCGGAGCGGGCGCGGAGCCCCAAGCTCCGCCGCGCGGCCGAGGAGATCGCCCGGAGGATGAAGGAAGAGGCGGAGGAGTACGAGCTGCTATGAAGGACCACCTCTCGACGCTCGTCCGGTCCCACGAGGCCGCGACGCACCGTCGCAACGTCGCGCGCGAATACCTCCAGGCCAGGATCCTCGCGGCGCTGCAGCGGGCAGGCGCGATGATCCCGCTCGCCTTCCACGGCGGCACCGCGCTCCGGTTCCTGTACTCCATCCCGCGGTGGTCGGAGGACCTCGATTTCGCGCTGGAGCGGGCGCCGGAGGGCTACGATTTCCGCGGCTATCTCGCGGGCATCGCGGCCGAGCTCGGCCGCGAGGGGTACAGGGTCGAGCTCAAGGTGAGCGACCAGAAGGTCGTCCACAGCGCATTCGTTCGTTTTCCGGGTCTCCCTCACGAGCTCGGCCTCTCGGCGCGCCGGGACGAGATCCTCGCCGTCAAGATCGAGGTGGACACGAGGCCTCCTGCGGGTGCAGGCGTGGAGACCACCGTCGTGCGCCGCCACGTGCTCCTGAACCTCCAGCACCACGATCAGGCCAGCCTGCTCGCCGGCAAGCTGCACGCCGTCCTGCAGCGACCCTACGTGAAGGGCCGTGATATCTTCGATCTCTTCTGGTACCTGTCCGACCGGACCTGGCCGGCGCCGAATCTCTCGCTGCTGAACAATGCGCTGCGACAGACGGGCTACGGCGGGCGTGCCCTGACGCCCACGTCCTGGCGGAAGGCGGTCAGGGATCGGATCGCCGCGCTGGACTGGCAGAAGGTCGAATCCGACATGGGACCGTTCCTCGATCCGAGCGTGGATCCGGAGCTGATCACGGCCGAAAGCCTGCTGCGCGCGCTGCGCTGAGCGCAGCTCGTCATCTCGCGTCGGCGAGCAGCTCGTCGAGGTGCCGCCACATGCGCGCGGCCATCGGGCACCGGGACGCGGGCTCGAGCCATTCCTTGAGGTCGCCGTGCTCCCCGGCGTACATTCGAAGGAGGCCGCTGTTCCCTGCGCGCGAGGCCTCGACGTTGGCGATCCGGTCCGCGAGCTTGAGGAGGATCGCCGCCTCGCTCCCCCGGATCTTCGGGTACGTCGCCAGCTTTCGCTCCTTGCGGGTGGCCGCCGGCTCGTCGGTCACCCGCCAGACGAGCTCCGCGATCTCGGGCCCGAGGCGGCGCTCGATCTCGTCGCGGGTCAGCGAGGTGTCCTCGATGCTGTCGTGCAGCCACGCGCCGACGAGCAGCGGCGCCGTCGCGCCGTCGTCCAGGCTCGCCCCGAACCGGACGAGCACGCCCACGACGGCCCGGAGGTGGACCTCGTACGGCTCGTCGCCGTACCGCTGGGCCCCGTGCGCCGCGACGCCGAGCGCGCGAGCCTGCTCGAAGAGGTCATTCCATACCACGGCCCGATCGACGTCCATATCGCCCCATGTATCATATATTCCGGAGCACGCAGTCCGCTGGCGGCGGCCAGGTGAGCGGGTGCGTCTTGCCTGCAAAGCGCTGCGCGATGGCGTGCTCGCCGAGCGCGTCGGCGAGGTCGTGGATCAAGGAGCGCACGAACTGAAGCAGCTCGTCGAGCCGGATGGGCGCCTCCTCGCGGCCCGGCTCCATCACGAACAGATGATCCGGCTCGGCCTTGAATTGATCGAGCACGACGGGCGAATGCGTCGCGAGCACGATCGAGATGCCGGTCTGGTCGGCCCACCGCCGCATGGCCTCGATGAGCTGCCGGATGGCATACGGGTGCAGCCCGTTCTCCATCTCGTCGATCGCAACCGCCCCCGCGGTCCCGGTGGAGGCGACGGCGGTCAGGTGGAGCAGCGCCATGAGCCAGCCGTTCGCCGCGAAGTAGGTCGAGATGCGGACGTCAGGCTGGGGTGCGACGATGCGGCCCGAGACGGTCTGCCCTGCCATCTCGAAAGCCGGTGACGAGCTGGATGCTCTCCCCCGCCGAAAACTCGATCCCGCGAGCCAGCCGCTCGACCACGTCCTCACCGCGCGCGACATCGAGCGCGACGTATCGCGGATCCGCTGCTTCGAGCGGGGCGTCCGCCACGGCCTGGAAAGCCGCCTTGAGGAACTGGCGATCGTCAGGTGTCACGTCCTGACGCTATCACCACCCCGGCCCGCGGGCCAAGCCGCACCGATCGGCCTCGCCTGTGGACCGCCGGGCCGCGACGGACGCTCAGCCGAGCGGGGCCGCGGCCACGACGATCCCGTCCGTGTCGGCGGCGAGCCACTCGCCGGGCGCGAACGTCACGCCGCCGAAGGTCACGGGCACGTCACGCTCGCCCCAGCCGTTCTTCGCGCTCTTGCGCGGACACGTGGCGACCGCCTTCACGCCGAGGTCGATCGCGCCGACGGCGTCGGCGTCGCGGATGGCGCCGTGAACCACGACGCCCGCCCAGCCGTTCCGATGCGCGAGCTCGGCCATCTGGTCGCCGAGCAGCGCGGCGCGCACCGAGCCGCCGCCGTCGACCACCAGCACGCGGCCCGCGCCGGGTTGCTCCAGCGCGGCGCGCACGAGCACGTTGTCCTCGTGCACCTTCACGGTGACGATGGTCCCGGCGAACCTGCGGCACCCGCCATAATCCCGGAAGAGAGGGGCGACGACGCGGACGGTGCCGCCGTGGGCGTCGCAGAGATCGGTGGTCGCAGGGATCATCGTGAATGGACGTCCTCTCGAGCGCTCTCGTGGTTTGTTTTTGGCAATGCCTCCGACAGCAGCGCCAGCCCGTCGAGGTGGTGCTCGGCGGCGCGGCGCGCCCACTCGTGGAGCGCTGGCCGCCGGTGCTCGGCAATACCGACCAGGGCGAACAATCTGTCGATGACGGCGACCTCGGCCGGTGCAATCTCCTGATCTGCGGCAGCCAGGACGTACGCATCGCGGATGGCTTCGGCGAGCGTCGCCGCTGTCATGCCGGGCGCAATCTCGGCGAGCACGTCCTCGGACGAGAACGGCGTAGCCATATCGAGGAGGCGCTCGAGGCGGGCGAGCACGTCACCTGTGAGCCCGGCAGCCTGCGCGGCGCTTCGAATGACGTGCCGCTCCTCCTGCGTGACGCGACCGTCAGCCCGGGCGACGCACGCCAGCACCGCGAAATACGGCTCGATGGGCATGCCGTCCATCAGAAATCCCACTCGCGGCTCTTGTCACGGAGCGCGGCCTTCGCCTTCGTGACGTCGGCGAGGTCCTTGAAGGGCGACGACTGGGCGAGCTTCACCACCGCGTCGAGCGTCATCGCGACCGCTTCCAGGTGGCCCTGCGCCACCGCCGCGTCGAGGCGCGTGAAGAGGGCGTCGAAATTCGCGCGGCGCTCGTCGAAGGAGCGATCCAGGTACCGGAGGAGCACGTCGCGCACCGCGTGAATGCGCTCGATCTCCACCTGCGCATTCGCACGGATCCGCTCCTGCTCGACCTCCTGGAGGGCGATTTCCTTGACCGCCTCGGCCACCGTCTTCACGCCGTCGACGATGCGGCCGACCGCGCCGGCATCCTCGAGCGCCTGCAGGAGCTCGACCATGCGCCCCAGCGTCGTGCGCGCGATCTCGACCCGCTGCCCGTGCAGCTCGTCGAGCCTCTTCGAGAGGTGATCCCTCGCCGACTCGAGCAGCCCGACGTGGCGCCTGTGCCGCCGCTCGGCGTCCTCGCCGATCTTCCTGGCGTTCCGCATGGCGCTCACGCCGTCGTACCCCTTCTTGCCCCCATACCCGCCGGCGGCAACGATGGCGGCCCCTATCAAGATTGGAACGAAGAGCGGCATGGCGTGGTGCTCCCTCCCGTGGGGGCAGTAGAGCAAATCTGACCAGCGGCCGCAAGGCCGCCGCTCATAGATCCCGGCGCATTCGAGACACCGGAACTCGAATCTCGCCCGGAAGGAGCAGCTCGAACCGCTCGATGATCGTGAATCCCGACGCGAGGTACAGGGGCTCGCCCGGCAGCGTGGAGACCAGCTCGAGCGCCCGGAACCCTGCCGCCCGCGCCTCGTCGACGCACTCGCTCATGAGCCGGCGCCCGAGCCCCCTGCGCGCAGCGGCGGGGTCGACGAAGAACGCGCGCACCCGCGCCGGCTCGGCGGAGGGGTCGAGCAGCGGATCGGGGCCCGTCTTGGCCTGATCGCCGCCGAAGAGGGTGCGCCGCTTGCTCCATCCGCCGCACGCCGCGAGCCGCCCCTCGGCCTCGATCACGAAGTACGTCCGATCCTCGATGAGCTGGGTGTCGACGCCGAAGACGTGACGCGTCACCGCCTCGGCCTGGACCGGCGTGTAGTATGGAGCGCTCAGCCCGAGGCCGGACCTCTCGATGAGCGCTTGCAATGCGGGGATGTCCGATGGCCGGGCGCGACGGAGCTGGTGCATGGGTGAACCCCCCAGGTGCCGGCGAGCCGCGGGAGCGCGGCCGCTGCCCCGCGCGAGATGACGCCCGAGCAGGCTCCCGCAGTCAAGGGGTATATCTCTGCAGGTCCGCGCCCCGCAGGACGATCGCGGATCGACCCGCAGGTACTTGCGCGGCGGCCCCTGGTGTCTTCTAATCCGGACATCTCTCGCGCGGGCCCGTGAAAGGTCGATTGATGAGACATTTCGGCGAGGACGGCGTCGCGGCCACGAGGACCGCCGCGAGCCGGATGACGAGCCTGTTCCACCAGCTCGTCGCGCGCGGCGAGGAGCGCGGTCCGGCTCAGCGGTTCGTGCTGCAATGCGCCGTCTGCCTGTTCGCGCAGGAGCTCGGCTTGCACCCGCGAGGGCTCTTCACGCGGCTGCTCGACGATTGCCTCGCCGGCACGAGGTCGCCCGGCGAGCTCGGCGGCGTCGCGCTCCGGCGCGAGGAGGTCCGGCTCCTGCGAGCCGCGGCGCTCGAGATCGACTGGGCGAAGGTGCAGCCCGCCGTCTTCGGGGCGCTCTTCCAGGCGAGCATGGACCGGGACGAGCGGCACGCGCTCGGCGCGCACTTCACGAGCGAGGCGGACATCCAGCGGGTCATCCTGCCGACGATCGTCAGGCCCTTTCGCGAGCGCGTCCAGGCGGCGAGGACCACCCGGGACCTGCTCGCCGCGAGGGACGCGCTCCGGACGTACCGGGTGCTCGATCCCGCGTGCGGCAGCGGCGATTTCCTCCACGTCGCATACCGCGAGATGGTGCGCCTGGACGTCGAGATCGCGCAGCGCCTCCGGCGCCCGGGCGGCGAGGCCGGCGGCGCGCCGTCCGTGAGCCTCCGGCAATTCTTCGGGATCGACATCAACCCGTTCGCCGTGGAGCTGGCGAAGGTCGTGCTGATCGTCGCCGCGCGGCTCGCCCGGGCCGAGGCGACCGCGGCGCTCGGCGAGCAGCGGCCCGGCGCCGAGCCGGCGCCGCCGGACGACCCGGGCGACAACCTCCGGTGCGACGACGCCCTGTTCTGCGACTGGCCGGAGGCTGACGCCATCATCGGCAATCCGCCGTATCAATCGAAGAACAGGATGCAGCGGGAGCTCGGCGCCGGATACGTGCAACGATTGCGGCGCCGGTTCGTGGACGTGCCGGGGCGGGCGGACTACTGCGTCTACTGGTTCCGCCGCGCGCACGACGCGCTCCCGCCGGGCGGCAGGGCGGGGCTCGTCGGCACGAACACGATTAGGCAGAACTATTCACGCGAGGGGGGCCTCGATTACATCATCGGTCACGGGGGGACGATCACCGAGGCGGTGAGCTCGCAGGTCTGGTCGGGTGAGGCGGCGGTGCACGTCTCGATCGTGAGCTGGGTAAAAGGACGGGATAGAAGACCCAAGCTCCTCTCCTGGCAGAACGGCGACTCGCGAGACAGTCCATGGGAGCAGGTCTCCGTCCCCGAGATCAACGCGGCTCTATCTCCACGTCTGGATGTCACCTCCGCATTTGCCATCGCGGCGAATCGGGCATCCGGAGGTTGCTATCAGGGCCAGACGCACGGGCACGTGGGATTTCTCCTCGACGCCGCGGGCGCGCGGGCCATGGTGGCCAGGGACCGGAGATCCAGGGAGGTGCTCTTCCCGCTCCTGATCGGGGCTGACCTGCTCGGCCGGGAGGACCGCTCGCCGAGCCGGTGGGCGATCGACTTCCATCCGCGGGATCTCCGTGCCGCGTCCTCGTCCAAGGCGGCGTTCGCCCACGTCGAGTCGAAGGTGCTGCCGGACCGCCTGGAGGCCGCCGAGGCCGAAGCGCAGCGGAATGCCGCGGCGCTGCGCGCCGACCCCGAGGCCAGGGTCAACCGGCATCACGCGTGCTTCCTCGAGCGCTGGTGGCTGTTCTCCTGGCCGCGCCCCGAGCTGATCAGGGTGCTTGCCGGCTTGAAGCGGTATGCGGTGTGCGTCCGGACCACCAAGCGGCCCATCTTCGATTTCGTGAGCTCGACGATCCGGCCGAATGACGCGCTCCAGGTCTTCGCGCTGGAGGACGACTACTCGTTCGGGATACTCCAGTCATCGCTGCACTGGCAGTGGTTCGTCGAGCGCAGCTCGACGCTGAAGAGGGATCATCGGTACACGTCGGACACCGTATTTGATTCGTTCGCGTGGCCCCAGCAGCCCGGCGCGGGGGCCGTGCGCGCGGTGGCGTCCGCCGCGGTGGCGCTGCGGAGGACGCGGGCCCGGCTGATGAGCGCGAACCGCCTGACGCTCCGGGCGCTGTACCGGGAGCTCGAGGCGCCCGGCAGGAGCGCGCTCCGCGACGCCCATGAGGCGCTGGATTCGGCCGTCCGGACCGCCTACGGCATGGAGCCCGCGGAGGACGCGCTGTCATTCCTCCTCGAGCTGAACCGCGCGCTGCACGCGGCCGAGATCAGGGGTGAGCCCGTCGTGGGCCCCGGGTTGCCGCCCTCCGCGGCGGGAATGGCCGATCTGGTGACGGAGGACTGCGTGCCCGCGCCGGCGCTGTGATCGCGCTCTTCAAGGGCAGCCCGGCGATGGATCCGAGAATGGCGCGTTCGCGCAGGCGACGAGGCACTCGTAGCAGAAGACGCAGTCGAACAGCTCTGCGTAGAGCTTGGAGCCCTCCGGGAACTGCGCCGCGCACCCGTCGATGCACGGCTGGTCGTCGGCGTCGCAGGGCTCCATGCAGCTCACGAAGTCGATGCACTCGCCGCTGTTCTGGCAGGCACCGAACACGAAAAGACCGCAGGCGGAGGCGCCGGCCTTGGGCACCTCGGCCTGCTGGGGCTCAGGCGCGCTCGGCGCCGGTCAGCCGCCGGTGGGCGCGGCGGCTCCGCCCTTCACGCGCTGCCCGGCGTTCTTCTTATGAGCTGGTTGCACCCCTGCGGCTGGTAGATCCACACCGAGGCGATGCAGTTGCTCGCGACGGTATGGGTGCACACGCACGCGGTGCAGCCCCGCGTGTCATCCAGCCCCTTGAAGAACAGGTGCTTCTCGGGGAAGTCGGCCGGACGGACCGTGCAGCCCTTACCGATTTGCCGTCTGCGCCAGGTCTAGAAACCGAGCGTCTGCTGCACTGCCCTCCCTGGCAGCGGCCCGATCGCCCAGCCGAGCGCCTGCATCAGTCGGCCCAGGTCCAGCGACTGGAGCACGGACTTGTTGATCGGGCGCTTCGCGTCCCAGAAGATCCGACCCCGGAAGAAGTCGGTGGCGAGATCGGACTCGAGCGCCGAGAGCGCCTGCCTGGCGGCAGGCTCGCTCGCAAACGGCAGGAAATAGCAGGTGTCATCAACCATCACGGCCTGGCGCTCGTGGGGACCGACGACGTTGAAGCGAATCCGCTTGTAGAGACCGGAGATCGCGACCTTCCAGGGCGCGAACGAATAGTCGCCGACGCCGAAGATGGCGAACGGTGGCTGTCCTCGATAGATCGAGCTCTTGCGCCCGTCGAGCGCCTCGCGATGACGCTTCAGGTAAGCCCAGAGCCTCGGCGCGCGGTCGCGCAGCACCGTCGTGTCTTCTCCGAGCACACGCTGCGGCACGACCACCGAGCGGGCGGGGACGAGGCGCCCATTGGCCAGGTCGGAGCTCTTCAAGAGCGGGTAGCAGTACGCCGGCTCGATGTCGACCACCTCACCCGCACCGTTCACCCACTGCTCGCCCCGGCGCTCGAGCTCCATCACGCGGGCGCAGTCGTGCTTCAACCCGGAGCGCCATTCCGGATCCGACTGGCCCACCAGCGCCCTGGTGCGCGAGTAGGCCGCCGGATCGGCCACCAGACCGCCGTCGGCGACACCGAAGGTGGTCTCGGGTGCGGTGGACTCCAGCGACGCGTACACGGGCCACGCCGCGGCACCCGCGCCGGCATCGCGCGATACCCGGCACACGAACAGGACCGCATCGACGGCGGCATCGAAGTGCCGTCCTGCGTCGATACGCCAGACTCCGCCTGGCCGGACCGCCCAGCTCTGTCGCGCGGAGAACTCCACGACGCGACGCGCCACCGCGGACTTGCACAGCATCGCCACCGTGGCCTCCTTCCCGGAGAGGGCCTGCAAGAGCCGCAAGATCATCCATTCCGATACATCGAAATTGCTCTTGCCGGTGAGAGCGTCCAGGCCGCAGAGCTTCTTGAAGTTGCGCTTCGACGGCAGATTGCCGGCGCCGAGCGCGCCGATGTCCGCGCTGGTCACCCAGGGCGGGTTGCCGACGACGAGGATCGGAGCGGCCATCTTCGCGATCTCGCGCTCCCAGTCGACGGTGAAGAAATCGGCGGTCTGGATGACGAGCCCAGGGCCGCCCACCGTCGAGGTTGCGACCTCGACATATTCACGATTGATCTCGTAGCCGTACAGCTTGGCATGGGGGAGATGGCGGGCCGCTGCCACGAGAAATGTCCCTTTGCCGCACGTGGGCTCCAGGACGGTCCTCGCTGGGCTTTCCAGGCCATCGACGACACGCGCCAGCGCACTGTTCGCGAGGTCCAGAGGGGTCTGCCAGTCGCCGTATTCGATTCTCGTCGCAGAATTCACCTTCAGCCCCCGAGCTTCGAGACTCCGGCGACGGAGCCGGCCACGCGGATAGCATGCGAGTACTGGAGTCGCCACTGAAGCGCGTTGGATATGGTGAGGTAGCCCTGGACGGGCGGCGCACGCAGCACGTCGTCCGCGATCTGATAAGCCTCGACCTCGTCGACCGGCAGGTTCCTGTCGGTGAGGAGCGCGACGATGTCGTCCCGGTTCGCTCCGTCGTTGACCATCTCGCGAAGGCGCCGGGTCATCGTGAAGTCGCCCGTTGCTCCGGCGTCGAGGAAGATGGTGTGCACGATCTTGAGCTGAGAGGTCCGCCGGACCGGATCGTCCGTCTCTTCGTACACGAACACGAGCAGAGAGTAGCCGAGCCCGAGCACCTTCTGCCGCGCGGACTTGAATGGGCACGACGACTGCGGCTGCTTCTCGCTGGTGACCTTGATGTCGACGTTGATGCCGGGGAAATCGATGCCCTTCGCCGAGCTCCCGCTCACGGTCTCGTAACGAAGGGCCACGTAGGCTCGGAACTTCTGCTCGAGATACGTACCGACGGCCTTGCCGTCGGTCACGCCGAACAACGTGGGCTCGGAATGAACACTTTCTTCACGCGCGAAGGATTCTGCCTCATTCTGGAGTGCCTCGATGGTGAGGGGGTGAGGGGCATCGGGACGGGAGGCTAACGCCGCACCGCACCGTTGTCCATGCCGGGCAGCGGCGGTCGCCATGGAGCCCCTCGGGTGCACAGCGCGGCCGAGCGTGAGAGAGGAGCTGCGGGGCGAGGGGCGGAAGGAGGAGCACGAAGCGGCTCTGCGCGATGTCCGCGCGTCGCTGCGAGAGGTGCTCGCCCAGCGTCAGATCCTCGTGACCTCCGACGAGGATGCCCGGGTCGAACGGTGCACCGATCGCGGCACCCTTCTCCGCTGGATGCGCCAGGCCGCCACCGCGCGGACCGCGGCCGAGGCGCTCCGGTAGGTCAGCTCGGGACGATCGCCATGAAGGACCGATCCAGCGCATTCGTATCTTCGTCGTCGGCTTCCGCTGGCTTCGCTGCGATCCTGCTCCTGCTGGGGCCGTTCTGCGGCTGCACCCCGGGGATGCACGTGCAGGCCACCGTCGCAGCGGCGCCGGCGGCGGCGTGCAGCTCCGCAGCGAAGAGCAGCGACGGCGCAGCGCGCCTGGCCGACGTGTGCGTCGAATACAGCGGCAATCATTGCGTGCACGCCGTGGTGACCGCGGAGCTCACCCCATCGGAGGCGGCCGCGACGCCCTGCCGGTGACCCTACGGATCACGGGCGCGGAGCGCCGCGTCCCCGGGGGCAGCCACCCTCAAAGGCCCCACGACCTCTCCAGACCTCGTGCACGACCTCCCCGGACCCCGTGCACGACCTCCCCGGACCCCGTGCACGGCTGGCCCGCCCCCTCAGACCACGGCCCGCCGCACCGCGTCCAGCAGATCCAGGAGGTCCTGGTCCGTCGTCGCCGGGTTGATGAGCGTCGTCCGCAGCCAGAGCGCCCCGCGCAGCCGCGTCTGGACGATGTAGAATGCCCCCTCCGCGAGCAACTGGCGGCGGATCCGGTCCTGGAGGGCGTCCAGGTCCACGGCGCCCTCGGGCGCATACCGGAAGCAGACGATGTTGCAGGCCGGGTCGACCGCCAGCTCGAAGTCCGGCGCCTCGCGCAGCGCCGCGGCGAACCGGCCGGTGAGCGCCATTATCGAATCGAGGTACTCCTCGAACAGCGCGGGCCCGTACACCGCGAGCGCCGCGTAGAGCTTGAGCCCCAGGATCCGCTTCGTGCACTCCAGCGTCCGCGCCCCGCGGTCATACCAGGGCGGCCGCGCGGAGTCGGCGAACAGATACGATGCCTCCTGCGAGAACGCCTCGTATGAGCGCCGGCCCTCGCGGTAGAGGACCATCGTGACGAGCGCGGGGGCGAGCATCATCTTGTGGGCGTCCCAGACCACGGAGTCGACGCGATCGATCCCCTCGAGCAGGTGGCGGTGCCGCCGGCTCAGCGCCAGCGAGGCGCCGTGGGCGCCGTCCACGTGGAGCCATAGACCCCGGCGCTCGCAGAAATCCGCAATGGCGGGCAGCGGATCGAACGCGCCCGCGGCGGTCGATCCGGCGCTGCCCACCACGCCGATCACCCGGCGCCCGGCCCGCTCGGCAGCGGCGAATGATCCTTCCAGCAAATCAGCCCGCATCCGGAATGCGTCATCCGTCGGGACCGGGACGGCTCCGCCCTCGCCCCATCCCATGATCTGCACGGCGCGCTTGACACTGTAATGGGTCTGGTCGGAGCTCAGCACGGCGAGCGGAGGCCCCGCGTGCGCGCCGTCGCGCCAGGCGTCGAACCCCGCCTTCGCCTGGCGGGCTGCCAGGAGCGCGGTGAGGTTGCCCGCCGATCCGCCGGAGGTGAGCACCCCGTCGGCCAACGGCCCGAGATCCAGGCGCCCGGCGAACCACGAGACCAAACGCTGCTCGATCGCGCTCGCGGCCGGGCCCATCTCGTACACGGCCATTCCATTGTTGAGGAACGCGGCGACGAGATCGCAGAGCGCCGCGGCCGGCAGCGGCGAGGTGACCTGATGCCCAATGAAATGGGGATGATGGAGATGCGTCGAATCATCGACGACGCGCGCCACGATCTCCCGGAGCGAGGCGCCGCCCTCGTCCTCGAATGTCGCCGGCCAGCGGGCGAGCATCTCCTCGGGTGGGATCGGCGGGCGCACGACGCCCTCGCGGCGCCGCACGGCGCCAAGGTGCTCCACCAGCAGATCGATCAGCGCATGCCCGTCGGCCCGGAATGCCTCGGGGTCGAAGGCGCGGGGGAGGCGCGACATCCGGGTCAGCCGCGCGTGGCGTGGCGGTGCTCGACCATCAGGCAGCGGTCCTGCACCACGTCGATGCCCGCGCGGGCGAGGCGCTCGGCGGCGGCGTCGTTGCGGATGCCGCTCTGGAGCCAGACGCAGGCAGGATGCGCGGCGATGAGGTCGTCCACGTGGGCCTCGACGTCGGCGGGGCGGCGGAAGACGTCGACGATGTCGATCGGGCCCGGGACGTCGGCGACGCGGCGGAAGACGGGGCGGCCGAGGATCTGCTGGACGTCGGGGTAGTAGACCGGGACGGGGATCACCTCGACGCCGGCCGAGGCCATGTAGGCGGGCACGTAGTAGGCCGCCTGCCCGGACTGCGCCTCGGTCTTGATCCCGAGCACCGCGACGCGGCGAGCGGCGCGCGCGATGTCGGCGATGCGGGCAGGTGAGGTCACGAGGTGGCGGCGCCAGTCGCCCTGAAGGTCGCTCATGCGGGCGTTTTACCACGAGAATCCCTGCGTACAGGCGTTCGCGCCAGCTCATGCTTGACTCGACGGGGGGGCCGGACGATTTGCCCGGGCGGCATGGCGGCGAGCTACTTCGACGTGGACGGCACTCTGGTGACGACGAACCTCGTGCACCCGACGCTGTTCTACCTGCTCAACCAGCCGACGCCGCTGCACAGCATCGCGAAGCTGGGGCGCGCGCTCGCGAAGTCGCCATGGATGGCGCTCGCCGAGGCGCGCGACCGGCGCATGTTCAACGAGCTGCTGTTCACGTCGTACGAGGGCGTGTCCGAGGACCGGCTGCTCCTCCTGGCGGAGGAGGCGTTCGAGAAGGTGATCAAGCCGGCGATCTACCCGAAGGCGCGGGACCTCGTGCGGTGCAGCCTCGACAAGGGGCACGACGTGGTGATCGTGTCGGGGGCGCTCGACTTCCTGATGAGGCTGCTCGCGGATCACCTCGGGGCGACGGACATCATCGCGAACAAGCTCGAGATCAAGGACAGGTTCGCGACGGGGAAGCTGCTCAGGCCGGTGGTGGCGGGGCCGGAGAAGGCGCGGCTCGTGAGGGAGCACGCGCGGGGGCGGGGGCATGATCTGGACGAGTGCTTCGCGTACTCGGACAGCTACTCGGACGTGCCGATGCTGTCGGTCGTGGGGTACCCGGCCGCGGTGAACCCGGACCGGAAGCTCAAGCTCCTCGCACAGGCCTACCACTGGCCGATCCTCGATCTGGCCGCGTGAATCGAGACGAACACCCATGAGCAGCCACCCTTGCGTCGTGACGATCGACAGCCGCAGCGCGCCGCGCGTGCTCTTCTCGGGCGACCAGCTCGTCGAGGTCGATCTGCCCACCGGGACCCGCGTCATCTACCCGAAGCCGCCGCTCGAGCCGCTGAAGGACGTGGACGCGGCGATCCGGTACGCGATCAACCACCCGTACAACTCCGAGCCGCTGTACGCGAAGCTCCGGCCCGGGATGAAGGTCACCATCGCGGTGGACGACATCTCGCTGCCGCTGCCGCCCATGAAGCGGCCCGACGTGCGCGAGCGCGTGCTGACGATCGTGCTCGACCTGCTCGCCGACTACGGGGTGGACGACGTCGAGATCATCATCGCGACGAGCGTGCACCGGCGCATGAAGGACTGGGAGATCCGGCACGTCGTCGGGGACAGGATCTTCAACGCGTACTGGCCGAAGCGGCTCTACAACCACGACGCCGAGAACCTCGCCAACATGAAGCACGTCGGGACGACCGACGAGGGCGAGGAGGTGGAGCTCAACAGGCGCGCGGTCGAGAGCGACCTCGTGATCTACGTGAACCTGAACCTCGTGCCGATGGACGGGGGGCACAAGTCGGTGGCGGTCGGGCTCTGCGGGTACCGGAGCCTGCGGGCGCACCACAACCCGCGGATCATGCGGCAGTGCTACTCGTACATGGATCCCAAGAGCTCGGCGCTGAACACGAGCGTGGAGCGGATGGGGAGGCTCACGAACAAGAAGCTCAACGTCTTCACGATCGAGACGACGATCAACAATCGCATGTTCGATCGGCCGCTCGAGTTCCTCGCGAAGAACGAAGACGACCTGTCGGCGACCGAGAAGAGCGCGCTCCGGGCGCTCCGGTTCACGCTGTCCAAGGTGCCGCAGCCGGCGCGGCAGGCGATCTTCCAGCGGGTGCCGTCGCCGTACGGGGTGACGGGCGTGTTCGCGGGGGAGACCGAGGCGGCGCACGCGCACACGCTGCGGCGGAGCTACGAGCAGTACGCGGTGCCGATCGTGGGGCAGGCGGACATCCTGATCACCGGGATCCCGTACATCAGCCCGTACAACGTGAACTCGTTCCTGAACCCGCTGCTCGTGCAGGTGATGGCCGACGGGTACCTCTTCAACCTCTACCGCGGCGCGCCGATGGTGAAGAAGGGCGGGACGATGATCATCCTGCACCCCTGCACCGATCAGTTCGACAACGAGCACCACGCGCCGTACATCGAGTTCGTGCACCGCCTCTTGCCCGAGACGCGGGACGCGATGGATCTGCACAAGCGGTACGAGCAGAAGTTCGCGCAGAACCCGGCGTACATCGAGATGTACAGGTTCGGGCACGCGTACCATCCGACGCACCCGTTCTTCATGTGGTACTGGGGCGAGGCGGGGCGGCAGCACCTCGGGCGCATGATCGTGGTGGGCGCGGACAACGAGTACATCCCGCAGCTGCTCGGGTGGGAGACGGCGCGGACGATGGATGAGGCGCTCCGGATGGCGAAGCAGACCGCGCCGCCGCAGCCGTCGATCCTCGCGCTGCACGCGCCGCCGATCCTGATGGCGGACATGTCGGCGGAGAAGCCGCGCGCGGCGCTGCCGTAAGGGGCGCGTGGCGCTCGCGCCGCTCGCGCCGCCGCGGGATCTCACGATCCCGGAGCCGGGGTCGGTGACCGCGCGCGACGTGCTCTCGAGGGCGATCGGGAGGCTGCTCGGCGAGCTGCCGCGCGCGGGGCGGGGCGCGGCGGGCTCCGCGGCGGGGCGGGAGGCGGCGGTCGAGTTCGCGCGCGCGGCGCAGGGGGCGCTGGCGAGGTGCCCGGGGGCCGTGGCGAGCGCGCTGCGGCGGCCGACCGCGGGGGCGCTCCTGCGGTGCCTGCGCAAGGCGAGCGGGGCGCGCGCGGAGGCGCTGCTCGGGGAGCTCGGGGCGATCCTGTGGGCAGAGCTCGCGGCGGCAGGGGCGCTGCCGGAGCGGGTGCGGGTGCGGCGGGCGCCGAGGCGGATCCCGCTCCTGTCGGCGGGCGCGGTGATCGAGCTGCCGCCGGACGTGACGGGGCTCGTGATCGAGGACGGGCGGGTGACGGTGGAGCGGGCCGGCGGCGGCGCGGTCGTGCGGCTCGACGAGCTCGAGGGCGGCGAGGCGGCGGGGGCCCCGAGCGTCCGCGTGGCGCGGCCCTACGTCGAGATCGAGGGCGAGATGGTGCTCGCCCTCGAGGACAATAACCCGCTCGCAATGGAGGAGGCGCACCCGGACAAGGAGGGGAACGCGGTGGACCTCGGGGGGCGCGGGGCCGGGGAGTGGGCAGAGGCGCTGCGGGGGGCGCTCGCGCCGGTGGAGCGGTACCTGCCGGACCTGTCGCGCGAGATGGCGCTCTACGTGCAGCAGGTGGTGCCGGTGGGATTCGATACGGTGCGGCACCTGTCCGCCTCGTACCAGGAGGCGATCGGCACGGTGTACATGTCGCTGCACCCGAGCTCGATGACGCTCACCGAGGCGCTGATCCACGAGTTCTCCCATAACAAGATCAACGCGCTGTTCGAGCTCGACGGCGTGCTGGAGAATGCACTTTTCCCGCTTTTTCAATCGCCGGTGAGGCCCGATCCGCGGCCGCTGCACGGCGTGCTGCTCGCGGTGCACGCGTTCCTGCCGGTGGCGCGGCTCTACGAGCGGATGATCGAGGCGGATGATCCGCTCGCGCGGCACGATTCCTTCAGGGATCGATTCGCGCGCATCTGCGATATGAATCGCGAGGGGGCTCACGTCGTGCTGCGCCACGGCATTCCAACACACATCGGCGCGGGGCTCATGGATGAGATCGCCCGCTGGCGCGACCATTACGATGGCGTGATCAGGTCGCCGAAGTAGCTTCCCCGCCGGAGCGCGAGCGAGTAGGGTCAGGCCGCGTTGGGGGCTCTGCGCCGCGCCGGGGGGCGAAGCGGCGCTCGGCCCGATCTCACCATGATTTGCCGCGGCGCTGTCGTCGTAATGGGCGGCAGTCCGTCCTCGAGAGGGAAATTGATGAAACGCTCTATCCGATACTCGACCCTCACGGCCGCGCTGCTCGCCGGCTCCTTCGCGCAGGGCGCGGAGCGCCCGGGCTATGACGCGTCGTATGCCGCTGCGCCGGCGGCGCCGGCGTCCGCGGCGCGCCGCCGGAGCGCCGCACCGGGGCGCGCGATCGTGGCGTCGACCGACGCGCGGACGGGCTCGCCACGGTTCGTGTGGGCGTCGAAGGGGCTGGCGGCGCCGCAGATCGCGGCGGCCTCGCCGGAGTCGGCGACGCGCGCGTACGTGGCGGCGCTCGCGGATCTCTACCGGCTGGCGCCGGCCGCGCTCGATACGGCGAAGGTGGCGCAGGTCCACGACATCGGCAGCGGCGCGATCGTGGTGGTGCTGCGGCAGGAGGTGAACGGCGTCGAGGTGTTCCACAGCGACATGAAGGTCGTGATGGGCCGGAACCTGGAGCTCGTGGCGGTCTCGGGCAGCCTGCACCCGGGCGCGGCGAAGGGGCCGATGCGCGGGGCGGCCGTCAAGGTGGCGCCGGACGCGGCGGTCGCGCGCGCGCTCGCGGATCTGTACGGGGCGCCGTTCAAGGCGGCGGACCTCGTCGATCGCAAGGAGGTCAAGGCGGGCTATGCGCAGCTCGATCTCGGGCATTCGCCGGCGGGGGTGAAGGATCTGCGGTTCTCACGCCCGGCGCGGGTGAAGCAGGTGCTCTTCCCGATGCCGGATCGGCTGGTGCCCGCGTATTACCTGGAGGTCCGCGCCGGGCTCCTCGACAGCACGGGCTCCGACGCGTACGCGTACGTGATCGCGGCGGACGACGGGCGCGTGCTGTACCGCGTGAACCAGAAGCACAGCGCGTTCGGGTACAGGGTCTGGGCGGATCAGGCGGGCGACCACACGCCGCTCGACGGGCCGCAGGCGAGCTTCACGCCGCACCCGACGGGGATCCCGGACGGGTCGCAGCCGCCGTTCGTGGCGCCGGTCATGATCACGACCGACGGGTTCAACACGAACCCGAGCGGGGGGGTGGATCGGTGGCTGGCGCCGAACGCGACGGAGACGAGCGGCAACAACGTGGACGCGTACGCGGACCACAGCGCGCCGGACGGGTTCTCGCCGGGCGATGTCCGCGCGACGACGACGTCGCCGGGCGCCTTCGACCGCGCGTTCGACACGTCGCAGGGCCCGAAGGCCTCGACGGACCAGATGATGGCGGCGGTGACGCAGATCTTCTACGTCACGAACTACCTGCACGACTGGTACTACGACTCCGGCTTCAACGAGGCGGCCGGAAACGCGCAGGTGAGCAACTTCGGGCGCGGCGGGGAGGAGGGGGATCCGCTGCTCGCCGAGGCGCAGGACTTCGACGGGATGAACAACGCGAACATGGACGCGGCCGCCGACGGCGCGTCGCCGACCATGCAGATGTTCCTGTGGGAAGGGGCCGGCGGGGCGAGCCTCGGGGTGGCGCCGCTCGGCGTGAACATGAGCACGAAGGGGGCGGCGTTCGGGCCGCAGGCGTTCGACCACACGAACCAGCTCGCGCTGGCGAGCGGCAGCGCCGAGCCCGCGACCGACGCCTGCTCGGCGGTGGGGCCGTCGGTGAACGGGAAGATCGCGCTGGTCGATCGCGGGGGGTGCAACTTCACCGTGAAGGCGCTGAACGTGCAGGCCGCCGGCGCGACCGGGATCATCATCGCGAACAACCAGGCGAGCTCGGGGCCGCCGCCGCTCGGCGGGAACCAGGACGGGATCGAGATCCCGGTGCTCGGGATCTCGATGGAGGATGGCGACACGCTGAAATCGGCGCTGGAGGCGGCGGCGGTGACGGTGACGATGTCGCGCGCGCCCGTGCCGCAGCGCGACGGGACGATCGACAACACCATCGTCGCGCACGAGTGGGGGCACTACATCCACCTGCGCTCGGTCTCGTGCGGCAGCCTGCAGTGCTTCGCGATGAGCGAGGGCTGGGGCGATTTCATCGCGCTGCAGATGGTGCTCCGCGAGGGCGACGACCGGCAAGGCGCCTTCCCGCTGTCGATCTACTCGACCGCCGGGCTCGGCGACGCCTACTTCGGGATCCGCCGCGCGCCCTACTCGATCGACTTCGCGAAGAACGCGTTCACGTTCAAGAACATCTCCCAGAGCCAGCCGATCCCGGACTCGCACCCGGTCATCGACCAGGGGGACCCGTCGGAGGTCCACAACGCCGGGGAGATCTGGGCGGCCATGCTGTGGGAGGCGTACAACGCGCTGATCGACTCGGCGCCGGGCGGGATCCCAGCGCACACGTTCGCCGAGGCCAGGCGGCTGATGTCGAACTACATCGTGGCGGGCATGAAGATCGCGCCGGCCGACCCGACGTACACGGAGCAGCGCGACGCGATCCTGGCGGCCGCGGCCGCGAACGATCCGGACGACTTCATCGCGCTGGCGGAGGGGTTCGCGCGGCGCGGGGCCGGGACCTGCGCGGTCTCGCCGGCGGTCGACTCGCAGACGCTCGAGGGCGTCGTGGAGGACTTCAACACGCGCCCGAACGTGGCCGTCACGTCGGCGAGGCTCGATGACAGCATCTCGTCGTGCGACGGCGACGGCCAGCTCGACGCCGAGGAGACCGGCAAGGTGACGCTGGAGCTCACGAACACCGGCACGGCGCCCCTCGCCGACGCGACGGCGACCGTGTCGTCGACGACCGCCGGGGTGTCGTTCCCGGACGGCGCGCAGGTCACATTCGGGACGATCGACCCGTTCGCGACAGGCATCGCGACGATCGCTGTCGCGCTCGATGAGTCGTTCACGCAGATCGGGGACATCGATCTCGAGCTGACGGTGAACAGCCCGAGCTCGTGCGTGCCGACGCAGACGCAGGCGACGATCCGCAAGGTGAACCTCGACGAGGAGGTCGCGTCCTCGCCGGTCGACGACGTCGAGAGCGAGTCCCCCGCCTGGTCGCCGGAAGGCGTCGGCGCCGAGACGGTCTGGGCGCGCGAGCAGAGCGGCACGAACCACCTCTGGCACGGGCTCGACGTCAGCGGCGCCACGGACACGAGCATCGTGTCGCCGGCCCTGCACGTGGGCTCGGAGAGCTTCGTGATCACGTTCACGCACCGCTACAAGTTCGAGTTCAGCCAGGGAACGAGCTGGGACGGCGGCGTGATCGAGATCAGCACGAACGACGGCGCGAGCTGGGTCGACGTCAGCACGTACGCGGACCCGGGCTACGGCGGCACGATCACGAACGAGTCCGGCAACCCGCTGCAGGACCGGCAGGGGTACGTGAACCAGAGCCCGGCGTGGCCGGAGGCGAACCAGGTGACGCTCGATCTGGGCACGGCGCTCGCCGGGCAGACGGCGAAGGTCCGGTTCCGGATCGGCACGGACGCGGCGGCCGGCGACGCCGGCTGGGAGATCGACGATATCGGGTTCCAGGGCATCACCAACACGCCGTTCACCGCGATCACGGAGGACGCGGCCTCGTGCGCGGGCGCGCCGCTCGCCGACGCGGGGCCGGATCAGACGGTGGCCGGCGGCGACGCGGTGAAGCTCGACGGGTCGGGCAGCTCCGATCCGGAGGACGATCCGCTGACGTTCGCGTGGGCGCAGACCGCCGGCCCGTCCGTGGAGCTGACAGGCGCCGACACGGTGAGCCCCGGGTTCACCGCGCCCGCGGTCACCGAGGACACGACGATCACGCTGCAGCTCCAGGTCAGCGACGGGCAGGGCACGTCGACCGACTCGGTGGACATCCTCGTGAAGGCGGGCTCCGAGGCGCCGCCGGTCGAGATCGACGATGGCTGCGGCTGCTCGGTGGTGGGCGGCGTGAGCGATCAGCCCGTGGCGCCGCTCGCGCCGCTCGCGTCGCTCGGATCGCTCGCCGCGGCCGCGCTGCTGCTCCGCCGCCGCCGCCGCTCCTAGTCACGCCGCCCGCGCTCCGTGCTCGTCGCGAGGCCGCCGGCGCCTCGCGACGAGCACGGCCGGCGCGCCCCGCCCCATCGCGCCGGGCCGCCGGAAGGGCCTACTTCTTCGCGCCGATCTCGGCGAGCACGCGCTCGCGGATCAGCGCGACCGGCGGCCCGCCGTGCGAGAGGAGCGCGTCGTGGAAGCGCTGGAGCGAGAACTTCGGGCCGAGCGCGGCCCTGGCCTCGGCGCGCAGCTTCAGGATCTGGAGCTTGCCGAGCGTGTACGCGAAGTAGCCCGGATCGAAGGTGGCCCGCGTGGCCTGCTGCCGGGCGGTCGCGCTGTCCTGGAAGCAGTCCTCCGCGAAGCGGCGCGCGGCCTGCTCCATGGTCATGCCCTCGACGTGCACGCCGAACGAGACGACGAAGCGGCAGTTGCGGAGGAGCGCGTCGCCGAGCTGGCCGATCCGGCTCTGCGGGTCGTTCCTCCGGAAGCCCTCGTCGATCATCATCTGCTCGGTGTAGTGCGCCCAGCCCTCGACGAACGAGTAGCTCGCGAGCATGCGCTGCACGTTGGTCGGCGCGCGGTGGGCCCAGAGGTGCTGGAGGAAGTGGCCGGGCCAGACCTCGTGCACGCTCGTCGCGAGCAGGGTGCCGAAGGGCATGAGGTACTCCTCCTGCTCCTTCTTGGGCCAGCTCGGATCAGGCATCGTGATGTAGTAGTAGGCCTCGAGCCCCTTCGGCTCGAACGGCCCGGGCGCGCGCAGGAAGGCCGCGTTCCACCGCATGAACGGGGGCGTCTCCTTGACCGTCGCGCGCTCGTCCGACGGGATGGTGACGATCTTCTTGTCGATGAGGAACCGGCGCGAGTCGTCCATGAGGCGCGTGGCCTCGGCGAGCAGCTTTCCGGGCTCGGGCCGCGTGATCTTCACGACCTTCTGGAGCTTGAGATACGCGGCCTTGTTCTCGGCGAGGTCGTCCTCGCCCATCTTCTTGAACTCGGCCAGCGGGAGGGTGAGCCCCTCCTGGGCGAGCAGGAGCTTCTTGTAGCGCTGCTCGCCGAGCACGTGGCTCGCGTCGCCGCGCGGCAGCTCGACCTTCTCGAGGTGGTCGGCGAGCTTGTCGGCCTCGGCGGCGAGGGCGGCGTTGGTCTGCTCGAAATCGGCGGGCGCGCCGGCGCCCTTGACGAGCTTCACGACGTCGCCGCGCAGGTACTCGGCGTACCCGCGGAAGATCTTCACCGAGACCGCGACGACCTCCTTCGAGAGGGGGCTCACGAGGTTCTCGCGGACGTGAGGCATCTGGGCGAGCGCGGCCTTCTGGTGGTCGACGAGCTGGCGGGCGCGGTCCGCGAGCGGCGCGTACGCGCGGTCGAGGTAGTCGTTGACGCCGAAGAGCTCCTCGTAGAACGCCGGCCGCCGCCGCCACTCCTCGAGGTCGACCATCCTGAAGAGGAAGAGGTCGATGTGCTGGAGCAGGATCGCGTGATCGAGCGCCTCGTCGGGCGAGAGCGCGGCGCGATCGACGGCGGAGAGCGCGGCGCGATCGCGCGTGAGGCGCGCGATCCGGCGCTGGATCCCGGCAGCCGAGTAGTCGCCGACCTTGCCGTCGAGCTGGTGCAGCCCGAGGCTGCGACCGAAGGCCGGCTCGTCGCGGATCCATTCGCTGACGATGCGGTCGCGCAGCGCGGGGAAGCTCTCGGCCGGCCGCGGCGCAGAGGCCGTCGCGGGCGCCGCCGGGGCAGCAGCGACGGGGCGCGCCGGCGGGGGCGGCTGCGACGGCTCACCCGGCGGCGGGGGCGGCGGGACCCAGGGTTCACCGCACGCGGCGAGCGCGGTGAGCGCGGCGAGCGCCGAGGCGCCGATGATGAAGAGGGACCGCAGGCGCGGCCCGCGGGAGAGACTGCGCGGAGGTGCGGTCATGTCGGGCCGGAGGGTCGCAAAGCGGCCCGTGGCGGTCAATCGCGGAGCGCGCGGTCGATGATCGCGTCGGCGTGCGCGAGCGCGTGGTCGAGGTCGAAGCAGCGGGCGAGCGCGGCGGGGGTGAGGCGCGCGGAGACGTCCGGGTCGGCAGCGAGCGCGTCGCGGAAGCGCCGGGCGCCGGCGAGGGCGTCCATGGCGGAGCGCTGCACGATCTCGTAGGCGGCCTGGCGCGGCAGGCCCTCGCCGACGAGCGCGAGCAGGACGGCCTCGCTGAAGAAGAGCTCGCCGGTGCGATCGAGGTTCCTGCGCAGCGCGTCGGGGTAGACGACGAGGCCGTCGACGAGGCCGGCCGCGCGCTCGAGCATGAAGCCGAGCGTGGAGGTCGCGTCGGGCGCGATGATGCGCTCGACGGACGAGTGCGAGATGTCCCGCTCGTGCCAGAGCGCGACGTCCTCGAGCGCGGGCAGGGCGGCCATGCGGACGAGCCGCGCGAGGCCGCAGAGGTTCTCGCTGAGGATCGGGTTGCGCTTGTGCGGCATCGCGCTGGAGCCCTTCTGGCCCGTGGTGAAGCGCTCCTCGGCCTCGCCGACCTCCGTGCGCTGCCAGTGGCGGACGTTGGTGGCGAGGCGCTCGACGCCGGCCGCGATCACGGCGAGCGCGGAGAAGAACGCGGCGTGGCGGTCGCGCGCGACGACCTGGGTGGAGACGGTCTCGGGGCGGAGGCCGAGCGCGGTGAGCGCGCGCTCCTCGACGGCGGGCGAGAGGTGCGCGTAGGTGCCGACGGCCCCGGCGATCTTGCCGACGGCGATCTCGGCGCGGGCGGCCGCGAGGCGGGCGCGGCCGCGCTTCATCTCCGCGAGGTGACCGGCGAGCGCGAGCCCGAAGGTGATCGGCTCCGCGGCCATGCCGTGGCTGCGGCCGATCATGGGCGTGCGCCGGTGCTCCTCGGCGCGCCGCGCGAGCGCGGCGATCAGCCCGTCGAGCCGGCGGGAGAGGAGGTCCGAGGCGCGCGCGAGCAGCACGGCGAGGCTCGTGTCGAGCACGTCGCTCGAGGTCATGCCCCGGTGCAGCCAGCGCGCCTCCGCGCCGGCGAGCTCCTCGACGTGCGTGAGGAAGGCGATGACGTCGTGCTTGACGGTGCGCTCGATCTCCTCGATCCGCGCTGGATCCAGGACGATCCCCTTGTCGCGGATCGAGCGCGCGGTGCCGGCCGGGACCAGCCGCTCGGTCTCCATCGCCTCGCACGCGGCGAGCTCGACCTCGAGCCAGGTCTTGTACCGCGCCGCGCCCGACCAGAGCTCGGCGAAGTCGGAAGGGGTGTACCTCGGGATCATCGGCGCGAAGCTGCGAGGGTCTGGAGGGTGCGTCAAGGCTCACCGGCTTGCGGCGGGGCCATCGGGCGCAAACGTTTGCGGACGATGCCGAGCCAGACGAGCGCGCCGCCGGCGGAGGGCGGCGATCGGAGCGCCCTGGGCGCCGAGGCCGAGGCCCCGCACGGTGCGCACCACGAGCGCGCAGTGAGGCCGTACATCGTGGTCGTCGCGATGGACCTCTCGGAGCCGGGCGGGCGGGCCTGGCGGTTCGCGTTCGATCTCGCGGCGCTGCGCGGGGAGGCGGAGATTCACGCGGTGGTCGTCGGCCCGCGGCGCGTGGCCCCGGCCGTGCGCGACGTGGCGACGCCGGGCGCGTCGGTGACCGCCGCCCCGATGCCGCCGCTGCGTGTGCTGCAGCACCGCTCCGCGAACGGTCAGGCGCGGCTGATGGCGATGCACTTCCGCACGGGCCGCCCCGACCGCGCGATCGTGGGCCTGGCGCACGAGCTCGACGCGGATCTGATCGTCGTGGCCACGCACCCGACCGGCCGGCTGCGGCGGCTGCTCGGCGGCTCGACGGCGGACCGGGTCGCGCGCAGCGCCCCGTGCCCGGTGGTCGTCGTGCGCCCGAAGCGGGAAGACGAGGAGCCCGACATGATCGAGGCGCCGCCCTGGCCGGGCAGGTGAGCCTCAGCGCTTGGCCGGCGGCTTGGCCACGCCCACGGCCTCGCCGCCCTCGCGGAGGTCGGCGAAGCCCCAGGCAACGCCGGCGGCGTCGACGAGCACGTCGTTCGCGTCGCCGATGGGGTTCGGGTCGAGGTCGATCGTGTGCCCGCGCCTGCGGAGATCGTCGAGCGCCGCCCGCGGCGGAGGCGTCTGGAGCTCGACGCGGATCCTGTCGGGGAGCCACTGGTGGTGGATGCGCGCGTGCGCGACGGCCTCGTCGATGGTCATCCTGTAGTCGACGGCGTTCCGGAAGACCTGCGCCACGGTGTTGGGGATGGTGTCGCCGCCGGGCGAGCCGAGGATCAGCGCGAGCTTGCCTCCCTGGGTGACGATCGCGGGGGTCATCGAGCTCTGCATGCGCTTGCCCGGGGCGACGGCGTTGATGCCCGTGTCCGTGAACGCGCCCATCGCGTTGCCGAGCAGGATGCCGGTCCCCGGGATGACGATCTTCGAGCCGAACCCGGCGGACTGCGTGGTCGTGCACGCGACGGCGTTGCCCTGCGCGTCGACGATCGAGAAGTGCGTCGTCTGCGGCGACTCGGCGGCGACGGCCTCCGGCGCGGGCGCGATGTCGCCCGCGGGCGTGGCGCGCTCGGGGTCGATGGGCGGCTTGCGGGCGCCGAGGTAGCCCGCGTCGAGCAGCCGCGCGAGCGCGTCGGACGTGCCCGGGGGGACGAACTCGGGATCCGCGCTGGCGAGGCGGCGATCCGCGTAGGCGCGCTTCGCGGCCTCGACGAAGAGGTGGAGCGAGAGCCCCGAGTCGACGGGCGCCTCGTACGCCCTCGCGCGCTCGAGGGTGAGCATGATCTGGGCGAAGGCGACGCCGCCCATGGAGGGCGGCGGCATCGTGTCGACGGTGAAGCCGCGATAGGCGAAGCGGAGCGGGGCGCGGAGCTTCGGCTGGTAGGCGGCGAGATCGGCCTCGGTGATGCGGCCGCCGTGATCGCGCATGGCGGCGGCGATCTTCTTGCCGATAGGGCCCTCGTAGAGCGCGCGGGGGCCGTCGCGCGCGATGCCCTCGAGCGTGCCGGCGAGGTCGATCTGGCGGACGAGATCGCCCTTGCGGAAGGGCTCCTTGCCGCGCCCCCAGATGGCCCGGGCCGCCCTGTCCAGCTTGAGCTTGGGCCAGGCCCACGAGAGCGTGAGCGCCTGGCGCGCCCCGAGGCGGTGGCCCTTGCGGGCGAGCGCGATCACGGGCGCGAGGAGCTCGGCCAGCGGGCGGGTGCCGAACCGCTCGAGCGCGAGGCCCAGGCCGGCGACCGAGCCGGGGACGCCGGCCGACTGGTAACCGAACGCCCCGGCGCGCACCATCGCGGCGTTCGACTCGGCCGTGACCGAGGCGGGGGCCGTCTCGCGAAAGTCGATCGCGTGGACCTCGCCGCCCGCGAGGCGGACGATCATGAAGCCGCCGCCGCCGATGTTGCCGGCGCTCGGGTGCGTGACCGCGAGCGCGAACGCGACGGCCACCGCGGCGTCGACGGCGTTGCCGCCGCGCCTGAGCACGTCGGCGCCGATGCGCGCGGCGAGGGGCTCGACCGCGGTGACGAGCCCGGCGTCGCCGCGCACGGCGCGCCTCCCGCCGGACGCGAGCACGATCGGCGGATCGGGCGGCGGCGGCGCCGCGGCGGTGGGGGGCGCGGGCGCGGGCGGGGCCCCGGCGGACGCGGAGGGCTGGGCGGAGGCGGCCTCCGCAGAGGCAGGCGCCGGTGGGGCCTCGGCGGGCGGATGGAGCGGGGCGCGCGCATCGCACGCGGAGAGGAGCGCGAGCGCGAGGGCGCAGCGCGCGACCGTTCGTCGGGCAGGCTCGGGTCGCGGCATCGCGGGGGACTGTACTACGGGCCCGCGAGGCGCGAGCCGGGGGGGGCCGCCCCTGGTGAGGCGGCCCGCGGAGGACGCGCGAGGGGCCGGGGTGCTTCCCGGCCCTCGTCAGCGCGAGGCGGCGCGGCTCAGGAGCGGCGGCGGCGGCGCGCCGTCGCGGCGAGGCCGAGGCCCGCCGCGAGCGCAGCGAGCGCGCCGGCGTCGGCCGGGGCACCGGCGCCGGGCGCCGCGGTCGCGCAGGCGGAGACGCTGGCGCTCGCCTCGGCCGAGCAGCTGTTGCCCGAGCACTCCGCGCTGGCGTTGACCGTGACCTCGAGGTTGAGCAACGCCTCGAGCGCCGCGATGCACTCCGCCAGGTTGCCGCCGGCGTCGACGTACTGGCCGTCGCAGAAGAGCGCGCCGTCCGGCGATTCGCACGCGATCTCGCAGCCGCCCTGCATCTCCGCCTTGCAGTCCACGTAGCCGGACGCCTGGCAGTCGATCTGGCAATCCAGGTTCGCCTCGGCGGTGCAGGAGCCCTGGCAGCAGCCCTGGCACTGGGCGTCGCAGGACGCCTCGGGCGGGTTCGCCTCACAGCTCGCCTGGCACTCGGCGGAGCACGTCGCCTTGCAGGACGCCTCGCACTCGCTGCGGTTCGCCGCGCTGGAGCACGAGCCCGAGCAGCTCCCGCTGCAGTCCGCGTCGCACGATCCCTCGCAGCTGAAGCTCCCTGGATCCGCCTCGCAGTCGGCGACGCAGCTCCCCTGACAGCTCCCGGTGCACGCGACATCGGCGCTCGCGGTGCACTGGCCGTCGCAGGAGGCGGTGAGCTCCGCGGCGCACGAGGCCTCGAAGGCGAGGGGCGTGCACTTGGCCTTGCAGCCGCCCTCGAACTCGACCGTGCACTCCGCGCTGGCGGAGACGTTGATGTCGCCGCACGCGTCGATGTTCGCCGCGGAGGCGGTCGAGGCGGCGAGGAGCGGGGCAACGAAAGTAAGCGTACCGAGAGCAAGCTGAGCGATGGTCCGTCGCATGGCGATGGTTCTCCCTGGGTTTGAGGCGATTCCGGCTTGCGGATGCAGATGGGGGGTGCCTTTGCAATCCGACGACCAGCGGCCCCGTTCGGTGCATTCTACGCGAAACGACCGGAATGTTCCCCGCGTCGCGGGAGAGTTCACGAGGCCGGGGGCGGCGGCGCCATACTGGACGCACGTTTACAGCCGTCACGGAGGGCGCCGATCGCCGCTCCGACGCGCGCGGGGGGCGGGGCCGTGGCGCCGCGATCAGGGGGTGATCGCGTCGGCGACGCGCCCCGGGCCGTAGCGGGCGACGACGCCGGCGCGGGGCTGACCGGGGCTCGACGACGAGATGAAGTCGCCGCCGACGGCCCAGAAGGCGCCGCCGCCCTCGGCCCAGGCGGCGTGCAGGTCCTGGTAGGGCTGGACGGTGAACTCGTTGATCCAGGCGCCGTCGACGAGGCGCTGCTTGAGGCCGCCGAAGCCCACGATCGCCACGTCGCCGGGGCCGCCGCACGCGACGCCGTTCACGCTGCTGCTGAGGTCCACGTCGAGGCGCGTCCAGGCGGCGCCGTCGGAGCGGAGCACGGCCTGGCCGCCGACCGCGTAGACCTCGGAGGCGCCGCAGCCGTTCACGGTGAACAGCGTGCTGGTGGTGAGCGAGGGGTCGTCCTGCCGCTCCCAGGTCGCGCCGGCGCGGTGCCAGATCACGCCGAGCTCGCCGACGACGTACAGGTCGTCGGAGCTCGTCCCCCACACCTTGTAGAGCGCGCGGCCGAGCGGCTCGCCGGGCAAGGGCTCGGGCGCCCACGCGGCGCCGTCCCAGTGGAGCACGATGTCGTTGGGCGCGCTCGCGCCCCCGCCGGGCGAGCCGCCGACGATCCACGCGTCGGCCGGCGAGAGCGCGAGCACGCCCCAGAGCGTCGCGGTGGTGCCCGACTCGTGCTCCGTGAACGAGGCGCCGTCCCAGTGGGCGATGCGGCCCCGCTCGCCGACCATCCAGACGTCGTCCGGCGCCGAGCCGGAGACCCACCAGAACGTCTCGTCGCCGCCGGGCGCGAGGTCTCGCCACCGCTCGCCGTCGTAGCGCAGCGCGAGCGTCTCGCGGCCGGTGTTGCCGAGCGGCCCGCCGACGACGAAGACGTCGCCGGGGCCGCTCCCCCACACGGAGAGCACGGCGCGATCGAGGTCGTCCGCGTCGAGCGCGACCTGCCATGCGGGGGGCTCGACGGGCGGCGGATCGGTCTCGTCAGGGCAGCCCACGAGGGCGGCGGCGGCCGCGGCGAGCGCGATCCACGCTGCGGGGCGGTGTATCGGCATGCGCATCTCTGCTGGCTCGGCGAGGGGTGGGGAATCGGCGGCGCGGGCTCAGAAGCAGTTCACGTCGTCCTGCTTCGGGTAGTAGTACACGAAGATGTTGCAGTGCTCGTTCTTCTCGACGATCGGGCCGAACGTGTAGCAGCAGTCGAGCTGCTCGTCGGGCGTCTGGTGCTTCTCCTTGTCGAACGCGTCGAGGCCCGAGCAGCCGACGGAGGGATCCGGCTCCTGCCACTGATACGCGCACGTGTACCAGATGCCGCCGTTCTGCGGCAGCGTGACGTCGAGGTCAGGCGAGTGCAGCATCGGCGGGTCGTCCCACGCGTCGGACCGGTAGAAGCGATCCGCGGCCGGCGGGGTCGCGGGGGTCACGCCGTCCCACTTGTACATGTCGAACTGCGTGCCGCGGCTGTGGAAGTGGCCGT
The DNA here is from genome assembly GCA_964421485.1 of uncultured Polyangiaceae bacterium. Lineage (GTDB taxonomy): Bacteria > Myxococcota_A > Polyangia > Polyangiales > Polyangiaceae > CAYQYG01. Next base: position 22,029 of record CAYQYG010000001.1, on the reverse strand, counting down.
TGGCGCCGATGATCTGCACGGGTGAAGGGCTGTCGATCTGGCAGGTGCCCTCGAACATGGGCGTGGGGTTCGACTGGCAGACGCGGATCGACTGCTTGGTCGCGAACACGGTGCCCAGCTCGGCGGTGACCTCGGTCGAGGGCACGTGCCAGAAGTTGACGCGCACGCGGCCGTAGGCCTCGGGCGTCTTCTGGGTGGACGCGTTGACGTAGTGGGTCTGGAGCATGATCCACTCGTCGGGCTGGAGGACGTTCGCGACGCCGTCGGGGTACGTCCAGTCGTCATGGCCGTCGATCTGGGAGTTCGCGATGAGCGGCCAGTCGGCCCAGTTCGGGCTCTTGAAGCACTCGCCCACGCCGTTCTGGCCCTTCTGGACACGGCCACCCTCGGGGCCGAGGTTCACCACCGTCTTCACGCGGAAGATGTTCATGTGGTGCGAGCCGGCCCGCTGCGCGATCTGGATGCGGTGGAGGTTCACCGGCTCGTCGGGGCTCATGCCCGCCGCCGCCGCGAGCTCGCTGATCTTGAAGAAGTAGCAGTCCTGCTGCTCGACCCCCGGGGGGACCTCGATGTCGTCGGTCTCGACCTGGAAGCCCTCGCCGGCCGGCGGTGGGTCAAGCTGTGACGGGTCGAAGGGCGCCGGGTTCGTGGTCTCGTCGTCCGAACAGCCTGCGGCGAAGCAGAGCAGGGCGGCGGGGAGAAGGAAGCTCGTGCGGCGAATCATCGGCACCCTCCAGGTGGCAAGCTCACGGAAGCGTATCGCCAAGCAAATGGCCGGCCAATACCCCGGCGAGCGGCTGCGCGCTCGGAGCGGGCCGTCGAAGCGACGGAGCTGCTAGGATGGCCGCCGAGGTCGAGATGGCATCTCCGAACAAGTGCGGTCCGCATACCCAGCTGGCGTCCACGGACGCGGTCCACGTCACCCGCTGCGGCTGCGGGGCGGTCCACGTGACGCTGGTGCGATCCGGGGTGACCGTGCGGATGTCCGCCGACGCGCTCAAGAACGTCGCGTCCGGGCTGAAAACGGCCGCGGAGCGGCTGGACGGCGATGCCCCGCTGCTGGGGACGACGAGCATCAACTAGGCTCCAGGCGCGTGTTCGACGACGAGGCGGAGTTCTGGGTCGGCAAGGTCTTCGCCGGCCGGTGGCGGATCGAGCGGGTGCTCGGGGTCGGCGGGATGGGGAGCGTGCTGCTCGGCCGCGACGCGAGCGGCGGGCAGGTCGCGCTGAAGGTCCTGCACCCGGCGCTGAACGCGAACGCGGAGGTGCGCAAGCGGTTCCTGCGCGAGGGGTTCATCGGCGACAAGCTGGGTGGCTCGGACGCGATCCCGGGCGTGGCGCGGATGCTGGGGTCGGGCGAGGCCGAGGACGGGGTCGCCTACCTCGCGATGGAGGTGCTCGAAGGGGAGACGCTCTTCGACCGCATGGCGCGGGTGGGAGTCATGCCGGTCGCGGAGGTGCTCGGGCTGGCGGAGCAGGTGCTGGTGGCGCTGGTGGCGGCGCACGCGCGCGGCGTGGTGCACCGCGATCTCAAGCCGGAGAACATCCACCTCGGCGTGGACGGGCGCGTGCGGATGCTCGACTTCGGGATCGCGCGCGTGCTCGACGGGATCGAGGGGCTGCCCGAGAAGACGGCGACCAGGACCGGGATGATCATCGGTACGGCGACGTACATGGCGCCCGAGCAGGCGACGGGGCTCGTGCAGGAGATCGACGGGCGCACCGACCTGTTCGGGCTCGGGGCGACGATGTTCCGGTTGCTCTCGGGGCGGCCGGTGCACGGGGACATCAGCGAGGCGATCGAGGTGATCGCGGCGGCCACCGAGGCGGCGCCGCCGCTCGCGTCGGTGGCGCCCGGGGTGCCGCCGGACGTGGCGGCGATCGTGGACCTGGCCGTGGCGTTCGTGAAGCACCACCGCTATCCGAACGCGGAGGTGATGCTCGCCGACGTGCGCGCCGCGCGCGCGGGGCAGCCGGCGCCCTATGCGCGCGCGGTGCAGGAGGGGCGGCTGCGCGCCGGGCAGCTCCCGCCGCAGCCGCCCGCGCCCACCGCGCCGCCCACGGAGTGGCCGGAGAGGGCGCAGGTCCCGCAGCAGGGCGCCTGGCAACAGCCGCAGCCGCCTCCCTCGCAGGCGCAGCTCCAGGCGCAGAGCGCATGGCAGCAGGCGGCGCAACCGCAGCAGCAGGCGGCGTGGCAGCAGGCGGCGCAACCGCAGCAGCAGGCGGCGTGGCAGCAGGCGCAGGCGCAGGCGCAGTATCCGCAGCAGGGCGCGTGGCCGCAGCGGGGGCAGCACCTGGGCGCGGCGGCGACGGCGGCCATGCGGCCCGCGCCGACGCTGGTGGAGCCATCCTCGCCGGCGGCGACGGCCCCCGATCACCGCGGGCCGCAGTCGACGCTGAACGACCGCGTCGCGCCGGCGCGGCGCTGGTCGCCGGGGCAGGTGGCGCTGCTCGTGGGCGGCGTGTCGCTGACGATCGGGGTGATCGTCGGGCTCGTGTTGATCTTGATGTCGGCGCGGTGAGCGGCGCCGCGCGGATCAGGTGCGCTCGTCGAGGGGCACGTAGTCGTGCTGGCGCTCGCCCGTGTAGATCTGGCGGGGGCGGCCGATCTTCGTGCTCTGGTCCTCGTTCATCTCCTTCCAGTGCGCGATCCAGCCGGGGAGGCGGCCCAGCGCGAACATGACGGTGAACATGTTCGTGGGGAAGCCGAGCGCCCGGTAGATGAGGCCGCTGTAGAAGTCGACGTTCGGGTAGAGCTTGCGTTCGACGAAGTAGGGGTCCTTGAGCGCGGTCTCCTCGAGGCGCTGGGCGATGTCGAGCAGCGGGTCGTTGATGCCGAGCTTGGAGAGGATCTTGTCGGCCGCGGCCTTGATGAGGCGCGCGCGGGGGTCGTAGTTCTTGTAGACGCGGTGGCCGAAGCCCATCAGGCGGAAGCCGGAGCTCTTGTCCTTCGCGAGCTTCACGAACTTGCTCACGTCGCCGCCGTCGGCGCGGATGGCCTCGAGCATCTCGACGACCTCCTGGTTCGCGCCGCCGTGGAGCGGGCCCCAGAGGGCGCAGATCCCGGCCGCGATCGAGGCGAAGAGGTTCGCCTTCGAGCTGCCGACGAGGCGGACCGTGGAGGTCGAGCAGTTCTGCTCGTGATCGCCGTGCAGGATGAGGAGCAGGTTCAGGACCTTCACCACGTCCTCGTCGATCTCGTACGGCTCCGCGGGGACGGAGAACATCATGTTGAGGAAGTTCGCGCAGTACGAGAGGGAGTTCTGCGGGTACACGAACGGCTGGCCGATCGACTTCTTGTAGGAGAACGCCGCGATCGTCCGGACCTTCGCGAGGAGCCGCGCGATGGTGATGTCGATGAGCTCCTTGTTCTTCACGTCGATCGCCTCGGGGTAGAAGCTCGACAGGGAGAGCACCATCGCGGAGAGGATCGCCATCGGGTGCGCGCTCGTCGGGTAGCCGTCGAAGAAGCGCTTCATGTCCTCGTGGATCATCGAGTGGCGCGTGAGCAGCCTGGAGAAGTGCGAGAGCTCCGTCTTGTTCGGGAGCTTGCCGTAGATGAGCAGGTAGGATGTCTCGACGAACGTCGACTTCTCGCCGAGCTGCTCGATCGGGATGCCGCGGTAGCGGAGGACGCCCTTCTCGCCGTCCAGGAAGGTGATCGCGCTCGTCGTCGACGCCGTGTTGACGAAGGCCGGATCGATGCAGACGTAGCCCGTCTTCCCGCGGAGGCTGCCGATGTCGATCGCCCTCTCGCCTTCGGTACCCGTCACGATGGGGAGCTCGATCGACTTCTCCACACCGCCATCGTTCAGCGTCAGCTTCGCGATCTCTTGCACGCCTCCTCCTTTCGCCGCAGCGCGGCGTAAGCTATCACGAAGCTGCCACAGTCCGGACGGGGAATGGTCCTCTCCGGACATTCGGGGGCACCGCGCGGGTGAGCAGCGCTGCAAGCTGAACCCATGCGCCGGACTCGGGGGGGCAGGCGGGCAGGCCTCGCCGAGAGGGGCAGCGATGGGGCGGTTCGAGGCGAGCGTTCGGGGCGAGCTTGGGAAGCACCCGCTCGCGCGGCGCTTTGCCGCAGAGGTCGTCCGTATCCACACGCGGTACGCGGACGAGGTGGTGGCCCGGTTCCGGCTCTGCCCGTACCTGCGGGACGCGGAGACGGGGTTCGGGCAGTTCGTCGTGATGCTCGACCGGGAGCCGAGCGTGGAGGGAACGCTCGCGGCGGTGAAAGAGGCCGAGGCGCCGGTGGTCCACCTCGTGTTTCCCTGCGTCCGGACGCCGCCGTCGCCGTGGGAGCGCTTCGCGGCCCGGTTCGGCGAGGCGCTGCGGCGCTCGTACGCGCCGGGGAATGGGGCGGGGGAGCTGCAGGGGGTGCCGGTCTCGTCCTCGAAGGCGCTGGTGCTGGCCGCGTTCCACCCGGAGATGTCGGGGGATGTGTCGAGCTCGCACCGGATGGTGGGGCTGCTGCGGCGGGCGCCGGATCCGTTCGTCCAGCTCATCCCGCCCGGGTTGAGCCAGGGGGGGACGGTGCTCGCGGGGTCCGGCGTGGCGCCCGGGGAGGACGCGGCCGAGGCGACGTTCGCGCGGCTGCGGGCCGCGGGCTTCGCGGAGGTGCAGGCGAAGCTCACGGAGGTCCACGCGGACCGGGACGCGAGCTACGCGCCGTTCCTCGACGCGCTGGGGCTCTCGCGGCCGGGGGCTCGCTTCGACGCGGGCTAGGCGGTCACGCGCGCGGGCTCGCGTCCGGCGGGCGCGGCGGGTCCGCGCCGCGGGCGAGCTCGCGCTGGGCGAGCAGGGGCATGACGTAGGGGAAGCCGGCGGTCAGGGTGTCGAGGGCCGGGTCGATCTGGGCGGCGAGCCAGAACATGAGCACGCAGGCGCGCTCCACGTAGAACCAGTCCTCGGGGTACTCGAACGAGCGCATGAGCTCCTGGAGCTCGCCGCGCTCGACCTCGGGGTCGGCGAGGCGCTCGAGCTGCTCGGGGCGGGCGCGCATCAGGGCGCGGGCGGTGCGGTCCTGGACCTTGAGGAGCTTGGCGAAGTAGGAGCGCACGGTGCGCTCGAGCAGCGCCTCGTTGCCGCCGGGCGCGACGAAGCCCATGCGGCGGAAGCCCGCGACGACCGCCGCGTCGTCCTGCGCGAAGAAGCCCTTGAGGATGTCGATCATGCCGTCGATGAGCTCGTCGCGGGCCTCGCAGATCGCGCCGAAGTCGAGCACGACGAGGCGGAAGGGGCGCGGGGGCGCGGCGCCCCGGCCCTCGGGCGCGGGGCCGATCGGCTCGACGAGGAAGTTGCCGGGGTGCGGATCGGCGTGGAAGAAGCGATCGACGAAGAGCATCTTGTAGAAGGCCTGGACGAGCCGGAGCGCGACCTCGGGCGGGGCGACGCCGGCGCGCTCGAGCTCGTCGAGGCGGGTGATCTTGATGCCCTCCATGAAGGTCATCGTGAGCACGTCCCTCGTGGTGAGCTCGTGGATGACCTCGGGGAACGCGAGGCCCGCGTCGCCGGCGAAGCTCGCGGCCATGCGCTCCATGCACGCGGCCTCGTGCAGGTAGTCGGTCTCGCGGCGGAGCAGATCGACGAGGGACTCGTGCACGCGCTCCAGGCGCGCGACGGGCACGAACCAGCGGTAGACCATGACCGCGAGGCGCAGGACGCGGAGGTCGACGGCGATGACGCCGCGGATGCCGGGGTAGAGGAACTTCACCGCGACCTTGCGGCCGTCGCGCAGGCGGGCGACGTGCACCTGGCCGAGCGACGCGGCGGCGATCGGCTCGCGCTCGATCTCGGCGAAGAGGGCGCCGGGCTCCTCGCCGAAGCTGTCGCGGAGCGCGGCCTCGAGGTCGCGGTAGGGGTGCGGCGGGACCTGATCCTGGAGCTGCTCGAGCTCCTTGGCGTACACGCGCGGGAGGAAGCCGCCCATGATCGACAGGACCTGGCCGAGCTTGATGAAGACGCCGCGCAGCTTGAGCATGACGCGCAGGAGGCGGCGCGCGTTCGCGCGGTCGACGCGCGCGCGGCGCTCGACGAGCCACGCGGGCAGCGCGCGCGGCGCGTTCACAGCCCCGCGCCGGCCGAACAGCCGGCCGAGCCCGAACTGGATCAGGTAGCTCGTGAGGATGACCGAGAACGCGAGCAGCGCGCGGATGAGTCGAGCGGCGAGCGACATCGGCTTCCGAGCCGCTCAGGGTAGCGCAAGCGCGGCGCCGCGGCAGCCGCGCGCTCCGGGCGCTGCCGCGCGTGGATGTCCGGGGGCTCCGCGCCGTGGATCCGCGCTCCGCCCCCGGCCCCGGGACGCGCTCAGGAGACGGCGTCCTTGATCGCCTTGATCGGACGCGCGCGGACCGACTTGCTCGCCGGCTTCGCGGGGAAGGTCATCGGCTGCTTCGTGAAGGGGTTGATGCCCTCGCGCGCCTTCGTGGCGGGCTTCTTCACGACCCGGAACTTCGCGAAGCCGGGCACCGTGAAGAGGCCGGTCTTCTTGAGCTCCTTGTAGGCGATGTCCGCGAGCGAATCGAGGATCTGCTTCACCTGCTTGCGAGTGACCTCGCCCTCGCTCGCCTCGACCACGGCGTTCACGAGCGCGCTCTTGCTCAGCGCCGTGCTCTTCTTCCCACCATCCGACGTCTTCTTAGCGGCCATGTTCTTGTCCTCCGGAGGTTTCGTGCCCTCTCGTGCGGAGAAACAATCACAACGCGCGTCGCGATGCCAGGGGTGAAACGTCGTTCGGAGCGACAAAAATAGGGGTTTTGGGTCGTGGGGTCGCGCGGCGAGGGTCCGGCGTCGGGGGAGGTAGGGGCCGCGCGGGGCTCCGAAACGGCTCGAAACGGGCCGGTTGGAGACCCCAGAGGGCGCGGCGGCGGTCCCGATCACGGATCGGCGCGACGGCAAAAACGGCATATTTTCCAGGGGTTTTCGCGCCAACATCCGCGATCGCGGGCGGGCGGGGTGCGGGCCCCGCGGGGCCGGCGGGGCGGCCGGAGAGGGGCGGCGCGGGCGCCGGCGGGCGCCTGGGCCTCGCGGGTCGGGCGGCTCGCGCTTTCGAGCGGGGCTCGTTCGCGGGTAGGATCGGGGCGATGCAGACCCCTCGCGCTGCCTGGATCGCGGCCGCCACGGCCTTCCTCGTGCTCTCGCCGGCCGCTGCCGGGGCCGCCCCGACCGCCAAGGAGAAGGCCGAGGCGAGGGCGCTCGTGACCGAGGCGAAGGCCGCGATGAAGCAGCAGCTCTTCGACGACGCGGCGCGCGCGCTGCGGCGCGCGGACGAGCTCGACCCGGCGCCGCAGACGAAGCTCGATCTGGGGCGGGCGCTGGTGGGCGCGGGGAAGCTCGTGGAGGCGAGCGCGGTGCTGCACCAGCTCGAGGGGGCGCCGGCGAAGTCGCCGGGCGCGAAGAAGGTGCAGGCCGCGGCCAAGAAGCTGCTCGGCGAGGTGGAGGCGCGGATCCCCTGGATCCAGGTGAGCGTGAGCGGGCCCAGGGAGGGCGAGGCGACGACGACGATCGACGGGGAGGAGGTCGACGCGGCCGGCGAGGTGCCGATCAACCCCGGCGAGCACACGGTGGTGGCCGAGGCCGACGGGTGGAAGCGCGCCGAGAAGAAGGTGAAGGTCGAGGAGGGCGAGCACGAGGTCGTGAAGCTCAAGATGGAGCGCGAGGCCGCGGCCGCGCCGCCTCCGCCGAAGGAGGAGAAGGGCGGATCGAAGGTGCCGGCGGCGATCGCGTTCGGCGTGGGCGCGGCGGGCCTGGCCGTGGGCGGGGTGTTCGGGGTGCTCGCGTTCAACAAGACCAGCGCGGCCAAGGAGAGCTGCGAGGACAACATCTGCCCGAACAGGCCGGAGGTCGTGGACAACCGCGACAAGGCCGTGAGTTACGGCAACATCTCGAACGTGGGGTTCATCGTCGGCGGCGTGGGGGTCGCGACGGGGATCGTCCTCCTGATCACGTCGTCCGGATCCGGCGAGCCGGACCCGGCGGAGAGCAAGTCCGCGTGGGTCCGGCCGTGGATCGGCGCGGGGGAGGGGGGCGTCTTCGGCGCGTTCTGACCGCGGCTACCTGACGGACGCAGGGGAGCCGGGGCCCCACTTGCGCTTGGCGGCGATGCCGAGGAGCGTGAGGGACTGCGGGGCCTGCGTGAACTCGATGACGTCGCCGAAGCCGACGTCGACGCTGTGGACCGGGCCGTCGAAGAAGAGCTTGGCGTCGTGGATCTTGCTGCGCACGACGAGCGGGGCGCCGGGCGGGATGAGGGCGTGGCGGAGGTGGTACTCCTCGCCGTGCGGGGTGTAGGGCTCGCGGACGACGAGCTGCAGGCGCTTCGAGGTGAGGGGGAGGACGCGGCCGCCGGCGGAGCGCTGGGCCGCGGTCGAGCCGGCGGCGGGGCCGATCCAGAAGCCGCTCGACTTCTGCTCCTCCTCGATCTTGCCGAGGCGGATGAGGTAGCGCGAGGTGGCCGCAGGGGAGGCGTGGCAGAAGAGGGCGTCGTTCAGCACGCGCGACGTGACGACCTGGCCGTTCACCGTGACCTGCATGCGGGTGAGCACGGTGCGGCGCAGGGCGCCGCGCAGGGCCTCCTCGATCGCCTGAGGCGCCTCGGCGCTGCGCGCGCCGCAGAAGAAGCCGACGGAGTGGTTGGGGGCGCTGTTGATGCCGAGGATCGGCGTGTCGGTGACGTGGTGCGAGGCGCTGAGGAGCGTGCCGTCGCCGCCGACGGTGATCACGAGGTCGAGGCCGGCGGCGTCGAACTGGCGCGTGGAGCCGGAGACGTCGAGGATCTCCGCGCCGAGGCGGCCCAGGGCGGCCCGGACCTCGAGCGCGGTGCGCTCGTGCGCGTCGTGGGAGGCGCGCAGGCGGGCGACGGTGGGATCGCCGGCGTCGACGAGGCGGGCGATGCGCTCGTCGCGCTGCTCTTCGAGGTAGATCCGCCACGCGGAGCGCTTGACGACGAGCGCGACGCGGGGGCGGCGCTTCGCCTGAGAGGGGGGGAGCTGAGAGGGGTCCGCCATCAGAGCTCCGCGAGGCGCCTGAGCGCGAGCTCGGTCTTGGCGTCCTCGATCTGGCCGCGGCGCGTGAGGTCGATCGCGACGTCGAGCGGGAGCTCGACGATGGCGGCGCCCATCTCGAGCGGCGAGCCGTCCTCGGACGGGGTGACGCGGCGCGCGGGATCGACCTCGACGTGGAAATAGAAGTGCCGCTCGCCGATCATGCCCGGCGCGGGGAACGTCGACGGGCCGAGCGGGGTGAGGGCAGTGGGGTCGACCTCGATGCCGACCTCCTCGAGGAGCTCGCGCGCGGCCGAGCGGCGGAGGCCCTCGGGGCTCTGCTCGTCGAGCTCGACGAGGCCCGCGGGCAGCTCCCAGAGGCCGCCGAGCGTGGGCGCCTCGGGGAAGGGGCGGACCTCGAGCGGGCGGAGCGCGACGGGCGGGCGGAGCGCGGAGCGGAGGAAGACGTGGCGCCGGCCCGCGGCGTCGAGGTAGTGCGGCGCGATGACGACGGCGTCGAGGCGGGTCCGGTCGACGCAGTCGTAGATGAACGGCTCGCTGAGCGAGCCGTCCTCGAACTCGACGCGGAGGACCTGCCGCCGGAGGTTGAGGAAGCCGGGCTCATCCCGCGAGGGGATCACCTCGACGAGCCTGAGCGCGAGCTTCGGGAGGGGGGGCAGCGGCATCCTCGAAGGCGCGCAGCATAGCGCCAAACCGAGGTCATTACCCCAGCGGCGATGCGCCGCCCGCGCTCGGGGCTCCGGGCGGCTCAGCCGAGCATGCCGCGGGCGCGGGCGATCGCCTCGATTTCAGGGCGGCGCCGCTCGAGCTCCGGCACGTCCTTCACGGGCAGGAACCGGGAGGCCAGGCCGTCGCGAGGGACGCGGAGGAAGCGGGGCTCGAGGCCGACGGTGAGCTCGCCGAGGAGGCGCTCGAACTGGACGGCGCGGCGATCGCCGATCTTCTTCTCGACCTCGACGTAGGTCCACTCCATCGAGAGGGCGTCGAGGGCGGAGGCGCTGGCGATGAAGGTGTTCGTGTTGAAGACGGGCACGGTGCTCGGGTCGAAGCCGATCGGGAGGCGGAGCTCCTCGACGATGATGGGGCGGCCGTTCCAGCGCACCGGGCCGCCGCCGCGATCAGCGCCGACCTTGTCGACGAGCTCGACGCTGAGCGGGCCGCCGTGGGCGAGGTGCCAGCCGAGCAGGGCCGGATCGATCGTGGCGCCGAGGTTGTCGAGGTTGGTGATCCAGACGGTCTTGCCGCCGCGGGCGAGGAAGCGGGCGAGCAGGCCGCTCTCGCGGAGGGCGTCCGGCAGGTCGCCGTGGCCGGTCGCGTAGGCGCTGGGCTCGCCGCCCTCGAGGAAGAGGTCGCCCTCGGGGGTGAGGCGCAGCGAGACGTGCTGCTCGAAGGTGGCGCAGCGGTCGCCGGGTGCGTCGAGCCGCGCTCCGAGGGCCTCGCGGATGGGGCGGTTCGTCGCCTCGCTGGTCATGAGCCAGAGCGGGATCGGCGCGCCCGCCACGCGCGCGAGGTGGTCGTTCTCCGCGAGGCGGAGGTCGAGGAAGGTCTTGCCCGGAAGGGCCTCGACGAGCGCCTTGACGACGCCGCCCATCCGGGTGGCCATGCCGCCGGCGAGCACGCAGAAGGCGACCTCGCCGCGGGCGAGCGAGGCGAGGCCCGCCTCGCGGAAGCGGTCGTACGCCTCGTCGCCCGGCGCAGGGGCGTCGGCGATGTCGCCGGGCGAGGGCGGCTCGACGAGGCCGGGCAGGCGGTTCCTGGCGTCGCGGTCCTTGCCGACGGTCGCGGCCCAGCGGGCGAGGCGCGCGGGGTCGAAGCCACGGGCGCCGAGGCGTTCGAGGAGGGGCGCGGGGAGGGCGGCGAGCTGCTCGACGAGGGGCATGATCCTCCAGAAAGCACGGCGGAATCGCCGTGGCAACGCGGGATCAGCGGCGGGATCCGCCCGCCCGCGCGTCAGCGCAGGACCAGGACCCAGACGTCGTAGAGGGCGTGCGTGTAGACGGCCGGAGCGAAGCCCCGGAAGGCGTAGATGGCCGTGAGGACGAGGCCGCAGACCGTGCGGAACACGAAGGACTTGAGGTCCCACGGGTCCGCCATGGGGCCGACGTAGTGCCAGCCGGAGAAGACCGCGGCGGCGATGACGGCCCAGCCCGCCATCAGCAGGAGGCCCTGGAGCCCCTTGCCGAAGATGAGCTTGATGCCGAGCGCGCCGAGGCCGAAGAGGCCGACGCGGAAGGCGATCTCCTCGTAGAGGCCGGCGCCGAGGGCCATCACGACGCCGCCGAACACGCCGCCTCCGCCGGGCGGGCCGAGGCGGAGCGAGCCGACCGCGTAGGCGCCGGCGAATCGCATGAGCACGGCGTAGAGCGCGCCCTCGATCGCGATGAGCACGAAGCGCCTCGTCTCGAAGGCGCGGCCGCGGCCGAGCATCCAGAGCACGAGGACGAACGCCGCGCCGACGGCCAGCGTGAGGCCGGCGTAGAGGAGGAGGCTGTGGTTGGCGAGCGCGCGCAGCTCGCTCGTGACCATGTCCGCGGCGTTGCGGACCGGGAGGAGCACGACGCCGAGGTGGTAGAGGACGAAGATCGGCAGCGTGAGCGCCAGGTCCGTGAGCGGATCGCTCTTCAGCGCGGGGCGGGGCTCCGCGGCTGCGGCGCCCCCCCTGTCAGGGAGCTCGGGGTCGGACATCAGGAGGGCCTCAGCCGGTACACGATCACGATGACCTCGATCACCCACATGACCAGGTTCAAGACGAACGGCGTGTCGCGGAGCATCTCCTGGGTCGGGCTCTCCGCCTTGGGCCGGCCGGCGACGAGCTGGAGGAAGCGGAAGACGCCGAAGAGCGGGTGGATCGTGGTGATCCAGAGGTAGGGGTTGTCGAAGAAGCGCTGGGTGTCGTGGTCGAGCGTGTAGGCGAGGTAGGTGCCGATGCTCGCGACGCCCGTGATCGCGAGCGCGAGGGTGAGGGCGCGGGGCGAGTAGGCCTCGAGGGCGGCCCGCTGCTTGGACGCGTTCTGGCCGGCGAGCTCGTGGCGGCGCTTGCCGAAGCCGAGGAAGAGGGCGAGCAGCGCGGTGCACGCGACCATGAAGCCGGAGAGCGGTGTCCTCGTGGCGAAGCCGCCGGCGAGGACGCGCAGCACGAAGCCGAGCGCGATGCAGCCGACGTCGATGTAGGCGATCTTCTTGAGCCAGAAGGAGTACGCGAGGTTCTGGAGGAAATACGCGGCCGTGACGGCGAAGAAGAGGGGCGGGCCCAGCAGGGCGCCGCCGAGCGCGATCGCGACGAGGCCGACCGTCATGGCCTTCGCGACCGCGACCGGGACGCGGCCGGACGCGATCGGCCGGTGGCGCTTGACCGGGTGGACGCGGTCGGCCTCGGCGTCGACGAGGTCGTTCAGCGTGTAGACCGCCCCCGCGAGCAGGCAGAAGATCGCGAACGCCCCGAGCGCGCTCTTGATGATGGAGGGGTGCGTAAGGTGCTTCGCGAACACCACCGGGGCGAGGACGAAGAGGTTCTTCACCCACTGGTGGGGGCGCAGCGTGCGGATCATGCCGCGCACGCGCCAGAGCAGGGACCCGCGCGGCGACTCCGGAATGATCGGCGGCTCGGCGATCGGGCTGCCCGAGGGCTCGCCGTCGGCGGGCGGGACGCTCTGCGGGGCCTGCGCGCGGATCCCGGTCTCCGGCGCCGGGGAGGCCTGTGCGGCGGCGCCGCCCGCGCCGGATGCGTCGGGTGCCTTGCCAGGGGCGGGATCGTCGGCGGCGCTTTGAGGATGGAGGAGGGAACCCGAGACGGCCACGGCCCGCGGAGCATACATGCGGCGCCCGCGCCGGGCCATTGCGCGGCAGCCGCGGCGAGCCGCGCCACACCGCGCTGCGCTCCCGGGGAGCACTGGACGGCGCGCGGTGGCCGGCGGAGCGGGGGCCATGCACGCGGCGGCGCATCGGGGCGGGCGCGCCGTGACCTCGTGCTACCATCGGCCCCGATGACATCCGCGCTCTCGGTCGTGCGTGAAGCTTCGCCTCTCCTCACGAAGCTTCGCTCTGCCGTCGAGCTGGCCCTCGAGGGAAAGCCGGACGCGGTCGAGCTGGCGCTGATCGCGCTGCTCGCGCGGGGCCACGTCCTCATCGAGGACGTGCCCGGCGTCGGGAAGACCACGCTGGCCAGGGCCCTGGCGAAGGCCGTGGGCGGCGAGCTCCGAAGGGTGCAGTTCACCAGCGATCTCCTGCCGAGCGACGTGGTCGGGGTGAGCGTCTTCGACCAGCGGCTCGGGCACTTCGTGTTCCGGCAGGGGCCGATCTTCGCGAACGTGCTGCTCGCCGACGAGATCAACCGGGCGAGCCCGCGGACGCAGTCGGCGCTGCTCGAGGCGATGAACGAGGGGCAGGTGTCGGTCGACGGGACGACGACCCCGCTGCCGGAGCCGTTCTTCGTGCTGGCCACGCAGAACCCGCAGGATTTCGCGGGCACGTTCCCGCTGCCCGAGTCGCAGCTCGACCGGTTCATGGTGCGGGTCCGGATCGGGTACCCGCCGCCGCAGGTCGAGATGCGGCTGCTCCTGCAAGGGGGCGACGGCGATCGCGCGCGGGGCGTGCCGCAGGTGCTGGACCCGGCGCAGCTCGTGGCGCTCCAGCGCGAGGTCGACCGGGTGGAGCTCGACTCGTCGCTGGCGACGTACCTGCACGCGGTGCTCCAGGCGACGCGCTCGACCCCGACGCTGTCGCTCGGCGCGTCGCCGCGCGCGGGCATGAACCTGGCCCGCGCGGCCCGGGGGCGCGCGGTGCTGCACGGCCGGTCGTACTGCATCGCCGACGACATCCACGACCTCGCCGTGCCCGTGCTGGCGCATCGCGTGCGGCTGGCGGCCCACGCCGAGGGCTACATGCCGAGCCGCGACGAGTGCGAGGCGTCGGTGCGGGACCTGGTCGCGCGCGTGCCGGTCCCGCTCTGAGGCGCGCGCGATGGGCGCGGCGGAGCACGATCGAGGTCCGGGGCGGAGGGCGCCGCAAGGCGATCCGGGGCTCCGGATGGCAGGGAGGCCGTCGAACGGCGCGGGCCCTCCCGGGGACAGGGCCGAGCAGGCCAGGGCGGCCCCGCGCCCGCGACCGCGGCCGTTGCCCTCGCCCCGCCCGCCGCCCGGGGGCGGGGCGCCCCTCTGGGTCCGGCTGCTCCGGCTGCTCAAGCCGCCGCGGAAGCTGAAGTTCACGCGCGAGGGCAAGTACTACCTCGGGATCACGCTGGGGGTCGGGTTCGCCGCGATCAACACGGGCAACAACCTGCTCTACCTGCTGCTCGGGATGCTGCTCTCGCTGATCGTGGTGTCCGGCGTGATGAGCGACCTGTCGCTGCGGCACCTGACGGTGACGCGGAGGTTGCCGGCCCGCGCGCAGGTCGGGCGCGCGCACCTCGTCGAGATCGAGGTCTACAACCACAAGAAGCGGATCCCGTCGTATGCGATCGAGGTCGAGGACCTGCGCGCGGGGCAGCCCGCGGACAAGCGCTGCTTCTTCCTGAAGATCAGCCCCTCGAGCGCGCAGGTCGCCGCGTACCGGCGCACGCCGGCGCGGCGCGGGCGCGACCGGCACACGGGCTTCCGGATCGCGACGCGGTTCCCGTTCGGGCTCTTCGAGAAGTCGCGCGAGGTCGAGGCCGAGGGCGATCTGATCATCTACCCGGCCGTGGATCCGGTGCGGCTGCCCGCGGAGGACGCGGGGCGGCGCGAGGGGGGCTCCAGCCTGAGCGGGCGCGGCGGCGGCGACGAGACGTTCGGGCTCCGGCCGATGCGCGAGGGCGACGATCCGCGCGACATCTACTGGAAGAAGAGCACGCTGCGCGATCAGCTCGTCCTGCGCGAGCGGGCGCGGGAGACGCGGCCGGACGTGCAGATCGTGATCGACGCCGTGCGGCCACGGGACGCCGGGGAGGGGTACTCCCAGGCGTTCGAGAAGAAGATCCGGGAGGCGGCGTCGCGGGCGGTCGCGCACATCAAGCGGGGCGACGGCGTGATCGTCGGGACCACGCTGGGGGAGCGGGTGCGCGGCGATCGCAGCGTCGGATCGGACACGATCCTGCGCTTTTTGGCGCTGCTCGAGCCCGTCGACGAGGTGCGCGCGCCCGAGGTCCGGGCGGAGCGCGCGGCGCGGGCGGAGCGGCCGGAGGCGCGCGCGGCGGCCGCGGCGAGGGGGGCGTCGTGAGGTTCGGGATGGTCCACCGGATCATGACCGACGCGCTCGCGGCGCTCGGCGTGATCGCGCTCGTGGTGAGCGGGCAGTTCAACCGCTACGTGAGCTGGGCCATCCTGATCGGGCTCGGGCTCGCGCTGCTCGTGCGCGAGTCGTGGCAACGCTACCAGGCGCTCCGCCACCTGGACACCGCGGTGCTGCTCGCGGTCATCGCGGTGCAGGTCGCGCGGGTCGCCTTCACCGACGCGAGCGCGCTCGACGTGCTCGTCGAGTTCGCGGCGGCGCTGCAGGTGATCCGGCTCGCGACGCGCAAAGGGGCGGCGCACGATCAGCAGGTCATCGTGCTCGCGCTGCTGCACCTGATCGCCGGGACGGTGCTCGGCGGCGGCCTGGGCTACGGCCTCTGCTTCCTCGGCGTGCTCATCGTGGCGCCCGGCGCGCTGGTGCTGAGCCACCTGCGCCGCGAGGTCGAGGGCAACTACCGCCAGGGCGCGCGCGACCGGACGGGGCTGCCCGTGGACGTGCCGCGCATCCTCCGGTCGCGCCGCGTGGTCGGGCGCTCGTTCCTGGCCGTCACCTGCCTGCTCTCGATCCCGATCTTCGCCTTCACGGCGATGCTGTTCGTCATCTTCCCGCGCGTCGGGCTCTCGCTGCTCCTGCTCAACCGCGGGCACACGCCGCGCATGATCGGGTTCTCGGGCAAGGTCGATCTCGGCGTGGTGGGGGTCCTGCGCAGCGATCCGAAGCTCGCGATGCGCGTCGAGATCCCGGAGCTGCCGGAGCCGCCGCCGGCGCGGCTCACGATGCACCTGCGCGGCACGGCGCTCGACGCGTACGACGGCCGGAGCTGGACGCAGAGCGAGAGCTTCAAGCGGCCCGCGGAGATCGACGCAGGCCTGATCCCGATCGAGCGCTACCCGGACGCGGCGATGGATCCGGTGATGCGCGTCGACCTGGAGCCGATCGATCCGCCCGTCGTCTTCCTGCCGCCGAACGCGACGGGGCTCAGGTTCAAGGCGCGGGGCCAGATCGGCATGGAGCCGGCGGCCGCGGCGTACCGCGGGCCCGAGGGCGAGTTCCGTTACCAGCCGATCGACGATCGCGGCCTCGTCTACGACGTCTTTCTGTCGCGCAAGCGCTCGCCGACGTTCCAGCGGCTCGCGACCGCCGATCGCCGGCGCTACCTCCAGCTCCCGCAGGACCTGCCGCGGCGCATCGGGGAGCTCGCCGTGCAATGGACGAAGGGCGTCGACAGGCCCTCGGATCAGGCGCGCGCCATCGAGAGCCGCCTCCGGACCGACTACCGCTACGACCTCGCGTCCCCCTCGGGGCGGGATCCGCAGCCGCTCGACCATTTCCTGTTCGAGTCGAAGCGCGGGCACTGCGAGTTCTACTCGACCGCGATGGCCGTGATGCTCCGCACGCTCGGCGTGCCGACGCGCAACGTGACGGGGTTCGTGGGCGGCACGTACAACCGCTTCGGCCGCTTCTATGCGGTGCGGCAGGGCGACGCGCACTCGTGGGTGGAGGTCTTCCTCGAGGGCGAGGGGTGGGTCACGTTCGATCCGACGCCGCCGGCGGACGCGGCGCCGAAGAGCGAGGTCGGCGGGGCGTGGGCGTACGTGCGCGACTTCATCGAGGCGACGAGCCAGCGCTGGGACCGGCACGTGGTCGGCTACGACCTGAACCAGCAGGTGAGCCTCTTCCAGGCGCTGACGTCGCGCTACCGGCGGCCGGGCGCGACCGGCGCGACGAGCTGGTCGCGGCCGCGCGCGCTCGGCGCCGCGGCGGCCGGGCTCCTGGTCGTGGGCGGGCTGATCTACTGGCAGTGGCGGCGGACGCGGCGGCGGCGCGAGGAGACGCGCGCGGCGGAGGGGCGCACGCCGAGCTCGCTGCTCGCGACGGCGCTCTACGAGGGGCTCGAGGGCGCGATGGCCGCGCAGGGCGTGCCGCGATCGCCGGGCGTCCCGCCGCTGCGGCACGCCGAGAGGCTCGCGCTGATGGATCACCCGCTCGCGGAGGAGATCCTCGACCTGACGCAGATCTATCTGCGGGCCCGCTTCGGCGGCGAGCCGCTCTCGGAGGAGGACGGCAAGGGCTTCGAGCGGCGCGTGAAGGCGATCCGCGCCACGGACCTGCGCGCGCCGCGGCCGGAGGGACCGCCTCCGCCGGACAGGCCGTCCGGGACCCACGGCCCCTCCGCCCCCGGCCCTGCGCCGGCCGAGGCCTAGCTGGACAGGACGAGGAGGTGGCTCGCCGGCCAGCAGATTCAGCAGCCGGGTGGCGGAGCGATCTGCCCCAGAAGAGATCAGGGTCTGGATGGCTCGAGCGGTTCGAGGGGAGTGGGGCCCCGCCGGGCTCTGCCCGGCGGGGCGACGGGGCGCGAGCCCCCTCGTGGAGAACTGACGCGGCGCGCGACGCTCGCCTGGCGCACGCCGGTGAGGGCGCGGCGGATGGGCCCGCCGGACACGAACGGATCCTGCGCGGTCAGCTCGCCGACGCGATCGAGGAACGTCTGCGCGACGACGCGCTCGCCGAGCATGCTGATCACGCTGGAGTGGCTGCGGAGCGTCGACGCGAGCACGGCCGACGTCGACGCGTCGGGCACGGCCGCGGCGGCGAGCGCGGCGAGCGTGCGGCGCAGCGGGACGACCGACTGCGCGGTCGAGACCTTGCGATCCGACGCGCCGAGCGGCTGCGGCGCGTACTCGAGCCAGAGGCCGTCGACGTTGAGGTGGGCGAGCAGCCGCTTCGACCAGCTCCGGTCGAGCTCGACGTGCAGCGGGCGCACGTCGGCGAGCGTGGACAGGCCGAGCTCGCTCGGCTCGCCCGTGAGCGCGAAATCCCGGAGGAGCGGCTCCATCTTGCGCTCGGCGCCGAGCAGGCTCACCGCGACGCGCCCCCGATCGAGCAGCGGCACCGGGATCACGAGCACGTCCGGGCGCTCGCCGCGGGTGATGCGCGCGGCCCAGAGGCGCCACGCGATCGCGGGGGATCGCACGAGGATCGCGGACCGCGGCTCGAGGCCGCCGAGGGCCTCGTCCGCCCAGACCTCGGCGGCGAGCTGCTCGCTGCGATCCGCGGCGAACCCGGCCTCCTCGCTGGTCAGCGCGACGAGCGTAACGTGGAACACGACGAGCAGCGCGGCGCCGCTGCGGGCGAGGGGGACGCGCGCGGCGAGCAGCGCGCGCACCGCGGCGTGCACGCCGAGCGCGGAGCCGGCGGCGATCGCGGCGACCGCGAGCGCGCGGAGCGCGGTGAGCGGATCGGCCGAGAGCACGCCCGCGGCCCGGGCGGGCAGGAGGGTGTCGAGCGCGAGGAGCGCGACGAGCGGCGCGGCGAGGCGGCGGGTCCGCGGGCGCGCGAGCGCGAGCGCCAGGCCCGCCGCGGCGATGCCGAGCGAGACGACCCCGATCTCGCGGGTCCACGCGGAGAGCGCGGTCGTGCGCGCGCTCGCGACGTCGAGCGCGGCGAGGCTCGTGGCCGAGAGCGCGCGGCCGAGATCGGCGAAGGCGCGGGGCGCGAGCGGCCGGAGCGCGAGCGGCGCGAGCAGCAGCGCGGCCGCGAGGGCGCCCGCCGCGGCGGCCGCGTACGCGACGCGAGGTGCGGGGCGGATGGCGCGCGACCCGGCCCCCTCCGGGGTAGCCCCCTCATCGGCTGTCGGCCCTGCCGACCGCCGCGCGACCGCGAGGATCGCCCACGCCGCCGCGGCCGCGGAGAGGCCGGCGGCCGGGCTCTCCGCGAGCGTCGCGCCGAGGACCGCGCCGAGCCCGATCCAGGCCCGCGCCGCCGCGCCGCCGCGATCCGCGCACTCGAGCGCGAGCCGGAGGGCCGCGAGCGCGCCCGCCGTGGCCAGCATCGCGCCCCCGCCCACGGTCGCCTCGCGCTGCCAGGTCGGCGAGAGCGCGGCCGTGAGCGTGGCGATCGCCGCCAGCGCCGCGGCGAGCCGCGGGCTCGGCGCCGCGCCCGCGAGCCGGAGCCGCGCCCAGAGCGAGCCTGCGGGCACGGGGCGGCCTGCCTCGAGCAGGAGCCGCCGGACGAGGCCGTAGAGGATGCGCGCGGCGAGCGCGAGCGCGAGCGCCGAGCCGAGCGCGGCGCGGAAGGTCCGCGATCCGAGCGGCAGGAGGCCGAGCGCCTGCGTGAGCACGGTGGACACGCCGCCGCCGACGCCGACCGCGACCAGCCCCAGGTCGCGCACCGCCGGGAGATCGTCGCGCCACTGCCCCGAGGAGGCGGCGCGCGCGAGCGCCAGCCCGAACGGCAGCGCCGCCGCGAGCGTGCCCAGGGTCCGATCGATCCAGCACCGCCGCGGCTCGGGCTCCACGCGACGGCCGTGCCAGATCCGCGCCGCGCAGGGCAACTTTCCGGGCCCCGCGCCGGCGCTTTGCGCGGCGCGGGGATCGCAGTAATGCTCGCGAGGTATGCAGCGAGAGTCCCGGAGCCCGGCCCGTCGATCGGGGCGCGCGGCGCGCCTCTTCCTCGCGGCGCTCGGCGCGTGCGCGGCCGCGGCGGGGTGCCGCGAGGAGCCCAAGGGCGCCATGGCGATCTGCCAGGAGCTCGAGGCCGCGGGCGTCGCGGCGGGCTGCCACGACACGAGCAAGACCGCGTGCAAGTACGCCCGGGAGCGCGTGACGTTCTACGCGCCGGGCAGCGACAAGAAGGTCGGCGGCCAGGTGCTGCGCTTCGTGAGCCCTGCGCAGTACGACACCATGCTCAAGATCGCGAGCTTGCCGAAGTCGGGGTCGGTGGTGGAGGGGAAGCCGGCGCTCACGCTGGTGCAGCTCCTCGGCGACTCGCCGGAGCTGGCGGCCAAGACGAAGGCCATCGTGGAGAAGCTGCCCGCGGTGCCGTCCGACGGGCCCGCGCCCGACCCCACCTGCGCGAAGTGAGGCCGGGCGCCGCGCGGGATCTCAGGGGACGCCGTAGCGCGCCTTGAGGTAGCCCTCGACCGCCTGCCGGTCGGCCGCGCCGTGCGCGCCCTCGTAGATCAGGATCTCGGCGATCAGGCCGTTGAAGATCGAGGACGGGGTGGTCATGTCGCTCGTGCCGACGCGCAGCATCGGGGCCGTGGGCGTGTCCCACATCTGGGCCGCGAAGACCTGTTCGCCCGCGCCGTCGAGGTAGATGTGCAGGTCGTTCTGCGAGAACGTGTACGACACCACGTGCGCGGAGCTCGTGGGGCCCACGGAGAGGGTGCTGGTGTACGCGTTGCCGAAATACCCGCGCACGTAGCCGGTCAGCCCCTGGCTCCGCGCGTAGATGTGCGCGGCCCCGTTCGCCTGCCCGTAGCCGAAGAACGGGCTCGGACCGCCGTCGGGGACGGCGTAGCGGGTGCCGACCGTGTACACGGAGACCGGCGTCTGCGCGAAGGGGAGCTGGATGCCGCCGACCTTCTCGTACCATTGCGTCCCGGTGAAGCTGATGCCCGGCTTGCCATTCAGCTCCGTCGCGCCCGGCACGTAGGTCGCCCAGCGCGAGGACGCGCTCTGCGTGACCGTGTGGCCGTTGCCGCTCTTGTCGTGGATGCCGGTGACGAACGCGCCGCTCAGCGTCACGTCGTCCGCGCGCATCCACAGCTTCAGGTTGGTCAGGACCGGCGGAGCGCTGGTATCGCCGCCGCCCGCGCCGCCCGCGCCGCCCGTGCCCCCGCCCCCGGTGCCGCCCGTGCCCCCGGCGCCGCCCGTGCCGCCGCCGGCGCCCGAGCTCGTGCTGCTGCTGGTGCTCGACGACGCGCTGCTGCTCGACGATCCCGCGGCGCCGTCGGTCGAGTAGCAGACCTGGAAGACGGGGCGGCGGGCCGCGGTCGCGTCCTCGCTGGACTTGAACGTGGTCGTGGCCGAGAGGTCGCGCTCGAAGAGGACGCCGTGGTTCGGCGTCGCGCCGCTCACCCACTCGGCCGCGAGGGACGTGATGTCGAACGTGCGCGCGACGCCCCAGCCGCTCACCGTCTGCGAGGCGAGGACCGCCGGGTCATAGGCGCCGTTGAACGAGCTCCAGGTGACCGTGCCCTCGGACCAGGGCGCGGTGACCTTGTGGACGCTCACGGTCGCGGCCGCGCTGGACGACATGAGCAGGGTGACCGTCGCCGAGGTCACGACCGCGCCCGCCGGGATCACGCCGAGGTCCGCCTTGATCAGCGCCTGCTGCGCGCCGCCCTGGGACAGGCCGATGCTGTCCTCGGAGACGTTGCCTGGATTGTAGCCGGGGTAAGCGGCCCAGACGTAGGTGTCCGGCACCTCGTTCGCCCCGGTGTCGCTGATGCTCACGCAGGTGGTCAGCGCCTCCTCGGCCGCGCCGACGTCGCCAACGTCACCGACGTCCTCGTCGAGCCCGCCCGCGCAGCCGAGCGCGAAGGCGATGGTGGTGGCGAGGAGGTGAACCGTCAGGGTCGCAGCAGCCGGATATCGTTTCATCGTGCCCTTCCCGAGTTGTGATCCCGAGCGGTGTTGATGGCTCGCCCAGGATGCACCATTAGGCGCACCCTCCCGGCTCGCCGTCAAGGCGGCTTTCGCGCGCGGGCTCGCCGGAGACAGCGCAGAAATCGGCGAAAGCCGCGAACCCATTCACCTTATCGAACAGAAAATAATCCTCGCGAAGGCGTCGAGTGAACGTGCGAGTCGGAAGGCGCGAAGGTGGATGAAAGACAGCAGTTGACCCGATGTCACCACATGTGAGATAATGGCCGATCACGCAAAGCCATTTCCGAGCAGATATCGAGTCGGGGACCCGCCGCGGCCGCCGCCGCGGGAGGGGTGGGGGCGCCGCTGACGGGACGGTTTCCGGCGTCACGGGGGGCCGGAGAGCGCCGGTGGGGGCGCCGGAGCCAGCCGGCGGCCTGACCGGACAG